>CALUOB010000024.1 GCA_944322175.1 uncultured Coriobacteriaceae bacterium
GCCTGCCGCGCCACCGGCAACAACGAGGCCATGGTGCGCGCGCTCGGCGTCAACACCAAGGTCACCAAGATGATCGCCCTCACCCTCTCCAACGGCCTCGTGGGCCTCTCAGGCGGCCTCATCTGCGAGAGCCAGAAGTACGCTGACATCGGCATGGGCACCGGCGCTATCGTCATCGGCCTCGCGGCCATCGTCATCGGCGAGGTGCTCTGGCGCATCCTGCCCGGCGCCAAGCTGCACGCCTTCGGCGGCCGCCTTGCCTCCGCCGTCGTGGGCTCCGTGGTCTACTTCCTCATCCGCGCCGTCGTGCTCCAGCTCGGCATGGACGCCAACGACATGAAGCTGCTCTCGGCCATCATCGTGGCGCTCGCCCTGTGCGTGCCAGTCGTGTGGGAGAAGTACCAGCTCCGCCGCACCTACGCACGCGCCATCAAGGCCGACGCCGCAAGCAGTCAGGCTCAGGAAGGGGGGCGCTAGCGCATGCTTAAGGTCAACCGCGTCTGCAAGACGTTCAACGCCGGCACCATCAACGAGAAGCGCGCCCTGGTCAACGTGAACCTCCACCTGCATCCGGGCGATTTCGTAACCATCATCGGCGGCAACGGCGCCGGCAAGTCGACGCTCATGAACATGATCGCCGGCGTGTACCCCATCGACGCCGGCACCATCGTGCTCGACGGCAAGAACATCTCGCGCCTGTCGGAGTCCCGCCGCGCCCAGTACCTCGGCCGCGTGTTCCAGGACCCCATGATGGGCACCGCCTCCGACATGCAGATCGTCGAGAACCTCGCCATGGCCAAGCGCCGCGGCCAGCGCCGCACGCTCGCCTGGGGCGTTACCCGCGCCGAGAAGGAAGAGTACGCCGAGCGCCTCAAGATCCTGGGCCTCGGCCTCGAATCGCGCCTCACCGCCAAGGTCGGCCTGCTCTCGGGCGGCCAGCGCCAGGCGCTCACCCTGCTCATGGCCACGCTCACCGACCCCAAGCTCCTGCTCCTCGACGAGCACACCGCCGCGCTCGACCCCAAGACCGCGGCCAAGGTGCTCGACCTCACCGAGCAGATCGTCGGCGAGCGCAAGCTCACGACCCTCATGGTCACGCACAACATGAACGACGCCATCCGCATGGGCAACCGTCTCATCATGATGCACGAGGGCCAGATCATCTACGACGTCCGCGGCGCCGAGAAGAAGTCCCTCACCGTCAAGGACCTGCTCCAGAAGTTCGAGGAGGTCGCCGGCGGCGAACTCGCCAACGACCGCATGCTCCTGAGCTAAGGCAGCCTCGCACATACCGCAGCCCCAAGGGCCCGTTCCGACACGCGTTCGGAACGGGCCCTTCTCGTTTGCCCTGTTGTTCTCCCCTGCGCCGTTGTTCTCCCCTGCCGGGCGGTCCACACCGCCGCTCTCCCCCCGCCGGGCGGTCCGGTCTACCCGGGCAAAGCACCGTCCACGCGCTGGTGTGCGCAGACGCAAAAGGGGCCGGAGCGCGTACGCCCCGGCCCTCGCAGCCCTATCTCTGCCCGTGCGGCCCGCGCCCCGGCAGACGCGTCTTACTCGCGGCCGTCCCAGCAGTAGGTGCAGATCTTCTCGGGATCGATGCCAATGGCCTCGAGCATGCCCGGCAGGCTCTGGTAGCCCAGGCTGTCAAAGCCCAACTGCTCGCAGATCTTCTTAAGCATGCACTGGCCGCGCTCGGTGGAGCTGTCGGCGTACTCGCTCAGATGCTCGTCGCCCTCGGGACCCTCGAGCTCGCGCACCACGCGGCGCGCAATGAGGTCCATGTCGGACTTGCCGCGCGAGAAGCTCAGGTATTTGCAGCTGAACATGATCGGCGGGCAGGCGGAGCGCATGTGCACCTCGGACGCGCCGGTCTCGTACAAAAAGTTGACCGTGTTGCCGAGCTGCGTGCCGCGCACGATGGAGTCGTCGACCAGAAGCAGGCGCTTGTCGCGGATAAGCTCGGGCACGGGGATCTGCTTCATCTCGGCAATGCGGTCGCGCACCTTCTGGTTGGTGGGCATGAACGAGCGCGACCACGTGGGCGTGTACTTGATGAACGGACGGGCAAACGTGGCGCCGCACTCGTTGGCGTAGCCGATGGCGTGCGGGGTACCGGAGTCGGGCACGCCGGCCACGTAGTCAACCTCGGGCAGCGTGCCGGCCAGCGCCTCGTCGCGCGCCATGATGCGACCGTTGCGGTAGCGCATGACCTCGACGTTGAGCCCCTCGTAGTTGGAGTTGGGGTAGCCGTAGTACACCCAGAGGAAGGCGCAGATCTTCATCTTGTCGCCGGCAGGCGCCACGGTCTCGTAGCCGTCGGCGGTTACGCGCACCACCTCGCCGGAGCCGAGCTCGTAGGCGTCCTCGTAGCCGAGCTTGTGGTACACGAAGCTCTCAAACGAAATGCAGTAGCCCTGGCCCTCAGCGTCGCGGCCGATAAGCACGGGCAGGCGACCCATGCGGTCGCGCGCGGCAAAGACCACGCCGTCCTCGGTCATGATAAGCAGCGTGAGCGAGCCCTCGATCTGCTCCTGGGCAAACTTGATGCCCTCGACCAGGTCGTCCTTTTGGTTGATAAGCGCCGCCACGAGCTCCGTGCCGTTGACCGCGCCCGAGCTCATAGCCGTGAGCTGGGCGCCGCCGGCCGAGAAGTACTGCTCGATAAGCTCGTCGGCGTTGTTGATGATGCCGACCGTGGTGATGGCGAACGTGCCGTGACGACCGCGGACCAAGAGCGGCTGCGGATCGGTATCGGAGATGCAGCCGATGCCGCTCGTGCCGTGGAACTGCTCGATGTCGCGGTCGAACTTGGAGCGGAACGGAGCGTTCTCGATGGAATGGATCTCGCGCTGGAAACCGCCCGTGCCCTCGCAGACCACCATGCCTGCGCGGCGCGTGCCGAGATGCGAGTGATAGTCAACGCCAAAGAACACGTCAAGCACTACGTCGCGATGCGAGACCGCACCGAAGAATCCGCCCATGCTACTTCCCCTCGTGATCAGGGCACAGCCGCCCCGGATGTACGTTGCGTAAAGCCGCCCACATTATAGTGGATGCCGCGCCCGTGCCCGCGCGCACGGCCGATAAGCGCCATACGGCAACAAAACCCCTGCAAAGCTCGGGGCAGCGCGGCGCGGCGCGCATCCCGGCGCTACAATCAGGAGCAGAGCTTGCCTACGGAAATGCGAGCCTACGCAGTTTGCGCATTTGGTCACCCCGGCAAATCGTTTAACCAGCATCCTACATGCGCTTTTTGCGTACGCTGCGAACCGCGCAACGGACCTCCGCCTCGTCCGTGCGCCCCCTCGCGCCGCCCGCCCCGAAAGGACCGTCATGACCGTCTGCCCCGTCTGCCACCGCGAGCTGCCCGCCGGCGCCGCGTTCTGCCCGCGCTGCGAGGCAGCGCTGAGCGGCACGTCGGCCTACGACGACTACGCCTACGAGGCGTTTATCTCGTACCGCCATGCGCCGCACGACCAGAAGCTCGCCCGGCGCATCCAGCGGCGCATCGAGGGCTTTGCCATACCCCGTGAACCCGAGGGCCCGCGCGCCGGCGAGAAGCTCGGCAAGTGCTTCCGCGACGAGGACGAGCTCCATACGAGCGACTCGCTGCCGGCGCTTATCGAAGACGCGCTCAAGCGCTCGCGCTTTCTCATCGTCATCTGCAGCCCCGCCATGCGCGAGAGCCCCTGGGTCGCACGCGAGGTCGAGCTCTTTGCCGCCTACCACGGACGCCAGCGCATCCTGCCCGTGCTCGCCGAGGGCGAGCCCGAAGACGCCTTCCCGCCCCTGCTCATGACCGTGCTCGAGAAGAACGAGGACACTGGCGAGATGACCGAGCGCCCCTGCGAGCCGCTCGCCGCCGACATGCGCGACGCCGCCCGCAAGAGCTTCCGCGGCGAGCTTCTGCGCATCGTAGCGCCCATCGCGGGCTGCGGCTACGACGACCTGCGCCAACGCGAGCGCCTGCGCCGCATCACGCGCACCGCCGTGGCCGCCGGCGCTGCCGCCGTCATCGCCGCGGGCTTCGGCGCCTTCGCGCTCTACCAGCAGGTTCAGATCGAGCGCAACTACGATGCGGCGCTTCTCAACCAGTCGCAGTACCTCGCCGAGGAGGCGCAGGAGCTTCTCGCCCAGGGTGACCGCATGCAGGCCATGCAGGTTGCGCTGGCGGCCCTCGGCGAGAGCGAGGGCAGCCGCCCCTACACGCCCTCGGCGCGGCTTGCCCTCGAGCAGGCGTGCGAGGTGTATCCGGGGTCGTACTGGCGCCCTGTGTACGCCAACCACCTCGACGAGGAGCTCAGCGCCTGGAACCTGACCTACAGCGCGGACGCGGGCTGCTATGCCGTGGACACCTCAAACGGCACGGTGCACGTATACGACCTGGTAACCGGCGAAGAGACCTGCACGGTACGCGACGCGTCGACGTTCCTTTCCGCCACGTGCTTTGCGGGCAGCAAGCTCGTCTGCGCATGGGGCAACGACGAGGCGGCCGTGTTTGACCCGCGCACCGGAGAAGAACTCGCACGCGCCAAGCTGCCCGTCGCCGAGGGCGCAAGCGGTTACGTGGGCGATATCGCCGCCGCCCCCGACGGCAGCCTCGCGGCGCTCACCTGGCGGGGAACCGACGGCGAGACCGGCGAGGGAGTTCTCATAACCTACCTGCTCGACACCGCCACCGGCGAGATCAGCGCGCAGCAGACCTTCTCCTACGACGAGAGCCTCGACGCCTACGATTACTCGCTGCCCTATCTCTTTACCGCAGCCTTCTCGTCCGACGGGTCGACGCTCGTGCAATCGGCGGGCGAGACCCTGCACGTGCTCGACGTTGCCTGCGGCACGTGGAAGGACGTAAAAACCTCCGAAGGCGTTGTCACCTCGCTGCGCTTTGCGGGAGATGCGCTCTACGCCGTCGCCTTTGACGAGAAGGACCGGGGCAGCCAGTTTGCTATCAGCGCGTACGACCCGCAAGGCTTCGAGCGCCGTTGGAGCTTCCGCTTGGACGCGAGCACCCCGAGCATCACGAACGACACCTCCGTGCCCGCCATCTACGGCGTCACCAAACGCAACGAGGGCACGCACCTGCTCGTCTCGTACAACCAGCACGTGTACTTCCTCAGCACCAAAACCGGCGAGGCAGAGCTCGACTTTGAGGCAACGGGTCAGGTGCAGGCGGCAACCTGCGCCGACGAGGGCAAGGGCGGCTTTGCCTACGTGGCAGACGGCAAACCCTCCACCGCCTTCGACCCGTTTGGCTACCGCGAGATCGGCGAGCTCGGCATCGCGTACAGCGGCAACCCGCCCTCTGCTCCCAACACATACGGCAGCGAGCCCGAGACGGGGGCCTGGTACGCCGACTTTGTCGTGCTCCAAAGCGGCGAGCAGCTCTGCGTTACCGCCAACCCGCAGACCAACAGCACGTCCGTTTGGCGCTACGACCTCGAGAACGCCTGTCCCGGCGCCGAGGAGACCGACGAGGAGCTCGCGGCCGCCATGGACGCCTCGTTCCACGCGCCCCAACGCAGCGCCGAGGGCACCTACGTTGCGGTCTTCGACTCAACCGCCAACGAGGCCCTTATCGCAGACGGCGCCACCTTCGCCACCGAGCGCACCCTGGACCTCGCCGCGCTTGCCCCCGGCGAAAGCTCCTTCAGCGTGTTTCTCAGCCCCGAGGACGACGAGGTTCTCTACCTTACGGCGGGCAACACGCTCACCGCCGTAAGTCTGGCAACCGGAGAGAAGCTCGGCTCGTACGAGTCGCCCGCGTACAGCATAGAGGAGAGCAGCCTCACCTTCCGCAACGGCAAACTTTACGCGTTCGAGCACTACACCGACCTGAGCGCATCGACCGTCGGCGAGATCGTAGAGGCCACGGAGCTTGTCGCGCTCGACCCGCGCACGCTGGAAGAGACGGACCGTCTCGCCCTCGCCCCTGCACACGAGGACGAGATGAGCGACGCCGACTGCGTCGTGCTTCTCGACAACATGCTCGTGGTGTCGATCGCCGTCTACGACGACGCATCGACCGACGCCTCCTACGCTCTGCACACCTTCGATCTTGCGAGCGGAAAGGAAGTCGAGAGCGAGATCTCGGGCACCGTGGTGGGCTCGGCGTACTCTCTGAGCTCGCTGCACGCAAGCGCCGACGGCACGCGCCTGGCGTTTGCCACCGCAGGCGAGGTCGTGCTGGCCAACAGCGAGGGCGGCATCCTGTGGCGCGCCGGCCTGGCGGAACAGGGCATCGCTCCCGAGCTGGCGTCCAACCCCTTCGTTGCCTTCACGCCCGAAGGCAACGTTGTAGTGCAAGACACCAACGGCCAGCTTCTGCTGCTCAGCGGGCAAACGGGCAGCACCCTCGCCACATCGCAGGCGGCCGACCTCGACTCCATCGATGACGCTTGGCTCTCGCTCGACGGCACGCGCCTGTACGCGCGCACCTCGCTCGGCGACCTGCACACCATCGCGCTCGACCCCGACCTCTTCGGCATCGAGTCGTCGGTTACCGGCGGCACCGTGACCTCCGCGGACGAGCGGCACGTGCTCGTAGAGGACACCTACGGCTCGTCCGTCCTGCCGCTCTACACCACCGACGAGCTCCGTTCCTTTGCCCAGGAGCTCATCAGCGGCCACGAGCTCACCGAAGCCGAAAAGCGCGCCTACCACATCGACTAGCGCCGGCCCCCTCTTCCCGGCCGTCCATTCCCCTTCCCTGCTTGGCCGATCCGCCGCCGATCCTGGTCGTTCTCCCACCCCCCTGCCAAATAACGCTGTTAACGGCGCTTTTTGGCAGGGTGGTTGCTACCCCATCTACCTGCGATGATGTGTCATTCTCCCAGCTCAGAGCCGGTGGACAAAATCCGCTGTTATCAGCGTTTTTTGGCAGGGAGAAGGACGAGAAGGGCGGCCGTCAACCCCCTGACGCCCCCGCCGACCTTCCCTGGCGATCCTGGCGACCCCGGTCGCCCCAGCGACCCCGGTCGCCCCCGCCGCCTCGATCGCCCTAGCAGCCACCATCCCCCTACCGGCAGATGGCGAGCCCCGCCAGCGCGAGCAGGCGCGGGATGTCGCGGGCGTGGGCTCGGTTGTAGTCCTTGTTGTCCTCGGACAGCTCGTCGTACGGCACAAGGCTCGGGTTGACGCGCTTCTCCACGTCCTTGGCCGGACCCCAGGTCCAGCCAGCGGCGCGGCGCTCGGCGCACCAGCGGCGGTGCTCCATATAGGCGAGGTACTCCACCTCGTCATCGGTAAACGACGCTACCCGCCGCCCGGCGGGACACGCATCCGCCTCCACCACGCGGTAGCCGAGCGCATATACCTTGGCCGGCACGTCCTTGACCTGGGCGGTCGTAGACCCGCGCAGCGCCTCGGGCTGGGCGTCAAGTGTGAGCGCCGCAAGCTCCGCCCCGCCGCGGCTCGCCTGCTCGACGTAGGTCCTAAATGCCCGGTCCACCAGCCCGTCAAGCGAGCCGTACATCTTGGCCTCGGGATGCAGGGCCTTAAGGCGCGCCCGATCGTACGCGTCAACGTAGCCGCCGTGATGCACTGTGGCGCGCGCCATGGCGAGAAGGTCCGGCTCGGGAAAGGTCTCGGCGCAGACCGGCGCGAGCCCCAGCTCGTGCGCCCGAGCATCGATGTCGAGCTCCTGGTCGATCATCCGTGCGAACACCGTGCCGTCGGCGCGGTAGGCAAAAAGCGGCCATGCCCCAAACTGCGCGCGCAGATCCTCAGGCGCCGCCCCGGTTGCGGGCACGCCCGTCGCAAGCTCAAAGAGCAGCGCCGCCAGATAGCCCATGTCGATCTGCAACGGCGTAAGATCCGCAGGCGCCACAGCCCCCAGCTCGGCGGGCAGGCGCCTGAAGAGGTGCGCATACGGCTCGTTGGCATACGCCACGCGCTCGCTGGCGTCGTGCGCGGCCAGCTCAAAGTCTATGAGCGTGGCGTGCAGGTCCTCAGGCCCAGGGCCGCAGCGTTTAACGCACACGTTGGCTGCGCGCAAGTCGCGGTGGTAGCTGTTCTCGGCATGCAGGTTCGCGAGCTGCACGATCACATCAAAGGCAATCTTGGCTGCCTCGCGCTCGCGCTCGGGCGTCCCCACCTCGCTGAGCGGCGCGGCCGAGAACCACGGGCGCGCAGCGGCCTCTTCGGGCTTGTCCAGCGTCCGCAACGTCTCGTCAACCGGAATCGGCGCAGCCGAGAAGAGCGCCCGCTCGAGCGAGACGCCGGCGTACTCCTCCACAAGCGCAAGGCCCGAAGAACCCTGTCCGCGCGCGGCAAGGTACGGGCACAAGAGCTGCGGCCCCGCGCCGAGCGCAGCGTTGCGTGCAAGGCTCGCGAGCTCGTTGGCGTACTGGGCCTCGGCGCCTGGCGCAAACGTCACGAGCAAAGCGTCGCGGCGGACCCCTTGGGCGTCAACATAGGTGCCGCGGAAGAGCACCTTGCGCCCAGACGATGCGATGACCTCGCCCGTGCGATAAAAGCAGCCGCGCGGCGCGCGGTCCCTCACAACGGTTGCCGCCATGGCTGCCTACAGGATCTCGAACTCGGAATCGCCGAGGTAGATGCGGTCGCCGCGATACGCTGCCGCCGCGGGCCGCTCGCCCATGGCGGGGTCGTGGCCCAGGTCGACTTGGGATCCGTCGGCGCGCCTGAGCGTCGTTCCGTTGCTCGAGGCAAGGTCCACGAGAACCACCCTTCCGTCAACGGCGCACACCGCAACGTGCCGCGCGGAGTCGGCCGGCTGGTCGGTGGGATAGAAGTTCTCGTTCGTCTCGCACGCATGGGCCTCATCGGAGAAGGCAAAAGCCACGGCAGCCGCCTCGAGCTCAGCATCGGCGCCTCGCACCGCACCGGCAGGCTCGTCACAGCCCTCCGCGCCGTAGGCGGGCAGCGGGCGCGCCTCGCCGCCGAACTCGCGGCCGATCACAAAGAGCAGCGCGCATCCGCGCTCGGACAGGGCGTCGAGGTTCACCACGCGCGCAAGGTACGTTACGTTGCCAGGCAGAATCTGGCGCACCAGCGCCTCGCCGCCGCCGCGCACAAGCGGACCGGTGGCCGCAAGCTCGCGCGGCACAAAGCCCGTAAGCTCGGTACGCGCGGTCTCGGCGGCATAGCAGTCGCGCAGCGCCTGCTTGGGTCCAAAGAACGCGCTGATCACCACGTTGTAGATAACCGCGCCCTTGCGGGCGTTCCACAGCGCGTCGCACTCCATAAAGGAGGCGCGGTAAGCGTCAAAGGAGTCGAGCGTTGTGCGCTCGAAGTAGCGCACCGCGGCCTCGGAGTGCCCCTGGGCACGGAACGCACCGGCAAGGCGCGCCACGAGCTCGGCCACGGGTGAACGCCCCAGCTCGGGGTCCGCTTCAAAGCGATCCCACAGGTCGAGCCCCCAGAGCATGCTGTCTTGCCCGCGCTCGGTCTGCAGCATCTTCTTAAACGCGTCGGCGCCGGGTTCCATGCTCTCAAAGCGCGCCCGGTCGCGCTCGGCGCGCGCCAAAAACCGGTCGAGCTCATCTGCGTCAAACGCATCCGGATAGCGTTCGCGCAGCGCACGCAGCTGCGCGATGGTCCTCTTGTCGTAAGCCGCCGGCGGCCAGCCCTTGCAGAACTCCTGGCGGAGCTTGTCGTCGCCCTTCTCGGCAAGGCGCAACGGCGAATTGCCGTAGCTCTCGCGGGCGCGGCGGAGCTTGTCGCCGGTCAGCTCCTCGAGGTCAACGCCCTTGGCGGTAAAAGCCGAGGCGCCAAACTCGGCGGCGGCGCACCTAAACGCCAGCTGCCGCTCACGATCGGCAATCAAACGCGGCGCAAACACGCTCTCGGGCAGCGTCGAGGCGAGAGAATTGCGGTTAAAGAGAGCGCGCTCCACAAACATCAGCGCGTCGGAGCCATACTCCACGCTCGTGGGCGCCGCACCCGCCAGATCCTCGCGGTACACCCGCGCGGCGTCCTTAAATCCTCCCGGCAGTTCGTACAGCGCGTCCCTCAGAACGATCACCGACTCGAGCATGGGCGCCTCCGCAGGTAAAGCCAACTACCACCACGGCCGCGCTGCCCAAACACCCGCGCTCATACGCCGCTCGGGCCAAGGCGCGCGCTGCGGCTTGGGGCCCAGCTGCGCCAAGGCAAAGCGCGCGCGCCAGCTCGGCAGGCAGCGACGCATGCGCGTCGGCCGACACGAGCACGAGGTAGGGATACGCGTCCGTCAGCTTTCCAGTATAGCGCGCCACGCTCGCCGCCGAGCACCGGCCCGACCCCAGATACGTCGAGAAGCGCCGCCTGCGCTCGCAGGCAGCCTGCGGCACCGGGCGCACGCCGCCCGGCCCTACGAGAAGCGCAGCCGGACCGCCCAGACAGGCAACCTCAAACGCGCCCGTCCGGTCCCACTGCGCACGGCACACGGCAGCGCCGCCCGTTGCCGAGCCCGCATGGTCGAGCGCCGCCGCAACCTGCCGGTCGAGCTGAGCAGCACGCGCTCCGAACTGCCGCGCCGGACCCAGGGCGCCTCCGCACGCGCGCAGCGCAATATGCTCGAGCGCCATGCCGCACTTCTCGTCCGGCCGCCGCACACGGGCGGGCGGCCCGCTCACCACCGCGGCGCTTCTCCCGGCAACGGCAAAAGCAGCCGTAACGCCGCAGGCGCTTGCCCCGCGCACGCACGACCCTGCTGCCTCAACGCAGCCGCAGCCGCCCATGCCTTCCCGTTGCCCCGCCGCTCGCCTTCCTGTCACCGCACATCACCCGCACTCGCCGTAAGGATCCGCCAAACCTATCGGCTCCACCTTACCGAATACGGCCCGCACCCATTGCGCAATGCCCCCGCAGCGAGCCCCCGCACCAGGCGAACCTCTTGCATGGCTCGCCGGGCCTCATTTACTGGGCGGAGCTCACGTAGCTTTCGTCTACGGTGATCTTGCAGATGGTCTTGGGGTAATGGCCGCGCACGATGTCGGTGATGCGGCGCTTGAGCTGACTTTCCGACATGCCGAGGTCGGCCGGGCGCACGCAGTCAAAGATCACGTTGGTGTGCGTGGGACCGGGCACCGTGCGCAGGTCGTGAATCGAGACGCGCGGGTCGATGATCTTCACCGCCTGGTCGATCCAGTTGCGCATGTCGTTGACCTCGGGGTCGTCGGTCACAATGGGGTCGTAGTGCAGCGTGACGATCATGTTGTCCTGCACCTTAAAGTCCTGCTCGATGTTGTCGATCAGGTCGTGGCTCTCCATGGGGTCGGCCTCGGCTGCCATCTCGACGTGGGCGCTTGCGAACTGCCGGCCCGGGCCGTAGTCGTGCACCATGAGGTCGTGCGTGCCGAGCACGCCCGGATAGCTCATGATCTTGCCACGGATGTGCTCCACGAGCTCCTCAGACGGCGCCTGCCCGAGCAGCGGGTTCACGGTGTCGCGCACGAGCCCGACGCCGCTCCAGAGGATGAAGACGCCCACGGCAAGACCCACCCAGCCGTCGAGCTGCACGCCCGCCACCTCAGACACCACGGCCGAGAGCAGCACGGCGCCAGTTGAGATCACGTCGTTGCGCGAGTCCACCGCCGTGGCCTCGAGCGTCTCGGACCCGATGCGACGGCCCACGGTGCGGTTGAACGCCGCCATCCAAAGCTTCACCAGAATAGAGAGCACGAGAACCACCACGAGCGCCGTGCTGAACTCGACCGGCGTGGGCTCGAGGATCTTCTCGACCGACGATTTGAGCAGCTCAACGCCGATAGCCATGACGATAACCGCCACTACAAGCCCCGAGAGGTACTCGAAGCGACCGTGGCCGTAGGGGTGCCCCGGATCGGCGGGTTTGCTCGCGAGCTTGAAGCCGAGCAGGCTGATAACGTTGGACGAGGCGTCGGAGAGGTTGTTCACCGCGTCGGCCACGATGGAGACCGAGCCGGCCATAAGGCCCACCGCGCCCTTGGCGAGGCAGAGCGCCACGTTGCAGACGATGCCCACGACGCCGGCGAACTGCCCCATACGGGCGCGCACCCGCGGGTTGCCGGCATCCTCGGCATCGGCAACAAAATGCCTGATCAGCCATTCGGTCATACGTGCATCAACTTCTTTCGAGCTGCAGCGCCCGGGCGTTCGTGCCTCCCGAGCGCGTGATTTGCTGATGAATTGTACGCGTTCGCATGCGCGAATGCTACTGTTAGGCAGCCACAATCCAACCTAACCGCCCGCCCCGAGGAGCGCCCATGGGCAAGATGCACGCGCGCATGCCGAAGAACTTCGTACTCGAGGAGCGCCTCGAGCGCTACGCCTCAGCCATCGAGCCCGCACCCGAGCGCTACGCTGGCCGCTGGGCCGAGGCCTGTGCTCCCCTGCCCTTCTCGACCGAGAAGGGCGCTGTCCTCACGGACGCGCGCGAGCTCGGGCGCTTCTCCTCCGTGCGGCTCGACCTCGGTTGCGGCAAGGGCTCCTTTTTGGTGGAGTCGGCCCGCCGCGAGTCCGACGTCCTCTTTGTCGGCATGGACGCCGAACCCGTCTGCGTTGCCTACGCCGCCCAGGCCGTCTGCGAGGCAAACGTGGCCAATGCCGTCGTCGTACCGGGCAACGCCCGCAAACTCGACCGCTACTTCGCGCCCGGCGAGCTCGAGCGCATCTACGTCAACTTCCCGACGCCGCATCCCAAGGCGCGCGACGCGCGCGAGCGTCTCACCTACCTCGACCGGCTGCTCGCCTACCGCGCGCTTCTCGCCCCGGCAGGCACGCTCCGCCTCAAAACCGACAGCCAGCCCTTCTTTGCGTTCACGCTCACGCAGCTCAAGCTCGCCGGCTACGAGGTGCTCGAGAAGTCCTGCGACATGCGCGCAGCCCACCCCAACGACCCGGTGACCGGCTACGAGGAGCGCCTCTGCGCGCAGGGCGCAAGCGTGTACGGCATCTTTGCCACGCCCGGCCCCCTTCCCGAGCGCGTTGAGCAGACCGCTGCCTTGAGCCTCATGGACTACCTGCCCCATGACCTCGACAGCTTGGACTACGTGCCCTTAGGCATGGAGCGCGCAGTAGAGAACTTCCGCAACCGCCGCACCAAGCTCGCGGCGCGCGCTCTCAGCGGCACCCGCTAGCAAGAAGCCACAGCGCCGCCAGCGCCCCGCTGCCAAGCGCGACCCGCTGCGGCAACAGATGCTCGTAGCGCCCTTCTCGCCCGCCAACAAAAAGCGCCGAGGCCCCACCCGGAGCCTCGGCGCCAAACGCTCAAGCAACGCGCCGCCTTAGACCAGCACGCCCTTGGTGTGGTCGATGGCGTGCTGAATGATCTCGGCCGTCCAGCCGCTGAACTTCTTGGTGCGGTTCTGCAGCTTGCCGTCGGCGAGCACCTGGTACGACACGCGGATCAGGTTGAAGCGCTGCACCGGGCTCTGCTCCTCGAGAGACAGGCAGCTCTCGACTGCCGGGAACGGCTGCATGTACGCCACGAGCTTGGGGTTGTACATCACATGCACGCGGCCGTTCTCCTCGTAGGCAATAACGGCCTTGGTCGAGCCGATCTGGTTGGCGGCGAGGCACGCGCAGCCCTCGATCGAGCCCATGGTGTCGACCAGGTCCTGGCCAACCTCCGCGTCGTCGGCAGTGGCGGGCTCGGCAACCTGGCTCAGGAAGTCCTTGTCCCTGACGATGTCCTTGATCACGATAGTCCTTTCGTTCTAGTCGCGGGACGCGTCCTCGGCGTCCTTGTGCTTCTTGATGGGATAGAGCACGAGCTGGTTTGCGCGCGGATCGGCCGCGCGGTCGATCATGGCCGAAAGGCGCGGCGCCTCCTTGACCTTGCGGCCGGCGAGATCGGTAAGCGCTGCCAGCGCGAGCGCAACCTCGGGCGGATCGAGCTGTTCCTCCTTGGCCTGCCAGCTCCAGTTGCCCGACGCAACGCCCGGCACGTTCATGCGCGCGTCGTCGTTCAGGCCGAGCACGTCCTGAAGCGGCATCATGGCCACCACGGCGTCGCTCGACATGACCGACTTCTTGATCTTGTCGGCGATCTCGGCGGCGTCGCCCGTGCCGAACGCGCCCTCGCACCAGCCCAAGAGCGTCTGCGTATCGTGGGTCGAGGTGTAGGCAACCTTGCCCGCATGGGCGCGGTAGCCCTCGCGCACGTCGTAGTCGGCAAAGAGCGCCACGTCCATGCCCGCAAAGCCCGTGCGCGCCACCAGGCCGCGCACCGCGGGCGTGATGGTGCCCAGGTCCTCGGCGATGATGGGCAGCGGCCCCAAGCGGCGGCGGGCGCGCTCAAAGAGCTCGATACCCGGACCCGGGATCCAACGCCCCTCGGAGGCGGGGTTGCCGAGTGGGATGCCGTAGTAGCTCTCGAGACCCAAGAAGTGGTCGAAGCGCGTCCAGTCGTAGAGCTCCATCATGCGCGCCAAGCGGCCGGTCCACCAGAAGTAACCGGTGCGCTTGTGCTCCGCCCATCGGTAGGTGGGGTTGCCCCAGACCTGGCCCTGAGCCGCAAAGGCGTCGGGCGGGGTGCCCGCGACCTCGGTGGGGTTGCCCTCGGCATCGATGTTGAAGAGCTCGGGATACGCCCACACGTCGGCGGAGTCGGCCGAGACGTACATGGGCATGTCGCCGATGATCTCGATGCCGCGCACGTGCGCGTACGAGCGCAGCTCGCGCCACTCGCGGTCAAAGCGGAACTGGCAGAACATATGGTAGCGCGCGTCGTCAATGAAGCGCGGATCCTCGAGAAGGTCACGGTCGTAGCGGCGCAGCTCTTTGGGCCACTCCTGCCACGGCTTGCCGCCCTGGTAGTCGCGGATGGCCATAAAGGCCGCGTACGGCAGAAGCCACCAGGCGTTCTTCACGACGAAGGCGTGGTAGGAGGCGTCGGGCACAAAGGAGCTGAAGTACGCCTTGAGCGTGGCCTCGTCCTCCTCGAGCAGCGCCTCGTTGCCGGCAAAGGCCGAGACGCCCGCATACGGGCTGCCGTAGGCATCGACCGGGCTCACCGGGAGCACCTGCCAGTAGCGTTGATGCGCCGGCGCCAAGAAGTCCACGAAGCGCTTGGCCGGCGCTCCGAGCGTGCCGGGGCGGTTGCCGTTGGGCACCGAGGTGATGTGGCACACAACGCCCGCTCCGCGGCCGAGCTGCTTGGTGAGGCGCTCCTCGTCGGTGCGGAAGTACACCACGGCAGACCCCAGGGGCCAAAGCTGCAGCGACACGTTGCCGTCTTCGCCGGGTACGAGGTCGGCGCCTGAGACCAGGTCCTGCGCGGCGGTGCCGTACATCGGCAGCTGCACACGGCGCGGGCGCGTGGTCGAGCGGTTCACGAGAACCGCCACGCGCTCCTCGTACTGGTCGCCGTAACGCCAGAAGCCAAAGACGTCGCGCCCAAACGAGAAGAACCTGATCGCGCCGTCAACGAGGAACGGCAGGGTGCGGCGCAGCGCGATGGCGTTGCGGTACATGACCTGGCAGTCGCCGTCCTCGCGGCCCCACGGGTACGGCCCGCGGTTGCACGGGTCGGTGAAGCCCTGCATGCCGGCCTCGTCGCCGTAGTAGACGGAGGGCACGCCGGCCATGGTCATCTGCAGGAGCACCGCGAGCCAGAAGCGGCTCTTGGCGAGCTGGAGCTTATCATGAGGCAGCCAGTACTCGCCGCGCGCCTTGTCGGTAAAGAAGCTGTTCTCGGCCGGCGGATCGCCGAGCACCGTGAGCAGGCGCGGACGGTCGTGGCTGCCGAGCAGGTTGAGCGAGTTGTAAAACGCCTCGCGCGGATAGTTCTCGCGCAGGGACTCGAGCATCTCCTCGGCGTCCTGGGCGCCCAGCGTGCCCGTCAAGAAGCCGAGAATCGCATCGCGGAACGGGTAGTTCATCGCCGCGTCGAGCTCGTCGCCGAGCAGGTAGCGGCGCAGTTTGCTGTACGCGGTCTTGTTGGAGGCGTCCTCCCAAACCTCGCCGAGCACCAGCGCGTCTTCCTTCACGCCCGTAGCGGCGGTGCGGATCTTCTCGATAAACTCGTCGGGCAGCTCGTCGGCCACGTCGAGGCGCCAACCGTGGGCGCCCTCGCGCAGCCAGTGCTCGACCACGCCGTCGGGGCCCGTCACGAACTTCTGAAACGTCGGATCAGACTCGTTGACGCTCGGCAGGGCCGAAACGCCCCACCAGCTGTCGTAGTGCGCGCCGTCCTCCGAGAAGTTGAACCATTTGCGATACGGCGAGTCCTCGCTCTGCCACGCGCCCACGTCGGGGTAGTTGCCGAGCTGGTTGAAGTAGCGCGAGTCGCTGCCGGTGTGGTTGAAGACGCCGTCCAAGATAATCGAGATGCCGCGCTTCTCGGCCTCGGCGCACAGCGACCTGAAGTCGGCGTCGGTGCCGAGCATCGGGTCGATCTCGAGATAGTCGCCGGTATCATAGCGATGGTTGCTCTCGGCCTCGAAGATGGGGTTGAGGTAGATGGAGGTAACGCCCATCTCGGCGAGGCGCGGAAGGTCCTCTTCGATGCCGGTGAGCGTGCCGCCGTAAAAGTCCCAGGTAAGCACGCTGCCGTCTTCGCCGCGCTCATAGTACGGGCGTTTGTACCAGTCCTCTACGAAGGCACGGCGCGGACCCTTGGGGTGGAGCTTCAGGGCCTGCTCGACGTTTTGACGCCAGCCGTCGCCGCGGCGGTAACGGTCGGGGAAGATCTGGTACACGATGCCCCGGCGGTACCACTCGGGCTGAACGGCGCGCGGCTTGTAGCACGTGATCTGGAACGACGGCGGCATGTGGTCGCACAGCTCGCCTTCGCCGCCCACGCTGCCCGGGCGGGCGCCCAGGTACTGCGTCTTGGCGTGCGGCTCCTCGATGATGAAGCTGTACCAAAAAATGACCTGCTCATCGCAGGTCAGCGAGCACGTGAATCTGAGGTGGTCGCCGCAGGGCTGCGGCGTCATAGGTAGAAGATGCTCGCCTTGCTCGTCTACCCATACACGACAGGTGCACGTGGCGCGAGGGCAATCCCACACCTCGATCGCCAACGTGACCGTTTGACCAAGACGCACCGCCCCGAACGGAGTTCGGAACGATGCGTCTCGAGAATTATGCCGTGCTTCCATATGCGCCCTGGCTCTCTTCTCTCACCAAAGCGCGGAAACCGGATGATTCGGTGGCTACGCCTCGGGATGCAGGCCCTGGTACAGCCCGCAATATTCCTCTGCAGAGCGCCTCCAGCTGAAGTCAGTGGTCATGGCGTGCACCTGCAGCTTCTTCCATTCTACTGGATTGTTCCAGAAAACGTCAGCTGCCGCAAGTATGACGCCCGCCATTTCGTCGCCATTGAAGTTGGCGAAGCTGAAGCCCGTGCCCTCACCCGTAAAGCGGTTGTAGGGCTGGACGCTGTCCTTGAGACCGCCGGTCTCGCGGACGATGGGGAGCGTACCGTAGCGCATGGCGATCATCTGCGAAAGGCCGCAGGGCTCGAAGAGCGACGGCATGAGGAACATGTCGCAGCCCGCGTAGATGCGGCGCGAGAGATCGGAGTCGAACATGATGCGCGCGGCCATGTTCGGATACTTCCAGTCAAAGTAGCGCAGTGAGTCCTCGTAGCAGGTGTCGCCGGTGCCGAGAACCACGACCTGAATGCCGCGGGACAGCACGGTGTCAAGGGCGTACTGGACCAGGTCCATGCCCTTCTGCTTGGTGAGGCGCGTGACCATGCCCATGAGCGGCACGTCGTCGCGGACCTCGAAGCCGAGCTCGCGCTGGAGCGCGGCCTTGCACTCCTTCTTGCCGTTGAGGTCGGCGGCCGTGTAGTTGGCCGCGACACTCTGGTCGGTGCGCGGATCCCACGACACCATGTCGATGCCGTTGAGGATGCCCGAGAGGATACTCGAGCGGTCGCGCAGGATGCCGTCCATGTGCTCGCCGTAGAAGGGCATCTGGATCTCGCGCGCATAGGTGGGGCTCACCGTGGTAATGCGGTCGGAGTAGCACAGAGCGCCCTTCATGAAGTTCACCGTCTGCGGGCCGCAGTAGAGCTGACGGGCCGCGTTGGGGATGTGAGCCAGGCCGCAGACATCGGAGAGCACCTTGTCGCCGTACTGGCCCTGGAAGGCGATGTTGTGGATGGTGAAGACGGTCTTGACGTTCTCGTAGAGCGGCATGCCCTGGTAGAACTCACGCAGAAACACCGGTGCCAGCGCGGTCTGCCAGTCGTTGCAGTGCAGGATGTCGCAATGGAAGTCGATGTGCTGGAGGCTCTCGGTAACCGCCTTCGAGAAGAACGCGAAGCGCTCGCCGTCGTCGAAGTAGCTGTAGAGCTGGTCGCGCTTGAAGTAGCGCTCGTTGTCGACGAAGATGTAGCGAACGCCGCGCTCCTCGAGCATGTCGAGGCCGCAGTACTCGCTGCGCCACCCCAGCGGCACATAGAAGTCGCAGAGGTGAACCATCTTCTCGCGGAAGCGCTCCGGAATGGTGCCGTACTTCGGCACCATGACGACGACTTCGCAGCCGGCGTCCTGGAGCGCCGCCGGGAGCGACCCGGCTACGTCTCCGAGACCGCCCGTTTTGGCAAACGGGGCAGCCTCGGAGGAGGCGAACACAACGCCCAGTTTTCTGTTAGACATACTCGGCCTTCTCCTTGATGAGAATGTCGTCAGGCGTACCGCGCATCTCGGTTCCGGAGGGAATCAGGTTGTAGCGGTCGATGATGGCGTTCTCGATACGAGCGCCGCTCTGGACGACACAGGACTGCATGACGATCGAATTGGTCACCACCGCGCCGGGCTCGATGATGACGCCGCGGCCGAGAGCGCTGTTGCGAACGGTGCCGGAGATGCGGCAGCCGGCCGAGACGAGCGAGTCGCGCACCACGGAGCCCTTGAAGTACTTCGCGGGCGGCGCGTCGTGAGCCTTGGTGAAGATGGTGCGGTCGGGGTTGAACAGCGCGTAGTACACCTCGGGCTTGCGGATGTCCATCGTGCGGTTGTAGTAGCTCTTGGCATCGAAGACGCCGGCGGCGTAACCGTCGAACTCCCAGTAGCCGATCTTGTAGTGAGCCTCGGACTTGAACGCTGCCTCCTCGAGCGACAGGTAGTCGGCGTCGGCGAAGTTCTCGAGAACGTCGATCAGGTCGTCGCGGTTGAAGATGCAGTAGTCGAGGGACTCGAGGTCGCCGTACTTGACGCCCTTCTTGAGCGCGGTAACGGTGTCGCCGTCGGTCACGAGCGCCGTGGTGTCGTCGTTGATGGCGGAGGCACGGTGGCAGACGATCGTGGCGGTGTTGCCCGACGCCTCATGGGCGACGATGGCCGCCTTGAGGTCGAAGTTCACGACCATGTTGGAGCCCGAGAGCACCACGTAGTCGGCGGTATCGCGGATGAGGAACGCCTTGTTGTCGATGATGTCGCGCAGAAGGAAGCGGAAGCCCTCGTGCGTGCCCCCGTAGACGGTGCCGGGGAGGATGAACAGGCCGCCGTTCTTGCGGTCGAGCATCCAGTCGCGGCCGGTGCCCACGTGGTCGAGAAGCGACCGGTAGTTCTGCGGGACGATCATGCCGACGGTGCGGATGCCGGCGTTGACCATGTTGGACAGCGGGAAGTCGATGAGACGGTAACGGCCGGCGAACGGCAGGCCAGCCATAGGACGACGCTTAGAGAGCGCGCACGGCACGTTCGTCTTGTAGTTCGCGGTGATAAGTCCGATAGCCTTGCTTTTCACGGTCACTCTCCCCTTCCGATGACAACGTCGTCACCTGCAAGAGCGGTGTCCTTGGTCGTATCGACGCTGCCGAACTTGACGTTCTCCTCAACCACGGCGCGCTCGCCGAGAATGGCGCGCACCACATGGGCGCCGTCCTTGACCACAGCGCCAGGCAGCAGGACGGAATCCTCGACGATGGCGCGCTCGCCCACGTAGGCGTCGGTGGAGAGAATGGAGTGCTTCACCGTGCCGAAGATACGGGCGCCGTTGTCGACGAGGCAGTCCTCCACCACGGCCTCCGGGCCCACGTAGTGGGGCGGACGGGTGGAGACGTTGCTCATGATGGGGAACTCGCTGGTGTAGAGATCGAACTTGGGCTCGTCGCCGAGCAGGTCCATGCTCGTCTCATGGTAGCTGGCCACCGTGCCTACGTCGCGCCAGAAGTCCTGGAACTCGTAGACGTACACCGGCTTCTCTTCCTCGAGGAGCTTAGGAATGATGTCGCCGCCGAAGTCGTGGCTGGAGCGCGGATCCTCGGCGTCGGCGCGCAGCTCGTCGAGCAGCAGCTTGGCGTCGAAGATGTAGATGCCCATGGAGGCAAGGTTGCTCTCGGGCTTCTCGGGCTTCTCGTCAAAGCGGACCACGCGGTCGTCGTCGTCCTTCAGCAGGATGCCGAAGCGGCTGGCGTCCTCCCACGGCACGGGCATGACCGCGATGGTCAGGCCGGCCTTGTGGGCCTTGTGGGCGGCGAGCATCTTGGCGTAGTCCATACGGTAGAGCTGGTCGCCGGACAGGATGAGCACGGTCTCGGGATCGTGCGCCTCGATGAAGTCGATGTTCTGATAGATCGCGTCGGCAGTGCCGGCGAACTCGCGCATGCCCTCCTGCGTGGCGTACGGCGAAAGCGTCGTGACGCCCGCACCGGGCTCGTCGAGATCCCATGCGGAGCCGTTGCCGATGTAGGCATGCAGCAGGTACGGACGATACTGCGTCAGTACGCCGACCGTGTCGATGCCCGAGTTAGCGCAGTTAGACAGCGGGAAGTCGATGATGCGGAACTTGCCGCCGAACGAGACGGCGGGCTTCGCGTTCTTCTTCGTCAACTCCCTCAGTCTGCTTCCTTGCCCCCCGGCGAGGAGCATGGCAATGCATTCCTTCTTGCTCATCCTGCTCTCCTTCAAAGCCTTCCTACACTTACCGCCTAGCGGCGGTTAGAGCTACACATGCCAGATGTCATGTGCGTACTCGCGAATGGTGCGGTCGCTCGAGAAGAAACCGGAGTTGGCGGTGTTCATCAGCGCCATGCGGTTCCAAGCGAGCGTGTCGTCGTAGGTCTGCGTGAGCTCCTCCCACGCCTGGACGTACGAACGGAAATCCTTGAGGACGAAGTCGCCGTCGTTGTTGTCCATGAGCTGGCGGCGGATCGAGTCGAACGGACCGGACAGACGGGAGAAGGTGCCGTCGGTCAGCTCGTCGATCACGCGGCCAAGGCGGCTGCGGTCCTCGTTGTACATATCCCAGGAGAAGTACGAGCCGCTTGCCTTGAGCGCCTCGACCTCGGGCTCGGTGAGACCGAAGATCTTGACGTTCTCATGGCCGGCGAGCTCGGCGATCTCGATGTTGGCGCCGTCGAGGGTGCCGAGGGTGATCGCGCCGTTCATCATGAGCTTCATGTTCGAGGTGCCCGAGGCCTCCTGGCCTGCCGTGGAGATCTGCTCGGAGATCTCGGCGGCGGAGTAGATGAGCTGGGCGTTCGAAACGGCGAAGTTGGGGATGAACGCGACCTTGATGACCTTGTTCACGCGGTCGTCGTTGTTGATGACGTCGGCCACGCTGTTGATGAGGCGAATGACTTCCTTGGCAAAGTAGTAGCTCTGCGCCGCCTTGCCCGAGAAGATGAACGTCGACGGACGAACCGAGAAGTTCGGGTCGGAGATGAGGCGGTTGTAGATGTCCATCACCTTGAAGATGTTCAGCAGCTGACGCTTGTAGGCGTGGAAGCGCTTGACCTGAACGTCGAAGATGGTGTCGGGGTCAACGACGGTGCCGGTGGTCTCGCGGATGTAGTTGGCGAGGCGCACCTTGTTCTCGCGCTTGGACGCCGACATAGCGCGCAGGAACTCCTCGTCGTCGAGCTTGCCCTCGAGCTTCTTGAGCTCGTAGGCGTCGTCGAGCCACTTGTTGCCAATGGCCGAGGTGATGAGCTTGGCGTAGCTCGGGTTGGCCTCGGCGAGGAAGCGACGGTGGGTCACGCCGTTGGTCTTGTTGTTGAACTTCTCGGGCGTGAGCTCGTAGAACTCCTTGAAGACGTCGTTCTCGAGAATCTTGGTGTGGAGCTCGGCCACGCCGTTGACCGAATGGCTGCAGATGATCGAGAGGTTGGCCATGCGGACCTCGCCGTCCCACAGGATGGCGGTCTTGCGGAACATGTCGCGCCACGCGGGGTTGTCGGTCGGGAAGCTCTCGCGGTAACGGCGGGCGATCTCGTCGATGATCTGGTACA
>CALUOB010000025.1 GCA_944322175.1 uncultured Coriobacteriaceae bacterium
CTCATCGACGAGGCGGAGTCGTGCGCGGAGCCGGCACGTTTGGCCGACGCGTTCGTGCTGCCGCTTGCGGCTGAGGGGCGCGCCGTCGTGTTCGGCGGCGGGCACGTGGGCGCGTCGCTCGTGCCGGTGCTCGCGCACCTCGGCTTCAGCGTGGTTCTCTGCGACGACCGCGCAGAGCTCGCGCTGCCCGAGAACTACCCTGCCGCGACGGAGGTTCTCTGCGCACCGTACGCCGAGCTGGTTGAGCGCGCGGGCATCACGCGGCGCGACTACGTGGTGGTGTGCACCTCCGGACACGCCTCCGACGCAGCGATCGTAACGGCCGCCCTGGCCAAGAGACCGCGCTACCTGGGCTGCCTGGGGAGCCGCAAGAAGACTGCGTTCATGAAGGAGCGCCTGGCGGAGGCGGGGTTCGACCCCGACGAGATCGCGCGCCTGCACATGCCCGTGGGGCTTGCGATCGGCGCCGAGACTCCCGCCGAGATCGCCGTGTCCATTGCCGCCGAGGTCGTGGCCTGCCGGCGCGGCGCCGCGCAATAGGGGCGCGCGGGCATGCGGGCGCGCGGCGGCGCCCGCTCCCGTGCGGGGCCGCGCGTTCCGTCCTGCCTAATCCGGCGATTGTTGCGTTTGCGGTGATTGCGTAGCGTTTCGCGGCAGATGCCGCCCGCTTGCTACAATGTCGTGCTGATCATATGCGGCCGTCTGCGGCGCTTCTCGCCTAGGCGGCCGATCGACTATGAAGAAGGAGCACTATGTGCGGTTTCGTCGGATTCACCGGTGACGTTGCCGACCGTGAGGCGGTCCTCACGGCCATGATGGACCGTATCGTCCACCGCGGCCCCGACATGGGCGGCAGCTTCATGGAGCAGGGCGTGGCCCTCGGCTTCCGTCGCCTTTCGATTCTTGACCTTTCCGAGGCGGGCGCCCAGCCCATGGAGAACGCCGACGGCAGCGTCGTGGTTGTCTTCAACGGCGAGATCTACAACTTCCTCGAGCTGCGCGAGGAGCTCGAGGCCAAGGGCTACAAGTTCCACTGCCATGCCGACACCGAGTCGCTGCTCCACGGCTACGAGGAGTGGGGCGAGAAGGTCGTCGACCACCTGCGCGGCATGTACGCGTTCGTGATCTGGGACAAGAAGAAGAACCGCCTCTTCGGCGCGCGCGACATCTTCGGCATCAAGCCGTTCTACTACTATCAGACGCCCGACGACGGCTCGCTCATCTTCGGCTCCGAGATCAAGAGCTTCCTCGAGCATCCGCGCTTTGTGAAGGCCGTCAACAAGAAGGCCCTGCGCCCCTACATGACGCTGCAGTTCCCCGCGACCGACGAGACGTTCTTCGCCGGCGTGTTCAAGCTGCCCGCGGCGCACGCCTTCACCTACGACATCGCCACCCACAAGATGGACGTCTTCCGCTACTGGGAGAGCGACTTCTCCGACGACAACTCCAAGAACTTCGAGCGCTTCGTCGACGAGTGCGACAAGGTCGTGCACGAGAGCGTCAACGCCCACCGCATCGCCGACGTCAAGGTCGGCTCGTTCCTCTCGGGCGGCGTTGACTCCAGCTACATCACCGCGTGCTTGCATCCCGACGAGACCTTCTCGGTCGGCTTCGATTACAAGGACTTCAACGAGACCAACTACGCCGCCGAGCTCTCCGAGAAGATCGGCGTGGAGAACTTCCGTCACATGGTGACCGCCGAGGAGTGCTTCTCGGCCCTGCCAACGATCCAGTACCACATGGACGAGCCGCAGTCGAACCTCTCGAGCATCCCGCTGTACTTCCTGGCGCGCATGGCTCGCGAGCACGTAACCGTCGTGCTGTCGGGCGAGGGCGCCGACGAGCTGTTCGGCGGCTACGCCGAGTACGAGGACACGCCGCCCATGCGCACCTTCAAGCGCGTGGTGCCGCGTCCGATTCGCCGCGGCCTGGGCGTGCTCGTGCAGCACCTGCCGTACTTCAAGGGCTACCACTTCCTCACCAAGTGCGCCGAGGTTCCCGAGCGCTGGTACGTGGGCCAGGCAACGGTTTGGGAGCCCGACGAGGCTGCACGCGTGCTTACGCCTGCGTATCGCCAGGGCCCCACGCCGCACGACGTCACGGCGCCGATCTTCAACGAGGTCGCCGACCAGTGCGAGCTCTCCAAGAAGCAGTACCTCGACATGCATCTCTGGCTCCCGGGCGACATCCTGCTCAAGGCCGATAAGATGTGCATGGCGCACTCGCTCGAGCTGCGCGTTCCGTTCCTCGACAAGAAGGTCATGGAGTTCGCCGAGCATATCCCGGCGCGCTATCGCGTAAACGAGAACGGCAACAAGCAGGTGCTGCGTCACGCCGCCAACCGCGTGCTGCCCGACGAGTGGGCCACGCGCCCCAAGAAGGGCTTCCCGGTGCCGTTCAAGTTCTGGCTGCGCGAGCAGGAGTGGTACGACTGGGTCAAGCAGTACTTCACGGCCGACTGGGCGCGCGAGTTCTTCGACTGCGACCTGCTCATGAAGCTGCTCGACGACCACTTTGCCGGCAAGGCCCTGAACCAGCGCAAGATCTACACCGCGCTCGTGTTCCTCGTGTGGTACAAGCGCTTCTTCATCGACGAGGAAGGCCCGCGCGTGCTGCGCGAGAAGAAGGTCGCCGCGGCGTAATCGTCCGCGGGATGCATCGGGACGGCAAGGCGTTCGCACGTCGTCTGTTCCGATCTCAGATAACTGACGCCACTGCGGCCCCGGCTCCTTGCGGATCCGGGGTCGCGGCATGAAGGGGGCTCTTATGGATATCACGCTGCTTGGAACCGGCAACGCTCAGGCGACTGCCTGCTACAACACCTGCTTCGTTATGCGCGACGGCGAGCGGAGGCTGTTGGTAGACGCCGGCGGCGGCAACGGAGTGCTCGGGCAGCTCAAGCGTGCCGGCATCGACTGGCACGACCTGCATGAGATCTTCGTCACGCACAAGCACATCGACCACTTGCTGGGCATCATCTGGATCGTTCGCGTGATCTGCCAGGCTATGGCCAAGGGCGACTACGAGGGCGAGGCGGTGATCTACGGGCACGACGAGGTTCTCGACCTGCTTCGCCGCATGGCCGACGAGCTGCTCCAGGCAAAGCAGACGCGCTTTATCGGCGACCGCGTGCACCTGGTTGCTGTGGCCGACGGCGAGGTTCGCGAGGTCATGGGGCACCGCACGACCTTCTTTGACATACGCTCGACCAAGGCCAAGCAGTTCGGGTTCAGCATGGAGCTCGGCGACGGCCGGAAGCTCACGTGCTGCGGCGACGAGCCCTACAACGAATGCGAGCGCGCATACGCCGAGGGTGCAACGTGGCTGCTTCACGAGGCGTTTTGCCTGCACGCGGAGGCCGACGTCTTCTCGCCGTACGAAAAGCACCACTCCACGGTGAAGGATGCCTGCGAGCTTGCCGAGCTGCTGCACGTGGAGAACCTGGTGCTGTACCACACCGAGGACAAAAACATCGCGCGCCGCAAGGAGCTGTACAGCCAAGAGGGCGGCGCGTACTTTAGCGGCAGCCTGTTTGTGCCTGACGACCTGGAGACGATCGTTTTGTAGTGCGGGGCTGCGCTGGCCAATACGGCGGGCATGTTGTGCGGAGGTATTGATGGACGTTTGCGGGGCGTTGCCAGATGCACGTCGAAGCCGTATACTAGCCAAGTCGAGAGACAGGCAGGACGAGTAGCCTTTCCTGCATTCGCCGGGACGTGGCGCAGTCTGGTAGCGCGCCTGCTTTGGGAGCAGGATGTCGCAGGTTCGAATCCTGTCGTCCCGACCACATACGCGGGCGTAGTTCAATGGTAGAACCCCAGCCTTCCAAGCTGATGACGCGGGTTCGATTCCCGTCGCCCGCTCCAGAAACTTTCGCGAGCCCGGTGCCCCAAGCGGCGCCGGGCTCGCTGCATATGCGGACGTTTGCCTATTGCGGGTTCCTTTCAGGATGACGCACCTCGTGTGGTGCGGGCTTGCGCGTGTTGTTGCCAGCCCGTTAACTGGAGTGCGCTTTACGCGCCGGTAACAAACCGTTCCTATTCTGGTTACGGTTCAAAACAAGTGTGCCGTGTTCCGCAGCGGTCTCGTACCGGGAGAGGAGCACGCCGTCATGCGGATGTCTATGAGAGGAGAGCTGCATGAGCTACACGCAGAAGGTTACCGAGGAGCTGCGTTCTCGCTACGCAGACCAGCCGGAGTTCATCCAGGCGGCCGACGAGGTCCTGACGAGCCTCGAGCCGGTGTTCGAGCGTCATCCTGAGTACGAGCAGGTCGCGCTTCTTGAGCGCCTGACCGAGCCTGAGCGCACGGTTATGTTCCGTGTTCCGTGGACCGACGACCAGGGCAACGTTCATGTCAATCGCGGCTACCGTGTTGAGTTCAACAGCGCGATCGGACCGTACAAGGGTGGTCTGCGCTTCCATCCCACGGTCAACCTGTCGATTCTGAAGTTCCTCGGCTTCGAGCAGGTCTTTAAGAACTCGCTCACCGGTCTGCCTATCGGCGGCGGCAAGGGCGGTTCCGACTTTGACCCCAAGGGCAAGTCCGACGCCGAGGTCATGCGTTTCTGCCAGTCCTTCATGACCGAGCTGTACCGTCACATCGGCGCCGACGTCGACGTTCCCGCCGGCGACATCGGCGTGGGCGGCCGCGAGATCGGTTACCTGTTCGGTCAGTACAAGCGCATCACGCGTCGCTACGAGGGCGTTCTTACGGGCAAGGGCCTTACCTTCGGCGGTTCGCTCGCGCGCACCGAGGCAACGGGCTACGGTCTTGTGTACTTTGTCGAGGAGCTGCTTGCCCAGCGTGGCGAGACCCTCGAGGGCAAGCGCGTCGACATCTCGGGCGCGGGCAACGTTGCCATCTACGCTGCCGAAAAGTGCATGCAGCTCGGCGCGATCGTTCAGACCATGAGCGACTCCACCGGTTGGATCTACGAAAAGGACGGCATCGACCTCGACGCCATCAAGGAGCTCAAGGAGGTCCGTCGCGGCCGTCTCTCCGAGTACGCCGAGACGCATCCGAGCTGCGAGTATCACAGCGGTCGCGGCGTGTGGAGCGTTCCGTGCGACATCGCGCTTCCGTGCGCTACGCAGAACGAGCTCATTCGCTCTGACGCCGAGGGCCTCGTGCACGCCGGCTGCAAGGTCGTTGCCGAGGGTGCCAACATGCCCACTACGCTCGACGCTACCGAGTACCTGCAGGCCAACGGCGTTGCCTTCTGCCCGGGCAAGGCTTCCAACGCGGGCGGTGTTGCTGTTTCCGCTCTCGAGATGTCGCAGAACTCCGAGCGCCTCTCGTGGACGTTCGAGGACGTCGACAGCCGTCTCAAGGGCATCATGAAGAACATCTATCACATGGCCGCCGACGCTGCCGCCGAGTACGGCCACGAGGGCAACCTCGTCATGGGCGCCAACATCGCCGGCTTCAAGAAGGTCGCCGATGCCATGATGGCCCAGGGCATCGTCTAAAGCGAAGCCTCGCATAACAGAGCGTAAGCGCTGAGGGCGTCGGGTCTTTGACCCGGCGCCCTCTCTTTCGAGAAAACTTGACCAAAGTGCTCAAAAAATCAAATAGTAAGTCGTTTGAGACGGCTCTTTTGTAGTGGGACGCATAACGATATATGCAAATCCTGGGGCAACGTGAACAAAGGTATGTGCAAACATGCGATTGATCTCAAAAAAGACTGATTATTTGATTATTTGAGCACTTTGCCGAGATCGAGGCCATCCTGCAGACGTTTGACGCCATTCGATCAGATCGGCTTCAGCCCATAGAATGTCCGCAGCCCGTTTAGAAGTTCAATCTGCTTGACGGCGCTGCCTTTGGTTCTGTTCTGGTAACGCTTGCCAGACCTGCGGTATATGAGGCGCGCTATAGCCTCGAGTGCCTCGATGTTCTTCAGCTGCTCGGAATTAAGTGCTACAACTTGGATGTCCATCGCGGCAAGTCCCGCGTTCCTTTTCTCGTCATGGATGCGCGCTCCATGCTGATCGTGATAGCCGCCGTTGTATTCCAGAGCGATTCGCGCGGTGGGAATGTATGCGTCGCAAACGGCGTAGGGCATGCTGGAAGCGGCGCGCGCGTTTTGCGAAAAATCGACGCGGCAGTTTAGGTGCATGTCGCGTACGTTGAAGCCGCCATATGCATGTGGGGCATGGAACATTGCTGCCGCTATCGATTCCATGGGTGACCGCGCGTTTTCCAGCGCAATGCCCAGTGCTTTTCTGCATTGCCGCGTCCCGCTGATACCAGTCGCTTTCGTATAAAGCTTCAGGTGCTTGAGCGAGAGCACGGGCTCTGCCTCATGGTACGACAAGCCTTCTGAACACTTGGCTGAATCGAAACGGGGGCTCATGGAAAATGAGCCGCAGAGTTCTTGGACGAGGGCTATTTCATGCGCCATGTTGCACGAGCATGCCGCCTGCACGGCAATGAGCGCGGGAGAGGCTGCGTATATGTTTCCGGAAATCAGTCGGAGGGTTCCTTGTGGCGTGCGCGCTAAGACAACGTGGCAATTCACGGAGCTTGTTTTACGAATGTTATGCCTGCGCGAAGTCAGCAGATCGATGGGAGAGTCGGCGAGCGCTGACGCTTGATCTGCGTCCAGACAGCCGAGGCGGACGAGTTCGGCTTCGTCGATGTTCCGAGCGTTGGGAACGCAGCGATCGAGGGCTCGGCGCTCTTCGGCGGGGGAGATCTCGCGCCAAGGGAGCATGCCATAACGTACCCGCGCGCTGCGCAGGGCGCGAAGGGCGGTTGCGTGGGATACCACTATAGTGGGGGCGGGTACGTTACTGTCCATAGACAGAAGGTAAACCGGGAGCGCTTGGCTTTCAACATCAAAAGACCGCCGCGGTCAATTGTTTCGGCGATGCGGGAGGACGTGTGCGCAAGCTGTGAAGACAAGTCGCCGTTCCAGCGATTGCAGGGGAGGGGCCGGTACTCCGTCGTCGTTTGCGCGGCGCCGCGGCTACAGCGCTTCTTCGGGGGCCGTGCCGTTGGAGTGACGCGTGAGGCGCGCGATGCGGGCAATGAGCGGGACGTGCGCGTTGATGAGGTTCACCAAGCGGCCAACAAGCAATGCCGACACCACCGTCCCCACGCCCAGTCCTTGAATGCCATGGAAGAACGTAAAAGACAGCACCAGCGCAATGCAGACGAGCGACGTGTCGAAGGCGACCTTGCACGTGCCGAACGGCTTGCGGGTCACAGCGGTTATGGCGCGCACTGCGCCTTCGCCCGGAACGACGATGACGTTCGGCGCCACCTCGATCGCGATGCCGAACGCCAATACCGCGCAGCCGGCGAGCAGCGCAGCGGCCTGTACGACGATCCCCGTTGGCTCGAACGCGGCCAGCAGCCCCATGCTCACGTCGATCAACGCACTGAACACGAGGTTCACAACAATCTGCAACAACTGTACCGGCTGGAAGTCGCGTCGGAGCAGCGCGATCTGACCGGCGATAAACACCAGGTTCATAGCGAAGGTAAACTCGCCCAGGGTAGGGGCAAAGGCAAGGTCGAGTACGTACGCGACGCTCGTGATGGGCGAAGTGCCCAGTGCCGCTTTAGTGATAAGCGCGATGCCGAACGAATTGACGGCAACGCCGAGCGCGAACCACGCATAGCGGCGCGCGAGTTTTTCTGTGTGACGTGACTGGCCATGCAGCTGCGGCATGCAGGCTCCCTTCCGCGGGCTCGGCCCGCGTGCTCATTGTTGTAGTGAGGGTTTTGGGCGATGGTAGAGCGCGAGCACGAGGGCTGTCAAGAAACCAAACGTCTGGAAACAATTGCCCGGTTGCCGTTCCGCTCGCTTTGATGCTCATGGCATGCGTACCATATAGGGCCTGGTTGCGATCTCGATTTTCGGTCTGCAGATTGAATCGAGAAAAGCAAGCCCACGACCCCAGCTACCTGCGGTATGCTTGACCTTTCAGGAGAGGGATCCGAGGTGAGGGGAGAGGGATGCTCACTATCGGGAAGTACGTGCGGGCGCAGAGCGCAGCCGAGGCGCTCGAGCTCGTGCGCAACAACCGGCGCGCCACCGTGCTCGGGGGCGGAATGTGGCTGCGCCTGGGAACGGGTTCGCTGCCCGTTGCCATTGATCTGACGGATTGCGGCCTCAACAGCATCGAGGAGGTCCCCGCTGGTCCTGCGGGCGCTGCCCCAGACGAGACGGAGCCCCGGGCAACCGAGCTGCGCATCGGCGCCTACGTGACGCTTCGTCAGGTCGAGACGAACGCCGCAGTGGCTGCCGCGACCAACGGGCTTTTGGCGCGGGCGGTGCGTGACATCGTCGGCGTCCAGTTCCGCAACGGCGCCACGATCGGCGGCAGTGTTGCCGGACGTTTGGGCTTTTCCGACGTCGTATGCGCGCTTCTGGCGCTCGGCGCCGATGTTGAGCTCGAGGGTGCCGGACGCATGCCGCTCGCGCAGTTCCTTGCCGAGAAGGGCCGCATGCGCGACGTGCTCACGCATGTCTACGTGCCCGTTCGTCCTGCCGGAGCGCTTGTTGCCGGCTACCAGGCAGTCCGTCGCGCTGTGACCGACTTCCCCGTCGTCAACGTGTGCGCTGCGCACGACAACGGCGGTTGGCGCGTAGTCGTGGGCGCGCGCCCGGCCAAGGCAACCTTGATCGGCTGGGGCAGCGGCAAGCCGCTCTCCCTGTCGGCAGAGGACCTTGCTGCGGCGGCTGCCGCCGCAGAGGAGCTCGCGTACTCCGGCAACATGTGGGGCGGCGAGAAGTACCGCCGCCAGATTGCCGGCGTCCTGGTACGCCGCGCCCTCGAGGCGGCCGTTGCGTCAGCCGCCGATTGCCCGGGAGAGGAGGCTGCGCAATGAACGTTGCCATCGAAGTGAACGGCATCAAGATCGCCGATGACATCGAGCCCGATACCACGCTTTTCGAGTTCTTGCGCGGGCACGGCTTCAAGAGCGTCAAGTGCGGATGCGAAACAACCAACTGCGGTCTGTGCACCGTGTGGCTCGACGAAGAGCCCGTCTTGAGCTGCGCGACCTTCGCGGCGCGCGTTGACGGCCGCCGCGTCACCACGCTCGAGGGCTTGCAGGCGGAGTCGGCGGCCCTTGCGCGCTGCATCGCCGAAGAGGGCGCCGAGCAGTGCGGCTTCTGCGCTCCCGGCCTCGTGATGAGCGTGCTGGCGCTCGAGCGCGCCTACCGCGCAGCCGGCCATGCGCCGACCCCTGCCGAAGTGGACCATTACCTCGCCGGCAACCTCTGCCGCTGCACGGGCTACATGAGCCAGCGCCGCGCCATCGACCGCTATCTCGCCGAGTGCTTCGACTACTTCACGGCGCCCGACCTCTTTGCGCCGGTTGACCCCGTCGCCTGCGCAGCTGATGCCGGAAAGGAGGCGTAACGCATTATGAGCATGATCGTGACCGATCCCTCGTCTCGCGCCGACCTCAAGCATATCGGCGCCTCCGAGGTCAAGAAGGACGCCTACGCGCTCCTCGCCGGCAAGCCGCTCTTCACCGACGACCTCGCGCCCGCCGACGCGCTGACGCTCAAGGTCCTCCACAGCCCCCATGCCTTCGCGCGCATCCGCTCTATCGACACGACGCGCGCCGAGAAGGTCCCCGGCGTTGTTGCCGTCTATACCTACAAGGACGTGCCACAGTCGCGCTTCACGCTGGCAGGCCAGTCCTACCCCGAGGCCTCGCCGTACGACCGCCTGATCCTCGACCAGGTCGTGCGCTACGTCGGTGACGAGGTTGCCATCGTGGCGGCCGAGAACGTCCGCGCCGCAGAGCGCGCGCTGCGTCTCATCAAGGTCGACTACGAGCTCCTCGACCCGGTGCTCGACTTCACCCAGGCCAAGGGTAACCCCTCGGTCATCCACGCCGAGGACGGCTACCTCGTCAAGGCGGGTTGGATCAACAACGACCGCATGAACAACGTCGTGGCATCCGGCCAGTCGGTCGTCGGCGACCTCGACAAGACCTTCGCCGAGGCCGACGTGGTGCTCGAGCGCACGTATCACTCCAAGGCAAACGCCCAGGCCATGATGGAGACGTTCCGCTCGTTCGCCGAGATCGACGCCTACGGTCGCATCTGCATCACGAGCTCAACCCAGGTGCCGTTCCACGTGCGCCGCATGGTCGCCAACGCGCTCGAGATCCCGCAGGCCCAGGTGCGCGTTATCAAACCGCGCATCGGCGGCGGCTTCGGTGCCAAGCAGAGCGGCTGCAACGAGATCTTCTGCGCCTTCGTGACGAGCCGCACCGGCCGTCCGAGCAAGATCAGCTACACGCGCGAGGAGACCTGCACCGCTTCCAACGCGCGCCACGAGATGCAGATCACCGTCAAGATCGGTGCCAAGCGCGACGGCCGCATCACGGCGATCGATCTCTACACGCTCTCCAACCAGGGCGCGTACGGCGAGCACGGTCCCACCACGGTGGGTCTCTCCGGCCACAAGAGCCTCCCGCTGTACAACCGCGTCGAGGCGAGCCGCTTTGCCTTCGACGTTGTCTACTCCAACACCATGCCCACCGGCGCGTACCGCGGCTACGGCGCGACGCAGGGCCTCTTCGCCCTCGAGTCGGCCGTCAACGAGCTCGCCGACGAGCTCGGCATCGACCCGTGCGAACTGCGCCTCAAGAACCTCGTCCGCGAGGGCGAGTTCATGCCGCAGTACTACGGCAACACGCTGTTCTCGTGCGCGGCCGACCGCTGCATCAAGCGCGCGCAGGAGATGATCGGTTGGAAGGAGAAGGGCCTTCGCCGCGACATGGGCACCCATGTGCGCGGCCTCGGCGTAGCGCTCTCGATGCAGGGTTCCGCCATCGCCGGCGTCGACATCGGCAGCGTTGACCTGCGCCTCGAGGAGGACGGCTTCTACACGCTCAACATCGGCGCCACCGACATGGGCACCGGCTGCGACACCATCCTCGCGCAGTTCGCCGCCGAGGCGCTCGGCTGCGCCACCGACCGCATCGTGGTGCGCGGCGTCGATACCGACAGCTCCCCCTACGACACCGGCTCCTACGCGAGCGCGAGCACCTACCTCACGGGCATGGCGGTGGTCAAGGCGGCCGAGCAGCTCATTCGCTCGTTCCGTGAGTACGCCGCCAAGCTCTGGAACATCGATCCCGCCGACGTGACGTTCGACGGCGAGAAGCTCGTTGCCTACGCGGCTTCGGACGAGAAGGACGTCCGCGCCTCCGCGCTGCCCGTTCCCCAGGAGCCCGAGTTCAGCCAGGTCACCGGCGACATCGAGCATATGGTCCGCACCTACGAGGTCGTTGGCTCCGAGGCGGTCTCGGGTGCTGCGTCCGCCCCCGAGCTCGCCGCGCCGACGCACGAGATGGATCTCACGGCGTTTGCCAACGAGTGCGTGCGCGGCGGCGACGGCGACTGCCTGACGGCGCATGCCGCGGCGAGCTCGCCCACGAGCCCACCGCCGTACATGGCGGGCATCGCCGAGGTCGACGTCGACAAGGAGACCGGCGAGGTCACCGTCGTCGACTACGTGGGCGTGGTTGACTGCGGCACCGTGGTGAACGAGAACCTCGCGCGCGTTCAGGTCGAGGGAGGCATCGGCCAGGGCATCGGCATGGCGCTCACCGAGGACGTGCAGTACGACGCCCGCGGCCGCATGCGCACCCGCTCGTTCATGCAGTACAAGATCCCTACGCGCGAGGACGTCGGCCGCATTCGCGTCGACTTCTGCGAGAGCTACGAGCCCACCGGCCCCTACGGCGCCAAGTCGATCGGCGAGGTCGTCATCAACACGCCGTCGCCCGCCATCGCGAGCGCGGTGGCCCACGCCGTCGGCCGCCAGATCCGCGAGCTGCCCATCACGCCCGAGAAGATCCTCTTCGGCGAGTAGGACGCTTGCCCAGGCCTTTTCTCGAGCCATGGTCCCGGGCGCTTTTGCCCCGCTCTTCGGCACGTTTTGCCCGAAGAGCGGGGCTTTTGTGTGCGCCGCATGGATCGGTCTAACGATGCGTTGCGCGGGAATACTCGCGGTGAGCGCCCGAGAACAGCAGCGCTCATGGTGGTCGTTGGCCCGGCTACCTCCCTTTTGAGTAGGAGGCGCCTCTCGTTCCAGATGATGCGAGAGGCGCCTCCCTTGTATGCTGTGCACGTGCAAAAGCCGCGCGGGCCGCGCCGGGCTCGCGCCAAGAGGGGAGAGACCATGCTCGACAAATCCATCATGCCCATGCTCGGCTTCGGCCTCATGCGCCTGCCCGAGAAGGACGGCGCCATCGACCAGGAGCGCGTCAACCAGATGGTCGACGTGTACCTCGGCCATGGCTACAACTACTTCGACACCGCCTACGTCTACCACAGCGGCACCTCCGAGGTGGCTCTGCGCCACGCGCTCACCGAGCGCTATCCGCGCGACTCCTTCATGGTCGCCGACAAGCTGCCGGCTTGGTCCATGACCTGCGCCGAGGACCGCGACCGCATCTTCTCCGAGCAGCTCGAGCGCACGGGCCTCGACTACTTCGACTTCTACCTGCTCCACAGCGTCGAAGAAGGCGCCAACTACGACACGTACGAGAAGTACGACTGCTTCTCGTGGGCCAAGCAGAAGGTTGCCGAGGGCAAGATCAAGCACTTCGGCTTCTCGTTCCACGGCTCGCCGGAGCTTCTCGTCAAGGTTCTCGACAAGCATCCCGAGGTCGAGTTCGTGCAGATTCAGCTCAACTACGCCGACTGGGACAACCCCGTGGTTCACTCGGGCGAGCTTTACCGGATCCTTTCCGAGCGCGACCTGCCCATCATCGTCATGGAGCCGGTGAAGGGCGGCAAGCTCGCGAACCTCGAGCCCGAGCTCGGCGCGCTGCTGCATACCGTGCGCCCCGACGCAAGCGACGCCTCGTGGGCGCTGCGCTTTGCCGGCTCGCTGCCGGGCGTGTGCACGATCCTCTCCGGTATGTCCGAGCCCGATCAGATGCTCGACAACCTGCGCACGTTCGATCAGTTCGAGCCGCTTACCGAGGAGGATCGCGACGTGCTCGGCGAGGTCGTGCGCCGTATGCTCGACATGCCCATCGTGCCCTGCACGGCGTGCCGCTACTGCGTGGACGGCTGCCCCATGGGCATCATGATCCCCGACGTGCTGAGCGCGCTCAACAGCCAGCGCCTGTATCCCAACGACAACCGGCCCAAGTCCTTCTACAAGAACCTCGTCAAGCGCGGCAGCGGCCAGGCGAGCGCGTGCATCGCGTGCGGCCAGTGCGAGGGCGTCTGCCCGCAGCACCTGCCGATCATAGAGCTGCTCAAAGAGGCTGCCGAGAAGCTCGAAGAAGAGGCGTAGGAACCTGTGTTTGCGGCGGCTCGCGCAGCTCAGGCGGCGCGCGAGCCGCCGTTTTGTGTGTGGCGCGCGTAGGACGGCCGCGATCCGGGGCTTCTCGGCACGGGAGCAGGGTTTTTGCTACAATCTATGCGCTATGGCTCTTATGCGGGCGTGGCGGAATTGGTAGACGCACCAGGTTTAGGTCCTGGCGGGATCCCCGTGAAGGTTCGAGTCCTTTCGCCCGCACCACGAGCCGGCCGGGGCAGTGCCCCGGCAAGCGAGAAGGATGTACCGGCGCCTTTTGGGCGCCGTGTTCAAACCATGAGGAGGAACGTTGAACATCACCGCATCTGACGTGGAGAACGGCCAGCTCACCGCTAAGGTGACCATCCCCGCGGCCGAGATCGACGCCGCGATTGCCAAGGCGTACAAGGACGCCGCCAACAAGTATCGCTTCCAGGGCTTCCGCAAGGGTCGCGCCCCGCGCCAGATCGTCGATGCGATGCTCGGCAAGGACTTCGTGCACGGCCAGGCCACCAACGCCGTGATCGACCGCCACGAGCCGCTGGCCCTCAACGAGCTCGACATCGTGCCCGTCAAGAGCGGCGACATCCACGACGTCGACATCGTCAAGGACGGCGAGGACTACACCTTCGAGGTCACCTACAAGCTGCGCCCCGTCGTTGAGCTCAACTCCTACGAGCCCGTCTCCATCGAGATGCCGCCCGAGGAGGCAACCGACGCCGAGATCGACGCCCAGATCGAGATGCTCATGGGCTACCACACCACCTTCGACGACGTCGAGGAGGATCGCGGCGCCGAGAAGGACGACATCGTCAACGCCGAGATCGAGAACGTCAAGAACGCCGAGGCGCTCGCCGGCAAGGGCCGCATGATCTCCGTCGGCTCCGGCAACCTGCCCGCCGCGCTCGACGAGGCCATCGTCGGCATGAAGAAGGGCGAGACCAAGGAGGTCTCCTGGACGCCTGAGGCCCCCGAGGGCGAGGAGGCCGAGGAGGCTGCCGTCAAGGTGACCGTCACCTCCATCAAGGTCCGCAACACCCCCGAGCTCACCGACGAGTTCGCCAACAAGTTCTTCGGCTTCGACGACGTTGCCGCCATGCGCGACGCCGTTAAGATCGAGGTCGAGAACGACAAGAAGGCCAAGCTGCCGCAGCTCAAGGAGAACCGCGCCGTTGCCGAGCTCACCCGTCGCCTTGACCTCGAGGAGGTCGACGAGGACTACCAGCAGAGCGTCTTCCAGGACCTCGGCCAGAACTTCCTCTCGAGCCTCGCTCAGCAGGGCATGACGCTCGATTCCTGGCTGCAGGCCTCGCGCATCTCGTCCGACCAGTTCATCGCCGACCTGCACCGTCAGGCCAACGACGTTGCTCGCGAGTCCCTCGCGCTCGACGCCCTGGCCCGTCACCTCAACGTCGAGGTGACCGACGAGGACCTCGACAAGGAGTTCGCCGACGCCGGCGTCCGCGACGTCGAGGCTTCCAAGAAGCAGTTCGCCGCCGAGGGCCGCATCCCGGCCGTGCGCGACTCCATCAAACGCGCCAAGGCGGTTGAGTGGCTCGTCGAGAACGCGCAGGTGACCGAGGTCGACGAGTACGCCAAGCGCGCCGAGGAGAGCAACGCCGAGTAGCCTGCGGACTTCTCCTGCGCCCGCAAGGGGGCGAGCTTTGAGAAGAATCTTGCCCGGGAGCGCATAGGCGCGCTTCCTTAAGGGAACGACGTACGGTGCATCTGCCCGCGCTCTGGCGCCCGGCGGCTGCACCGTTCGCTCATCTATACGGTTGGAAGGAGAACCATGATCCATCGCATGGAGTCTGCGCTCGTGCCCTACGTCATCGAGCAGACGCCCCGCGGCGAGCGCAGCTACGACATCTACTCCCGCCTGCTCAACGACCGCATCGTCTTTCTGGGCGAGGAGATCAACTCCGTCACGGCGAACCTCGTGATCGCCCAGCTCCTGCACCTCGAGAGCCAGGACGCCGAGAAGGACATCTCGCTCTACATCAACTCGCCGGGCGGCGAGGTGTACTCGGGTCTCGCGATCCTCGACACCATGAACTTCATCAAGCCCGACGTCTCGACCATCTGCGTGGGCATGGCCGCCTCCATGGCGGCGGTGCTTCTCGCGAGCGGCGCCCGCGGTAAGCGCTTCTGCCTGCCCAACTCCATGGTGATGATCCACCAGCCTTCCGGCGGCGTTCAGGGTCAGCAGACCGAGATCGAGATCGTGGCCGAGGAGATCCGCCGCAACCGCACCAACTTGAACCAGATCCTCGCCGACGCTACGGGCCAGCCCATCGAGCGCGTCGAGCAGGACACCGAGCGCGACAACTACATGACCTCTGACGAGGCCCTCGCGTACGGCTTGGTCGACCGCATCATGACGTCGCGCGACGGCGCGCGGGAGGGCAACTAATGGCTGATTACCCCGACTACCCGTTCGGCGGCTACGACGACCCGTTCGGCGGATACGACGACCCCTCGCAGGTGCGCTGCGCCTTCTGCGGCAAGACCCGCGACCAGGTGCGCAAGCTCGTGCGCAGCGAGTCGGGCATCTTCATTTGCGACGAGTGCGTAGCCGAGTGCGCGAGCATTCTCGAGGAGTCGCTGGCGAGCGACTACCTGACCCCGCAGCAGCTTGCGGCCCTCGCGGCGCAGGCTGCCCAGCAGCAGGGCCAGGGCGCGGGCCAGGACGAGCCGCAGGCCGGCGGATCCAAGGCAGAGCAGCAGCGCGCCGCCCGCAAGAAGGCGGCGTCGATGATCACGCGCGTGCCCACGCCGCACGAGATCTACGACGAGCTCTCGCAGTACGTCATGGGCCAGGAGGACGCCAAGCGCGCCATGAGCGTGGCGGTGTACAACCACTACCGTCGCGTGCTCCTGGGCGTCGAGCCCGACGACGGCGAGGTCGAGCTCGCCAAGTCCAACATCCTTCTCCTCGGTCCCACGGGCACGGGCAAGACGCTTCTGGCGCAGACGCTCGCGCGCATCCTCGAGGTACCCTTCGCCATCGCCGACGCCACGGCGCTCACCGAGGCCGGCTACGTGGGCGAGGACGTCGAGAACATCCTCTTGAAGCTCATCACCGCCGCTGACGGCGACGTCGACCGCGCCCAGATCGGCATCGTCTACGTCGACGAGATCGACAAGATCGCCCGCAAGGCCGAGAACCTCTCGATCACGCGCGACGTGTCGGGCGAGGGCGTGCAGCAGGCGCTGCTCAAGATCCTCGAGGGCACCGTCGCCGAGGTCCCGCCGACGGGCGGTCGCAAGCACCCGCAGCAGGAGATGATCTCGATCGACACCACCAACGTGCTCTTCATCTGCGGCGGCGCGTTCGTGGGTCTCGACAAGATCATCGCCGACCGCGTGGGCAACAAGGGCGTGGGCTTCAACTCCGAGATCGCCGGCCCCACCTCGGCCGACGAGAACGAGCTTCTCCACCAGGTGCTTCCGCAGGACCTGCACGCCTTCGGCATGATCCCCGAGTTCATCGGCCGCACGCCGGTCATCACGCAGACCTGCGCGCTCACCGAGGACGACCTGGTCTCCATTCTGACCGAGCCCAAGAACGCCATCGTGAAGCAGTACCAGCGCATGTTCGAGCTCGAGGGCTGTAAGCTCTCGTTTACCGACGGCGCGCTGCGCGCCATCGCGCAGAAGGCCATCGCCCGCAAGACGGGCGCTCGCGGCCTGCGCTCCATCTGCGAGGACCTGCTCCAGCAGACGATGTTCGACTTGCCGAGCGAGGAAGGCGTTACCGAGGTTGTTGTGACCGAGGAGTCGGTTGCGGGCGACGAGCAGCCCCGCCGCGTGATCGGGTAGCGCCCCCATCGAAGACGCTTACCGCGGCGCACGCAAAACCGCAAGCGCTCCCGGCGCCCCGCTCAAAGCGGCGGCGCCGGGAGCGCTTTTTTGCTGCGTACTACTTTGCAGCCTTGTTCCACGCGTAGTAGTACGCGTCATCGCGGTGGTCGGGGAGTCCGTAGCGCTCTTGCAGCCAAGATCCCACGTACGCCGACACCTTCTTGGCGCCCGAGCGGTTGAGGTGGTCGCCGCCGTCGCGCGTCTCGGACGCCCAGTCGATGGGCACCTCCTTCTGCGCGAGGTTGAGGTCAAGGTAGGATACGTCGGTCCAATCGGGGTGCTCGTCGAGAAGGTCCTGTACGGCGTTATGGCGCTTGAAGTTCCAGTTCTTCGTGCTCGGCGTGCTCAGAAGCACGACGCACGCCCCGTGCTCGCGGCAGCGCTCCACGATGCGCTCGAGGTACCAGCGGTTGAGCGGCCGTATGGCGGCGCGGTCGGACGAGGGCTTCATGTATCCCTTTGCGCTCGAGGGCTTGACCGCGTCGTTCGACCGGAACCCTTTGTGCGGATCTGTCCACGTTGCCTTTGCCCGCGCGGTCAGGTCCACAGGGCGTAGGCTCTTCCAGCGGTCGTGATGCTCGAGGATGGGAAACGTGTCTGCCAGAGTCCGCCAGAGCGCGTCGTCGACGGTGAACTTGCGAAAGAGCATGTTCGTCTCGAGCACGACCACGCGCGGCGATTGGCCTTGGAGGGCTTGGTCGAGCAGCGAGTAGGTGTAGGGGAGCTTCTGCGCGCTTGTCGAGACGTCGTAGGACGTAAAGCCCTGTGCCCGGTACATCTGCAGCGGATCGAGCGACGTGTAGACCTCGGAGTCGCCCATAAAGAGGACGTCGAGAGAGTAGGGGCTCTCGCCGAGCACGCCGTGGGCCTCCGCGTCGAGCTGTCCGAACGATGCCTGGTTGTTCTTGGGCATGAGGATGGGCGTGAGCACTCCTACAACGATGAGGAGCGTGCATGCCGAGGCTACGAGAGCGAGGATCGTTTTGCCGCGCAAACAGGCCATGCGAGCCTCCTTAGAACTGAGCGTAAATCGGGTCGAGCGGAACGTAGGTGCCGCCGTAGGCGCCGAAGAGGATGATGGCCAACACGAGGCCGACCCCCGCGACGCAGGTGAGGGCGGTTCTGTGGCGCAGCGCGCCGGCGGGTACGGGGCTGCCGTGCTCTCGCCACAGGTCCACGGCGAGAAGCGCGAGGACCATGACGGCCGTGAGCGCAAAATCAGCGCCGTCCATGCCGGGTGCGAGAAGCGTGCCGTCGGCGAGCTGCGCCGGCGAGAAGCTCTTGACCACCGTCGAGAACATCGCGAGGCCGGCGCGCAGGCCCTCGGCTCTGAAGAAAAGCTCGCCGACGATGACGATGAGGCAGGTGCGGACCACTTGGAAAAGGTGCCAGCCGCGTGCTTCGGGGTTGACGTGCAGCAGGGTGCGCAGGCGCTGGAACACGGGCTCTGCAAGGCTCGCGCCCAGGATGAGCGCAAAGTAGTACAGGCCGAAGAAGATGTACTGCCAGCCTGCGCCGTGCCAGAGGCCGTTTAGAACCCATACGCACGCGAGGGCAACGCCTCCCGAGAGCACGGAGCCGAGCCGCATGCCGAGGCGCTTGCGCAAGACGCTCGCCACGCCCTTGACCGGACCCGAGAGCGACACCGGATAGAACACGTAATCGCGCAGCCAGCTGCCCAGCGTGATGTGCCAGCGCTCCCAGAACTCTGAGGCCGTGCGCGAGAAGAACGGCTGGCGGAAGTTCTCGGGAAGCCTGATTCCGAAGAGATGCGCCGCTCCGAGCGCGATGTCCATGGTGCCCGAGAAGTCGCAGTAGAGCTGCAGAGTGTAGAGCGCGGCTGCGACGAAGATCACCGTTCCGTCCCAGGCGGTATGGTCGGCAAACACCGGTTTGACGAACAGGTTCACACGGTCCGCCACAAGCAGGATCTTGGCGGCGCCCCAGAGGATGCGCACGCAGCCGCTGCCGACCTCCGGGCCTTGTGGCGGGCGCCCGCTCGTGAGCTGGTCCGCTGTGTCGGTATAGCGGCAGATGGGACCCTCCATGATCTCGGGGAAGAAGCTCATGAAGAGCGCGAGGCGCAGCAGGTTTCGGTCCGCGGCAACCACGCCGTTTTTGACGTCAAACAGATACGAGAGCGCCTGAAGCGTATAGAACGAGATGCCGATGGGTGCGGCGAGCCTAGGTGCGACAAGAGGTCCGCCGAGCCCTGTAAGCTCGAGCAACGAGGAGCCGATCTGCGCGAAGAAGGGGAGGTACTTCACGGCAACGAGCATGCCGAGAAGCACCAAGGCACCTGTGGCGAGCACGAGGTTGAGGCGGGCGCGGCCGCGCTGCTTGAGCGCCTTGCGCTCGGCGCGGCTCAGGCCTACGAGGGCGCGTCTCTGACGTTCTCGCAGCGCGCCGAGCGCAAGCCCGGTTGCGTAGGTGACGAGCGTCGCCGCAACGAGCATGCCGAGCAGCGCGCCGCTGATGAGCCAGAAGCACGCGTAGCTTGCCGCAAGGAGCACCGCCGGCCGTGCTCGGCGCGGCGCAAGCGCCCAGAGCGCGGCCGAACCGGGCAAGAAGAGCAGGATGAATGTGAGCGAGCAGAACGAGTTCATGGTGTTCCGATCGGGTGGAGGGACAGGGGTGCGCCGGCTTCGCTTGCGCGAGGATGCCGGCGCGGGGCGAGGCTACAGCGTCTCTTCGCTCGCGAGGCGCTCGACGAGCGCATAGATGGCGGCAGCGGAGTTGAAGTTGCTCACGACGATCTCGACCGCAGGGATAGAGATGTCGTACTCGTCTTCGAGCTCGCCTACGAGCGCGATGATCGTGAGCGAGTCGAGCACGCGCGATGTGACGAGGTCGGTGGTGTGCGCGTAGTCGATACCGGGCTTGAGGCTTTCGAGGATGTCGATGACGGTGTCCATAGTGGGTCCTTTCGGGTTGTTCCAAGCTGGGGCAAAGGGTTTGCTTCAGAGATCGGCGCTGCCTTGGGCGGGCATGTTGAGCACGTAGGTGGGCGTGCGGTCCCGTGCGGCTCGCGGTTGCCCGCGCTCGTCTATCACGACGACGGCGGGAAGGTCGCGCGAGAGGAAAAGCGAGATCCCCTCGGTCATGCAGTAGGCGCCGGCTCGATCAAAGGCAACGAGGCTCCCATGTGCAAGAGCGGGCTCGTCCCATTGTTTGACGAGCAGGTCGTTCACCGAGCAGAGCGCGCCGCAGAGCGTCCACGGACCGGTTGCGTCATGGTGGGTGTCTGCCTCGGCGTGCGCGCCGGCACCGTTATTCTCGCCGACAAGGCGGACGGGCGGCAGGCGCATTGCCATGGACTGGCCGTAGTACACGAGGTGGTGCATGCCGCCGTCGACGATGGCGTAGCGCCTGCCCGCGGTGAGCTTGGTGTCGACGACGCGCGTGAGGTAGGTGCCGCAACTTGCCACGAGGCTGCGTCCGAGCTCGATCGTGACCTCGTCGACCTCGAGCGCGCAGACGCCCTCGCCGAGGGCGCCGAGGAGCTCCTCCTCGTCAACGGCGTCTTCGGCAAAGTACGCGACCGGCAGGCCCGCGCCGTACTCGATTTCGCACGGCCGCCAGCCGAGCGTCTGCTCAAGCTCACGTACGAGCGCGGCAAGCTTGCCGAGCTCGCGCTTGATGAGGCGCGGGCGCGTTTTCTGCGTTCCCGAGAAGAACTGGATGCCGCGCACGTCGAGCCCGGGGTAGGTGGAGCGGTTGGCCACGATGGAGCGCAGCACGTGCGCGTCGACGCCGAACTGGTTGCCGCTCGAAAGGCGGACGAGCACC
>CALUOB010000026.1 GCA_944322175.1 uncultured Coriobacteriaceae bacterium
GCCGGTAAGAAGTACTTCTCCGTCGCCTCCGGTGGCGGCACCGGCCGTACCCTGCACCCGGACAACATGGCTGCCGGCCCCGCCTCCTACGGCATGACCGACACCATGGGCCGTATGCACTCCAGCGCCCAGTTCGCCGGCTCCTCCTCGGTGCCCGCGCACGTCGACATGATGGGCCTCATCGGCATGGGCAACAACCCCATGGTCGGCTGCACCGTCGCCTGCGCCGTTGCCGTTAACGCTGCTCTCAACGAGTAGGCGCTTTTCGGCCGCGCTGCGGCTTTGCCTCACGACTTCGAGCGCCGGATCCCCTCGGGGGTCCGGCGCTTTTTTCTACGTGAAGGGGGTAGGAGAGCGTTGTGGATCCGCTTGCGTCTTGGCAAAAGTCCAATGATTGCGTTTTTTAACCAAGCTTTGGCGGGAGGAACGGTGATGCGCGAGAAAAAGCGCAGGTTAATGGCTTGCCGCAAGGCCGGTTGATCGAAACGATGCTGAAGAAGCGCAATCATCGGGCTTTTGGCTCCGCTGCGACAGGGAAATGGGGCCTCCCTGCTTGGAGGGAGGCCCAATTTGAGTTTAGCTTCGGGATCAGGATCAGGAGAGGCCTGCGCGTGGGCGGCACCTGACCCTACGGGCGAGCGGTGGGGTAGCGGTCCTGGTAGTCGAGCAGGTAACGGTTCACCGTGCCTACGTTGTCGCGCGCGATGGGGGCGGTGATCTCGTCTTGGTGCGCCGAGGGATTGGCGTAGCTCACGTCGATCTCCCACGACTGCACGATCACGTCGATGCGGTTGTAGAGGTCCTCGTAGAGCGTGCAGATGTCGGAGTAGTTGGTGTAGTAGGGCGAGTCGGAATCAACGCGCAGGGCCTCGACCTCGCTCATGAGCGTCGAGATGTTCGAGCGCAGCGTACGGCAGTCGTCGAGATGAGCCTGGCGCGTGGAGAGGCTCGAGCTCAAATAGGCGTTGTTGAAGTTCGTCGCGGCGGTCTTGATCTGGCTGTCGAGCCCGGAGAGCTGGTCGTAGTAATAGCGCAGGTCGTCGCGGTCCTGTTCTTGCTGTTCCTGCTCGGCGCGCTCCTTCTCCTCCTCGCGCTCCTTCTCTTCCTCGCTATCCTCGTCGGTCTCGGCGGTATCGTCTGCGTCGTCGCGCTTCTGGGTGCGTTCGATCGTGGTTGTGGCACCTTGCTCTTTGTTGCTGTCCGATCCGGACGAGAAGTACATGGCGAGCATGATGATAATGGCCACCACCGCCACGGCGATGACGACCATGGCGGCGATCATGCCGCCCGACACGCCCTGGCGCGTCGGAGCCTGCTGGGGTCTGGCGACGGGCGGAACGCGCAGGGAGGGCGCCGTGTTGCCGGGGTCGGTGCCGGCACCTACTGCGGGGGCAGGACCCGTAACCGGCGCGCCTTCGCTGCCACCGCTTGGCATCTTGGGACGCGAATTCATATGAATGGTGCCGTCGGCGTCGATGCGCATGCCGTCAGACTCACTCGCGCTGCTCTGGGCGTCGTCTGAGGGCACCGGCTCTCCGCATGAGGGGCAGAACTTATCGTCGTCGGTGAGTCGCTTGCCACATTTGCTGCAAAACCGTGTGCTCATGGTTTACCCCTTCGCTCTATGATGCCAACAGCAGTATAAATGAGAGCAGGCCGCGCGCATTGGGCGGCGGCAGGGAAGATGCAGAGGAAGCAGCATGGCAACAAAACGGACCGACCAAGACATCGAGAAGCGGGCGCTCATGGCGGGCGCGGCTCTGTCTTCGCATGTGGCGCAGGCGGGCCGCTTGGCCGTTGCGGCTGCGGCCTGCGTCCTGCTTGCCGGCTGCACGCCGTTTGCGGCCTCAGGGAGCGACCCTGCTCAGGGCTCGGAGCGTGCCGCGGGTTCTGCGGCGCCGAGCGTGCCCACGGTGTTTGACTCCCCGGGCTCGGATGCTGCGCTCCGCGAGGTCTCCGCGCAGGCGGACGAGAAGGGCGTCTCGGAGCACGGGGCAGCGTGGCTTACCGAGGCAAAACAAGCCGCGGGGCGCGAACTCGCAGCGTACGACGGCGAGGTTTCGGTCACCTGCGTCGCGCTTACGGGCGGCAGCGACCCGTCGGCTGCGCACAAGGAGACGGGCTCGTTCAGCATCGACGGATCGACGCGCCGCGTTTCCGCGAGCATGATCAAGCTCGCGGTGCTCGCGTGCGCGCTCGACGACGTGTCGGCCGGAGACCTCTCGCTCGACGAGCAGATCGCGGTAACGGACAGCGACCTCGTGGGCGGCAGCGGCGTCGTGCAGTCGCTCGGCGCCGGCTCGTATACGGTGCGCGACCTCATCGGCTACATGATCTCGGACAGCGACAACGTTGCCACGAACGTGCTTATCGACCGGCTCGGCATGGAGCGCGTCAATACGAGCATCGAGCGCCGCGGGCTTGAGGGCACGGTGCTCGCGCGCAAGATGATGGACGATGCGGCGGCAGCAGAGGGGCGCGAGAACTACATGTCCTCAGACGACGCAGCGGCGCTGCTTGCCGAGGTGGCGTGCGCCGAGCAGGGGAGCGCCGAGCTTTCGGCCCTGGCGCGCGATTGCCTGCTCGACCAGCACGACGCGCCGGGCATCGCGGACGGCGTTCCCGAAGATGTTGTCGTAGCGCACAAGACGGGCACGCTCGCCGGTGCCGAGCACGACGGCGGCATCGTGTACGCCGAGCATCCGTACGTGCTCGTCGTCATGACGGAGGGGTTGCCGGAGCAGGAGGCGCTCGAGTGCATGGCGCGCGTTTCGGCGGCAGTGTATGATGCTTCTGAGAACGCACGAGAGAGCGAGGCCCTATGATCTGCTCCGCCTGCGGACAAGAGATGTCCGACGACTCCAAGTTCTGCCCGTACTGCGGCGCTGCCGCCGAGGGCGCGTCCGATGCCGCCGCAAAGGACGGCGAGGCCGAGGCGCCTGATACGAACGAGAATCTGAGGATCGACGCCGACGGCACGATCCATATGGGGGCCCGCCCGCAGATGCCCACAGGGCCTGCGGCGCGCGTGTCCGATCAGCCCTCTCCTGCCCCGCAGCCGGCGCCTCAGCCCCAACGCACCGGCGTAGCCCCGCAGCTCGTGGTGGCGCTCGTGGTCGCTGCGGTGGTGATCGGCGGCGTCGGTATGGCGGCGGCGCTCACGGGCGGCTTTGGGATGGTGCAAAGCGATCCTGAGCCGACTGTGGTGCGGGTCGAGGAGGGCACCAAAGACGCAACGGTTGCCGACGAGGGCGCCGAGGGCGGCGGCGGGCAGGCGGCCGGCGCGCAGGGCGCCGACGCCGGCACGGCGGGCGGAAGCGTCTCTGCCGGCGGGCAAAGCACCGCGACCGGCGGGGAGAAGAGCTCTTCTCAGAAGTCGGCCCCGGCGGCATCGAGCACGGCGAAGAGCCCCATTCGTGTTGACCTTGCCAACGCGACCGACCGCGAGGATCTCAACATCGCGATCACCAACTTCACCGAGCTCGAGTTTGACAAAGAGGCTCAGTCGGGCAGCATCGCCTTCGACCGCAGCTGCACCGATTACCCCCGCATCATCAACTTCTACCGCAACCACGTTGCCTACAACGGCTTCGAGTACTACGGTTTTGAGAACGTCAAGCAGAGCGACCCGCTCCACGACAAGAACTACTTTGTGCGCACGCCGGTCAAGCAAGCGCGCGCTAACATCGCCAACCGCCTGGGCATCACGTTGAGCGACGCGCAGATGACGTTTGGCAAGGACGTCGCGCGCGAAGACGCGGTCAGCGCCTACCATGCCACCGTTTCGGGCGACTGGCTCTACATCGGCATCTACGACGGCTCGGCGGAGCCCTCGCTCGGCGTGGCGAGCGCCACGAGCCTTACCGATCTCGGCAACAACCGCTACCAGGTGACCTACGACGTGTACGTGCCCGGCGGCTACCAGATGCCGAAGGACATCGACTCGAGCACCTACGGCCTCACGGGCGACCAGATGGCCGCGCGCGTGGGCGCTACGGGTGTGGACCGCCGCGGATCGGCTATCTTTGAGGTGCGCATGGACGGCAACCTGCGCCGCTTCGTTCTGGAGGAGATGGACGTCTCGACGCCGGCGTAAGGGGCGCACGGCTGCGCGACAACATTTGAGCTCCGCATGCGATGCTTCTGTTAACAACCGGGAACCCGCGGGCGTCCGTCCGCGGGTTTCTTTTTTGTGCGCTATCATGTTGAACTTGTCCGCCGCCTGCACCGTTTATGCAGGGGCGGCGTCTGTAGGCAAGCCACCCGAACCGACACGGGGCGGCACGGACGAAAGCGAGGTTTTTGTGGCTGAGACCACCGCGGCAGCTTGCTGCCAGAACCCCATGGACATTCATTCTATGCACACCCGCACCTGCGGAGAGCTGCGTCGCGAGAACATCGGCGAGGAGGTCACGCTCACGGGCTGGGTGTGGCGCCGCCGCGACCACGGCGGGCTCATCTTCTGCGACCTCCGCGACCGCGACGGCATCACGCAGTGCACCTTCGACCCCGAGCACGCTGCGGGCACGGCCTTCCATACGGCCGAGACCATGCGCTCCGAGTGGGCGATTCTCGTGCACGGCACGGTCATCGCGCGCGACGAGGAGACCGTGAACCCCAAGCTCGCCACCGGCGAGATCGAGGTGCTGGCCGACCGCGTCGAGGTGCTCGGTCGCTCCAAGACCCCGCCGTTCCAGATCGAGGACGGCATCGAGACGAGCGAGGACACCCGTCTGCGCTACCGCTACCTCGACCTGCGCCGCCCCGAGATGATGGCGGCCATGCGCCTGCGCTCCGACTTTACCTTCGCCATTCGCGAGGCGTTCCACAAGCGTGCCTTCATGGAGGTCGAGACGCCCGCGCTCTTCAAGTCCACGCCCGAGGGCGCGCGCGACTTCATCGTGCCCTCCCGCATGAACGAGGGCGAGTTCTACGCGCTGCCGCAGTCGCCCCAGCTCCTGAAGCAGCTCCTCATGGTGGGCGGCGTGGAGCGCTACTACCAGGTTGCCAAGTGCTTCCGCGACGAGGACCTGCGCGCCGACCGCCAGCCCGAGTTCACCCAGGTCGACGTTGAGATGAGCTTCGTTGACCAGGACGACGTCATGGGCATGATGGAAGACGTCATGAAGGACGCCTTTGCCGCTGTGGGCGTCGATCTGCCCACGCCCCTGCGCCGCATCAGCTACTGGGACGCCATGGACACCTACGGCACCGACAAGCCCGACACGCGCTACGGCATGGAGCTCCACGACGTGACCGAGATCTTCGCGAACTCCAAGTTCAAGCTGTTCGCGGGCGCTGCCGCCAAGGACGGCCAGTACGTCAAGGCGCTCAACGCCAAGGGCGCGGGCACGTGGCCGCGCGCCCAGATCGACAAGCTCGCCGACGTTGCCGCCGGCTTTGGCGCCAAGGGCCTCGCCTGGATTGCCTTCCGCGAGGACGGTTCCGTTAACAGCCCGATCGTCAAGTTCTTCTCCGACGACGAGATGGCTGCGCTGCGCTCCGAGATGGACGTGGAGCCCGGCGACCTCGTGATGTTTGCCGTTGCCGACCGCAAGAGCGCCGACGAGATCCTGGGCGGCATGCGCTGCCACATGGCCGACGCTCTCGGCGTCGAGCGCCCGGGGCACGACTTCCTCTGGGTCGTTGACTTCCCGCTGTTCCACTGGGACGAGGACGGCAAGCGCTACGCTGCCGAGCACCAGCCCTTCACCCAGCCGGTCGTCGAGGATCTCGATAAGCTCGAGAGCGATCCGCTTGCCGTGGGTTCCTACACCTACGACTTTGTTATGGACGGCTTCGAGGCGGGCGGCGGCGGCATCCGCATCCACGACCCCGAGGTGCAGATGCGCGTCCTCAAGCTCCTGGGCTTCACCGAGGAGCGTGCGCGCGAGCAGTTCGGCTTCCTCATGGAGGCGCTCGAGTTCGGCGCTCCGCCCATGGGAGGCTGCGCGCTCGGCCTTGACCGCGTTTGCATGCTGCTCGCCGGCAAGGACTCCATCCGCGACGTCATGGCGTTCCCCAAGACGAGCTCCGGTGCCGACCTCATGAGCGGCGCGCCGAGCGCCGTCTCGGGCCGTCAGCTCAAGGAGGCGGGCATCCGCCTGCTCTAAGGAGCTTGCGTCCACTCCCTGCACAGCCGCGCGCCCGGGCACGTTCCGGGCGCGCTTTTTTGTCGAGAAGCGCAAAAGAGGCGAGGTCCGCATACGGGGCCTCGCCTCTTCTCATGCACTGCGGCTGCGCGCGGACTTTGCGGTGTCACGCAAGCCTTCGCCGCGTTGAGCTGGCAGCTACTGGCGCACGGGGGTCACGACGTTGTCGTCGGCGCCTTCTCGAGCACTACCTCCGCCATGGTGGGGATGTTCTTGGCGATGTTGCCCATGCCGTCGGAGTGCACGGTCTGTGCGCCCACCTGCTTGCCGAGGCCCACGGTCATCATCTTGCAGGGGCCCGACTCGTGCGTGCCGCGGCTGCCGGCGGTGATGGCGATGCTCATGCCCGGCTTGATCTTCTCGGAGATGTGCGGCTGGGCGATCTCGCGCTCCACGACGGCGGGGATGTCCTCGGGTGCGATGGTCTCGCGCGGGAACGTCTGCCGTGCGTGGAACATGGCAGGGATCTCCACGTCTTTGAGGAGCTTGGATACGGTGCCGCCCTTGGTGACCTTCATGGTGCCTCCCTTTGAACAGATACACGTTGCATCCATCATATTTCCGGGAGGTTACGCTGCCGGTGGTACCGAGACCAGGCTTTGGCCGAGAAGCGCCCTTTCCTGGTACCGGGGATGATTGAGCCCCGCGTTATGCGTGTGGCACGCTGCGCTTACGCGACCGGGCGCTCCATGATGTAGTCGTCCATCACGAAACCGTGGCCGATGTCTTTGACGACGGCGTCGATGGTCTCGAAGCCATTGGCGCGGTAGGCGCGCACGCCGAGTTCGTTGTGCTTGTTGACCGTGAGGTACATGGCGCCGAGGCCCCGCTCGCGACATACGCCGTCAAAGAAGCGCGCAACGGCGCTCGAGAAGTGCTTGCCGCGCTCCTCGGCTTTGAGGTAGATCTTGCTGATGAAGTAACGGTTGGTCTCGGGCTCCGCGTGTCCGCCGGTGTAGCCCACCACGCGGTTGTCGTCGGCGGCGCGCACGAACCAGTACTCGTAGCCGTTCTCGGCCATGTCGCGCCGAATGGCGTCGAGCGACTGGAACTGCTCGATCATGTAGGTGGTCTGCTCCACGCCGAGGCGTCCGTCCCAGTACTCGTGCCAGATAGCGCCTGCGAGACGGGCGAGCTCTTCCTGCTGCTCGGGGGTTTCCGCGGGTTGAAAGACGGCGATGTCGGTCATGTGCTTCTCCTCGTTTTTTTGGGCGCGGCGTTATGCTGCGGGCATGCCGGCGCGCGTGTTTGCTGCGGGTAATCGTACGCCTCGGCGGCAGCGCGCGGCAAGGGCGCAGGTAAGAGTCCCCGCGCTTGGGACACCGCCGCACACCGGCGCTCCGTCTGCCGGATAGCCCGGCTGCCGCCTGCCGCGCCGCCTGCGAGCCGTCGTATAATGCAAAGCTACGGGAGAGGAACCGGGCGCGCATGCGCTCGGAGGTGGACGCGCTTGGCTTTAAGCCCAAGCGCGAGGGAGAGCATGGCGCGGCGGCGCGTACGCCTGCGCCGAAGGGGCCGTTTGGCCCGGAGGAGGAGCACTATGAGCGATCGGATCATTGGCGCAATCGAGGCGGGCGGCACCAAGATGGTGTGCGCCATCGGGCACGAGAACGGCGAGGTTCTCGACCGGGCGAGCTTTCCTACGCTTGCGCCCGCAGAGACCGTTCCGGCTATGATCGACTACTTTGCCGACAAGAATATCGAGGCCCTGGGTCTTGCGGCCTTTGGACCGGTTGCCGTAAACCCGGCCGACCCGCGCTACGGCCGCATTCTCAACACGCCTAAGATCGCCTGGCAGAACTACGACTTTATGGGCGACTTGGTCCGCGGCTGCGGCGTGCCCGTGGGCATCGACACCGACGTCAACGGCGCGTGCCTGGGCGAACTCACCTTCGGTGCGGCCAAGGGACTCACCGACGTCATCTACATTACCGTGGGCACCGGCATCGGCGTGGGCGTGTGCATCGGCGGCCAGATGCTCCACGGCATGTTGCATCCCGAGGCCGGCCATGTGCTCATCGAGCGCGCTCCCGGCGACGACGTTCCGAGCACCTGCCACTGCCACACGCGCTGCCTCGAGGGCATCGCGGCGGGCCCCGCGGTTCAGCTGCGCCTGGGCGAGAACAACAACGTGCTCTCGGCTGACCCCGAGGTGCTCGAGCAGGAGGCCGGCTATCTGGCGCAGGGTCTCATGACCTACATCCTCGCGTACTCGCCGCAGCGCATCATCCTCGGCGGCGGCGTGCCCGACCACACTCCCGAGCTGCTGCCGCTCGTGCGCACCAAGACGCTCGAGCTGCTCAACGGCTATCTGTCGACGCCTGAGCTCGAGGACATCGACTCCTACATCGTGGCGCCCTCGCTCGATGGCAACCAGGGCGTCATGGGCGCGCTCGAGCTCGGTCGTCGCGCGCTCGAGGCTGCGCAGAAGTAGGTTTTGCGCGCAGGCGTTCTTGCCTTTGCGTTCGGCCCGCGGTCCAAGCTCTGCCTTGGGCCGCGGGTCTTTTCTTGTTCGCTGCATGCTCGGGCGGCGCCGTGGGTCTCGCACGGGGCGGATACGGGTATAGAGAACGCATATGTGCCGTCTGGTTGGGGCGCGACTGCAGCCGAGAAGTTCCGCAGGGGAGGTGGCCGCCGTGTTTGAGGACGTCAGATCCGAGGCAGCCATGCGGCTGCCGATTCTGGCCAAGACGCACGTGTTTGACGCGGTGCCCGGCCAGCCGGGAGATATCTCGTTCGGCGTGATCTGGGACGCGTGCCGCCAGCCTGAAGGCGGCGGCCTCGGCTACGTGTTCGCGTTCACCGGCCGTCGCACGGGTCGCATTCTCGCGTGGCTCGACCGGCGCGGCCGCGCCTACGCATGCGACGCGCCGCTGACCGAGCTTCCCGAGGGCGACCCCGACGTTTTGCTCGCACGGTGGGCCGACGACGAGAACGCCGGCGAAGTCGAGGCGCGCATAGCCGTGAACGACGATGCACTGACCAGCGTGTTCGGCGCTTCCGAGGGCGAGGAGGAGTTCTGGCAGCACATGCAAGACGTGCTGGCCGCCTATGGAGTGCAGAGCGAGCCGCAGATCTCCGTTACGCTCGGCGAGGCTCCTTCTCAAGAAGAGCTCGCCGCAGGGGACGATGCGCTTGCCGAGGAATTTGCGCTGGACCCCGCCGCTGCGTTTGGCGACGGCGCGCAAGACGATGACTCTTTTGCGCTCGGCGAAGAGACGGGCGGAAAGATCGCCGACGAGGATCTCCTGCTCACGCGCGTGGCGACGTATACGCGCACGCCGCAGGGGCGCTTTTGCATCGACCGCACGGGGGTTGCGGCGCCGGTTGCCGAGGACGAGCCCCAAGACCTGCGCCTGTTTCTCGCGCGTTGCTTTTTGAGCTACGTGTACCTGCCCGAGCGCATGCAGCAACAGGCCTTTTTGCCAACGACCGCCGCGCGCTCGGCCGAGGTCGTGCTCCGCGACCTTCTCGAGGGGGCCTTTCCCGACGCGCTCGAGGCGCTTCTCTACCGCGTGCAGAACGACCGGGCGTCTTCTCCGTTTGAGCGCTACGCGGCGGTTGCCCTTGCCAAGGCGGGGGCGCGCCGTATTCGCGGCATAGCCACGCGCCACGATCTGCTGCTGCGGCGGCTCGGCACTACAGGCATGTTCTGGGCCGTGTTCAACGAGGCCGAACTCGTGGGATCCGACCGCGCCTGCGTGCTCGCCGTCGAGTGCGCGCTCAACCGGCTCGCTCTCGTGGCGCGCGCCCTGCGCCACTCGACGCCCATGCTTCCCGACGTGGTCGAGAAGCGCTGGCTCGCCATGGCCGACGTGCGCGCCGTTGCTGCCGTTGGCCGCGGCGCCGCCGAGCTGGCGACGCGTTACGAGCACGAGAACCCGCTTGCCGAGATCTTTGGCGCCCGTGCGCAGCGCGGAGGCGGCTGGGACGTGCGCACGCGCTTTGCCGCCGCGTGCGAGGAGCTCGCCCTGCCGTTCAGGCTCGCATACCGTTTTGACGTGAGCGCCGAGGCCGACGCCGTGGCCGTAGAGTTTGAGCTGCCCACAGCAGCCGCCTTGCCGTCCGACGGGGTCCGCGCCGCTGCCGGTCCCGAGCTGGTGGGCGCCCTGGCGCCCGAGCTTGAGGGCGACGCTGCGGTGCTCGACGTGCGCGCGCAGCTCGCCTTTGGCGCGCGCGTTGCCGTGAGCCTGATCTGCGCCGCCTTCGGCTCCGGCGTGGGCGTAACCAAGGTGAGCGTCACGGGCCGCTCGTCGCTCGAGGCGGGCGCTCCTGCGCTCATGACGCTGAGCTGCGAGCGCGTGCCCTTTGCCACCGAGGTGCTTCCTCTGCTGCGCGACCATGCCTTCGAAAAGCTCGGCCTCGCGCCTGATCCGTCTACGTGCACGGCGCTTCTCGGGCCGATATCGTGCGAGGTGCATCTGAGCGAAGACGGCAGGAAGCTCGAGCCGGTGAGCGCCTCTGCGGCGGCGCGCCCCGAGCGCCATGCGCACCTCTGGGAAGACGGACGCCCCGTTCCGCAGGACCTGCGCGACCCGCTCTGCGCCGACGTTGTGGCAGACCTCGACATCTTCCGCACCGACGACGACGTGCTTCTCCAGCGCACGCGCGAGGCTGCCGTGACGGCTCATATCGACCCTGACGCGGCTGCGGGGCATCTCGAGGACATCGTCGACGCGTACGAGATCGCCGCGGCACCGCTCGGCGACACGCCGCGCCTGTACTGCTCGGATGCTGTGGGTCGCGCGCTTACGGGCCTCGCCGTACCGACGGGGACGCGCTTCGCCAAGCTTCCCGACTCGTCGTTTGCCGCGCGCTCCATGCTCGACCGGCTGCTGCGCGAGCGGGGCGAGACCGAGCAGGCGCTCGCATGGGCCCGGTCGTGCATCGAGCTCGCTCCCACCACGGCGACCGGCTATGCCGACGCGGCGACCATCCTCATTGACGAGCGGCGCTTTGACGACGCCGTCGAACTTCTCAACGAGGGCCTGCGCTACCAGGTCATGCCGCACTGGATCGCCTATCTGCGCTACCGGCTCGCGTTTGCGTACTGGGCGCGGGGCGAGAAGGACGCCGCGCTCGCGTGCTACGTGCTCGCTCAAGACGATCCGTTCGTGGGCACGCAGGCGCGCGGCGAGAAGGCGCAGCTTCTGCGCGACATGCTCACCGACGAGGAACCCGGTCCCGAGGAGGCGCGCGCCTGCCTTGCGCGCGCAGGGTCCACGCTCGCGCCGACCGAGGACGCGCTGGCCCATATCGCCCGCGCCGCGATCGAGCTCGTTGACGCCGGCCTGTTGGAACCGGCGGTGCCGCTCGTCAACGTGCTCGTGATCTATCGGTCGAGCGACGTGCTCGTGGCACTCGGCGACTCGCTGCGCTTCGGACTGGCACCGCGCGCGCCGCAGGGCGCAGAGGAGGAGTAACGCACAGCAGGGAAGCGTCCCTGCCGTGCGCGCTTCTCGGCTGCGTGCCTGAATCCGCTGCCCGCGCGCATATGTTTCAAAAAGTTATCCAACGACAACAAAAATAGTTAGATCCCCTTCACTTTCTTAAGTGTTAGTGCTATCTTACTTAGCCGGATGTAACTTTCATCCTGTAGCCCTGAGGAGGAGATCGCAGATGACGGAGCACGCCGGGTTCTCGATGCCCTTATCGATGTGCAAGGCCGGTGAGACCGTGCATGTGGTGCGCGTCAAGGGAGCCGAGAGCATGAAGCGCCATCTGGGTAATCTCGGATTCGTGGAGGGCGCGGAGGTCCACGTGGTGAACCAGACCGCCGGGGACATCATCCTCACGGTCAAAGGTGCGCGGCTCGGCCTCGATGCAAAGTCGGCTATGAGGGTCATGGTCGCATAGGCGCAGCTGCGCGCGCGGCGCGCGGCAGTGCCTTTAAGACCGAACCTTAGGTAAGAACGGGGAGGGGGAAGTATGAAAACGCTGAAGGATGTGCCGGTGGGCGGTAGTGCTACGGTCGCGAAGCTCCACGGCGAGGGCGCGCTGCGCCGTCATCTTATGGACATGGGCCTTATCAAGGGAACGCCGGTCTCGGTGCGCAAGGTCGCGCCTCTGGGCGACCCCATCGAGCTCACGGTACGCGGCTACGAGCTTTCGATTCGCAAGGAAGAGGCAGCCAACGTCGAGGTGCTGTAGGGTGCTTACCTGTGCCCAATATGTTAGCACCATCTAACAATTAATGCGTGCGTGCGGTTTCGGGACGGTGCAAAGCGGCTCTTCCAGCGTTGCACCGGGTGTCCCCGGCCGCATTCAAGAAAGAAGGAAGAATGGCATCACGTATCAATGTCGCGCTTGCGGGCAACCCCAACTGCGGCAAGACGACCCTGTTCAACAGGATCACAGGACAGAACGGCTATGTGGGCAACTGGCCGGGCGTTACGGTCGAGAAGAAGGAGGCGCCGCTCAGCTCCGACAAGGACGTGCGCATCACCGACCTCCCTGGCATCTACTCGCTTTCGCCCTACAGCCCCGAGGAGCGCGTCAGCCGCGATTACCTCATGAGCGGCGAGCCCGACGTGGTTGTCGACATCGTCGACGCCACCAACCTCGAGCGCAACCTGTACCTTACCCTCCAGGTCATCGAGACCGGCGTTCCCGTGGTCGTTGCCCTCAACATGGCCGACCTCGTAGAGAAGAGCGGCGACAAGATCGACACGGCAAAGCTCTCGCGCGAGCTCGGCGCCCCCGTGGTCATGATCTCTGCCCTCAAGGGCACGGGCGTTGACGAGCTCTTCCGCGTTGTGCGCGCCGAGGCGGCAAAGGCCGGGGCTGCCCCCGCGCATCGCTTCGACGCTGCGATCGAGAGCGTGCTTGGCGATCTCGAGGCCCTGCTGCCCTCCTCCGTGCCCCAGGCAAAGCGCCGCTACTTTGCGGTCAAGCTCTTCGAGCGCGACGAGATCGCACGCGGCTCGCTCAGCCTTGCCGCCAAGAACGCCGAGGCAGCCGAGAAGCTTATCGCCGCCTGCGAGGCCGATTGCGACGACGACGCCGAGTCCATCATCACCGGCGAGCGTTACGCGCTTATCGCCCACATTATGGATGCCTGCGTGAAGAAGGCTCCGGCGCGCATGAGCACGTCGGAGAAGATCGACCGCATCGTCACCAACCGCATTCTCGGCCTGCCGATCTTCCTCGTCATCATGTTCGGCGTGTACTTCCTCGCCACCTCTTCGGGCGCCTTCGGCACGGCGGGTACCGACTGGGTCAACGACAACCTCTTCGGCGAGGGCTTTGAGCTCTTCGGCATGGCGTTCCCTTCCGTTCCCGACGCGGTGAGCGGCTGGCTTACGGCCGCCGGTGCCTCCCCGCTCGTCTCGAGCCTCGTGATCGACGGCATCGTCGCCGGCGTGGGCGCGGTTCTCGGCTTCATCCCCCAGATGGTCGTGCTCTTCGTGCTGCTTTCCTTCCTCGAGGACTGCGGCTACATGGCGCGCGTGGCCTTTGTCATGGACCGCGTGTTCCGTCGCTTCGGCCTCTCGGGCAAGAGCTTCATCCCCATGCTCGTCTCCACGGGCTGCGGCGTTCCCGGCGTGCTCGCCACCAAGACCATCGAGAACGAGAAGGACCGTCGCATGACGGTCATGACCACCACGTTCATTCCGTGCGGCGCCAAGCTCCCCATCATCGCCCTGCTCATGGGCGCGCTCGCGGGCAGCGCCGACGCTCCGTGGATCTCGCCGCTGTTCTACTTCCTCGGCGTCGTGGCGGTTATCGTCTCGGGCATCATGCTCAAGAAGACCAAGCTCTTCGCGGGCAGGCCGACGCCCTTCGTCATGGAGCTGCCCAACTACCACTTCCCGGCGATCCGCTCGTGGGTGCTGCATGTGTGGGAGCGCGTGAGCGCCTACATCAAGAAGGCGTTTACGATCATCTTCGCCTCCACCGTGGTGGTGTGGTTCCTTTCGAACTTCGGCACGGCCTCCTGGGAGGGCGGCAACGGCGCCTTCGGGTTCCTGCCCGCTATGGCCGGCGTGCCCGAGGAGTTTACCGACTACTCAGTGCTCGCCATGCTCGGCAGCGCCATCGCGTGGATCTTCGCGCCGCTCGGCTTTGACACCTGGCAGGCTACGGCTATGTCGATCACCGGACTCGTGGCCAAGGAGAATGTCGTTGCCACGGCGAGTTCGCTTCTGCACATTGCCGACGGCACCGAGGCCGACCCCGAGCTATGGCACGCCTTTGCCGCCATGTTCCCGACCATGGGCGCTACGGCCGCGTTCGGCGCGTTCAACCTGCTGTGCGCCCCGTGCTTTGCCGCCATGGGCACCATTCGCGCTCAGATGAACTCGGGCAAGTGGACCGCCATCGCCATCGGCTACGAGTGCGCCTTCGCCTGGGTCGTTGGCCTCATGATCAACCAGTTCTACCTGCTCTCCCAGGGTGTGGTGAGCATCTGGACCATCGTGGCGATCGTGTTTGCCGCGCTGATGCTCTTCCAGCTTTTCCGTCCCATGCCCAAGGGTGCCTTTGAGGACGAGCCCACGGTTGCCGCAGCCGCCGCGTAGGCGCCTTGCCCAACAGCCTCCCCTCTGATCGCCGCCCTGCGCCCCATCCCCTGGCGCAGGGCGGCTTTGCTGTGCGCAACGTATCGGGAACAGCCCCGCGAACGGTTCGAAAAGATCGGTGAATGGCAAATAGAATCATAGATCATCAAAAATATCCACTAATTACCATGATGATATAGATCGTCATATTCTAATAAAACACCTGATAAATGCGGGTTTTATGAGCGCCAGTATCTGCAAACGGTGAAAAACTATGACAAGAAATTAAAAATCATTGAACAAAACCGAAAAGAAATGATATATCATGATGCCAACGAGAGAGGTGCAGGGGGTTATGCCCCCTTCCAAGGTGAACGCGCGCACTTTGGCTGACTTCAATCGCGGCTCTTTTGGTCTTACGAAAGGTTGGCATCATGAAAGTTGCGACTCGAATCAACTCTTACTTCCGGGAGGGAGATAAGAGCCTCGATCGGGTATTTGCCCAGTTCGAACACGTTGGCCTCACGCACGTAGATCTCAACTACCCCGAGCATGTTGCGGGCATATCTCCTGAAGCCATGCGCGAGATGCTCGAAGCTCACCATCTCAAGCTCAACGGAACCGCGCTGCGCTTCCGTTCCGACTTCATCAACGGCGAGCTCGGAAACGCAGACCCTGCCATCGCCAACAAGGCGCTTCAGCTTTGCCATGAGGCGTGTGATTACTGCCGCGCCGTGGGTGGCACGAACGTGACGATCTGGCTCGGTTTCGACGGCTTTGACTACAGCTTCCAAATTGCGTACGATCGCGTGTTCAAGCAGCTCGTCAAGCAGTTCCAGGCGGTGTGCGACTACGCTCCCGATCTTTTGGTCTCGATCGAGTACAAGCCTTTTGAGGAGCGCTCGTACGCGTTTATCGACTCCATGGGGCTCACGGGCATGATCCTCGCTGCGGTTGACCGCAAGAATCTCGGCGTGACGCTGGATTACTGTCACATGCTCATGAAGCACGAGAACCCTGCATTCGCCGCAGACATCTTCGGCGCTGCCGGCAAGCTTTTCGGCATTCACCTCAACGATGGTTACGGCGCGCAAGACGACGGTCTCATGATCGGAATGGCTACGCCCGTCAAGACGCTCGAGTTCTTGTATTACGTCAAAAAGCACGGCTATGATCATGCGATCTACTTCGATACGTTCCCTGTTATCGAGGGGGCCGAAGAGGAGTGCGCTCAGAACATTGCGATGCTCAAGATGCTCGACGGAGCCATAGAGCATGTCGGCATGGACAAGATCCAGTCGGTGATCGATTCGAACGACGCAGTGCAGGCGGCGACGCTCGTCCGCGAGCTGTTCTGCTCGATGGGGAGGTAGCATGAAGCGGGATTGGGATGCAATTGCCAGCGGTATTCTCGAAGCTGTTGGCGGAGTCGACAACATCGCCGGCATGACTCACTGCGCCACGCGCCTGCGCCTCAACCTGCGCGATGATGCCAAGTGTGACAACGAGGCAGTCAAAAAGGTCGACGGCGTTATCAACACGGCTAATGCGGCAGGCCAGTACCAGGTGCTTATCGGCACCGAGGTTCCGAAACTGTACGAGAAGTTCGAAGCTCTGGTGAAGGGCAAGGGCGGTGAGATCGAAAGCACGTCTTCGTCTGACCAGGGCGTCGTCAACAAGGTGTTCGGCGCCATTTCGGGCATCTTCGCGCCCTTGCTTCCCGCAATGGCGGGGTCCGGTATTCTTCGCGGCCTGCTTATCCTCGCGGTGAACCTCGGGCTTATCGCCGAAGGGTCCAGCGAGTACACGATCATCTACTCGCTCGCGAGCAGTGTGTTTTATTTCCTGCCGGTCCTTCTGGGCTTCTCTGCAGGCAGGCGCTTCGGCGCAAGCCCCTTCCTTTCGGCGTTGATCTGCGCGAGTCTTCTCTATCCGGATTTCCGCGCACTCATGGGAGACACTGGCAACGGAGCCATGACGTCGCTCTTCGGCATTCCCGTGGTGCTTATGGACTACAACTCCACGGTCGTTCCGGCGATCCTTTCGATCTGGGCGTACTCGTTCCTTTACAAGTTCCTCGACGACCATGTGCCCGAGACGCTTAAGCTCGTTGTTCTTCCTGCCATTTCCCTCATCGTGATGGTTCCGCTTACGATGATCGTCATCGGCCCGCTCGGTGTGTACGCAGGCGAGGGCATTGCCTTTGTCGTCAACTGGCTCATCGACAAGAGCTCGGTGCTCGCGGGCATTCTTGTGGGCGGCGGCTGGTCCGTGCTCGTCTCCATGGGCATCCACTGGGCCGTCAACCCGATTATGATCAACAACATCGCCCAGAATGGCTTCGACTACATCTGCCCCTTCACCTTCGCATGCAACTTCGCTGTTATCGGCGTGGCGCTCGGCGTGTTCCTGAAGGCACGTAACCAGCAGCTCAAGAGCTTTGCGATGACCGGCGTGGTAACGGTCTGCCTTTCGGCGATCATCGAGCCGACGCTGTTCGGCATGCTCGTGAAGAACAAGAAGCTCTTCGCGGCGCAGATCATCGCCGGCGCGATCGGCGGAGCAGTGCTCGGCATCTTCCAGGTTGTTACCACCGCGTTCGTGTTCGGTTCGGTTACCACGTTCCCTGCCTTTGCAAGCGACAACCCCATGAACTTTGCGTTCGCTATGGTGGGGCTCGGGGTTTCTGCGGTGGTCGGCGTGATCCTCGGCTATCTGTTTACTGACAAGGACGATCAGCTTGCCTAAGATCGGCTAGAACTCGCATCGAGTTGAATCGGGCGCTGCCTTAAGGGGCGGCGCCCTTTTTATAGCGGACGGGTTACAATTCTTGACTGGAGAACGAAGTGGAGGCACTGGAGATGATTCCCTACGAACGCCAAAAACTGATCATGAAGCGTCTCGGCGAGGTTGAGCTGCTTAAAATCGACGATCTGCAGGACGTTTTGCCCGACGTTTCGGTCTCGACGCTTCGTCGCGACCTAAAGGAGCTCGAGAAGAACGGCCGCGTCCAGCTTCTGGCGGGCGGGGCAGTGAAGCTCAGTTCCGTATCGCATGAGCTCGGTGTGTCGGTGACGAGCGCCCTTTACGCCTCGGAGAAGGAGGCCATCGCTCGAGTTGCGTGCGAGCAGGTCTCCGATGGGGAAGCGGTGTACGTTGACTCCGGGTCAAGCGGCACGGCGCTCTTGCGCTACCTGGTAGATCGCGATGTCACGATTTACACGGGCAACTGCACGGCTTGCTATATTACTGGCGATATCAAGGCGAAGATCATTCTCCTCGGAGGGCAGTACGACCCGAGGACCTCTTCTCTGTCCGGTCCCATTACCGAGGACCTGCTGGGGCAGCTGTACTTCGACAAGGCGTTTCTCGGCGTGAACGCGGTGAGCGTCGAGCGCGGCGTGACTAACCCGACGCATGACGAGGCTGCAAAAAAGCGCATCGTGCGCGAGAACTCCGAGGCTACGTATCTTCTGTGTGACAGCAGCAAATTCAATCGCGTCTCAAACGTGAGGGTATTCGGCCTTGAGGGTCTTGTCATCATTTCCGACAAGACAGACGACCATCTTGCGGAGCACGTTCAGATTCTCACACCTGGCGATTAGCCCGATCTTTTGACGCAGCGGACGGCCAGATGCATCTCATAGACAAAATGTGCGCGACGTATAACGTCAATAAGTTAGGATATACTAACTTAGGACGAAAGGAGATCGCATGGGTCCCGTCGACATCGTTATTCTCGCGCTGGTGCTTGCCGGCGTTGCGGCCGTGGTGGTGCGCGTTCGCCGCAAGGGGGTGTGCGCCGACTGCGCTGAGGGCGCAACGTGCTCCGGTCATTGCGGCCGCAAAAAGACCTGCCCGGCGGCCAAGGGCGACGACAAGGTCTACGAAGAGCTCGCCAAGCGCTTTGACGCGTAATGCATAACAGCGCCCCTGCTCGTGGAGCATGTGAACATATACCGAGCGTAACCCAACAGAAACAATAGTCTGTCACACTGAGGGCGTTCAAAACGGGTTCGCCTGATGCGCGCCGCGCGGGATGCGCGGCGCATCTGTTTGCGAGGTGCTAAAACGCCTCCACGGGCGGCCGCTACTACGTGTCAGTCTTTGTCTCGTCGAGCCGTTCGCGGCGAAAGGGGATGCCATGGACCAGCAGCAGTACGTCGACTTCGTGCTCCGTACGATCGAGGAGCGCAACATCCGGTTCGTTCGCCTCTGGTTCACCGATGTGCTCGGTCGCCTCAAGAGCTTTGCCATCAGCCCCGAGGACCTCGAGACCGCCTTTGAGGAGGGCATCGGCTTCGACGGCTCCTCCATCGAGGGTTTCACCACGCGCGAAGAGACCGACATGCTCGTGTTCCCCGATCCCACGAGCTTCCAGATCATGCCGTGGCGCTCCAAGGAGCAGGGCACGGCCCGCATCTTCTGCAATGTGCGCATGCCCAACGGCGAGCCCTTCCCGGGCGACCCCCGCGCCTGCCTCGAGCGCGTGTTCCGCCAGGCCGAGAAAATGGGCTACCTCATGAACGTCGGCGGCAAGACCGAGTTCTATTACTTCCCCAACGATCATTCAACCGAGCTCATGGATTCCGCGGGCTACTTCGACCTCACGCCCGACGATCCGGCGTTTGACATCCGCCGCTCCACGGTGTTGTCGCTCGAGAAGATGAGCGTGCCGGTGGAGTATTCCTACCATGCCGACGGCCCGGGCCAGCAGTGCCTGTCGCTGCGCCATGCCGAGGCGCTCACCTTTGCCGACGCGCTCACCACGGCCAAGTACGTCATCAGGTTCGAGGCGTACGAGAAGGGCATCCACGCGTCGTTCATGCCCAAGCCGCTGGCAAAGTACAACTCAAGCGGCATGTTCCTTTATCAGTCGCTTCTCGACCACGAGGGCAACAACGTCTTCTGGGACGAGAGCGACGAGCACTACCACCTTTCCGACGTTGCCAAGCACTACATGGCGGGCATCCTCGCGTACGCGCCGCAGTTCATGGCGATCACCAACCCCACGGTCAACTCCTACAAGCGCATTACCAACGGCAACGGCGGCGTGCCCACCCACGCTACGTGGGGCCTGCGCAACCGCTCGGCCATGATCCGCATTCCCACGTACAAGCCGGGCAAGCAGCTCTCCACGCGCATCGAGCTGCGCACCCCCGACCCCATGTCCAACCCCTACCTCGTGTGCGCTGTAACGCTCGCTGCCGGCCTGCGCGGTATCCGCGAGGGTCTGGAGCTGCCGCCCGAGGCCACGGTCGACACGCTGCGCCTGTCGGACCGCCAGCTTTCGCAGGCGGGCTACACCTCGCTTCCGCGCACGCTCGGCGAGGCGCTCGACGCGTTCGAGAGCTCCCAGCTTATGTACGAGGCGCTCGGCGACCACATTCACTCGTTCTTCCTGCGCAAGAAGCGCGACGAATGGGCAAAATACAGCGCGGCGGTAACAGATTGGGAAATTAGACACTATTTGGGCAATTCCTGATGTTGCTATCCGGCCAAAGTGCCACTTTGGTATATTCTCAAAAGATCGTTTGAATGACGTAGCCAACGCTTTGCCGTTATGCGTGGGGCGTTTCTGTTTACGTAGGCAGGCGCGGGTTGTTTCGCGGGTCGTCAGAGGAGGAGTCCGGCCGTGTCCGAGAAGAACGTGCTCTTTATGGCGCGCACCACTCGCTACCACGATTTTGTGCGCACGCTGAGTTCGAGCATGGGAGTCGAGGTGTACCTTGCAACCCCTGACTCTCCGTCCGTTGCCCACGACTTTGACCTCATGGTGCTCGATGCCGACGGTATTCGCAGCGAGCGCATCGAGCAGCTCGCCCAGTGGCTCGATAAGCGCGGCAGCATTCCGATGCTGCTCATCGTAAGCGACGAGGACCTGCCGAACCTGCACCTCCCGTCGTACTCGCGCTCCGACTTCATCTGTCCCACGGCGGGCCAGAACGAGCTCGTTGCCCGCGCGCAGCGGCTTCTGGGCGACGAGGAGCCCTATGCGGTCGACGACGTTCTGCGCATCGACAACCTCGTCATCAATCTCGCGACCTACCAGGTCTACCTCGACGACCAGCCCATCGACCTCACGCTTATGGAGTACTCGCTCCTGGCGTTTCTCGCCACGCATCCCAACCGCGCCTACTCGCGCGAGGTGCTGCTGCACCGCGTGTGGGGCTTCGAGTACTGCGGCGGCACGCGCACGGTC
>CALUOB010000027.1 GCA_944322175.1 uncultured Coriobacteriaceae bacterium
CAGTCGAGCGCCGAGGCGCAGGCGCTCGGACGCCTTGAATGGATCAAGCTCGTCGGCACCCTCTTGGACCGCGCGGACGAGGCGGAGAGGCGCTTTGACGAGATCGCCGCGCGCGTTGAGTCGGTCGCCGCGCAGGAGCCCACGGGCAAGACCATTGCCTTCTTCTACATCAACGAGGACGGCGCCGCCGCAACCAGGCGCTCGACCGATTACTTCTCGCAGATGGTGAGCCTTGCGGGAGGCACCTACCTGAGCTTCGACCCCGACGCGGGCAACGGAGCGTCCTCGGTCCAGCTTGTCGTAGACATGGAGACGTTCTACCTTGAGGCCAAGGACGCCGACGTGATTGTCTACAACACCACCGTCGACGAGAGCGTTGCCTCGGTGGACGACCTCGTGGCGCGCAACGCCCTCCTTGAAGATTTTGCCGCCGTGCGCGCGGGTGAGGTCTGGGCATGCGACCACGGCATGTACCAGCAGATCTCGAGCATGGACCTCATCATCGCCGACATCCGCGCCGCCCTCACCGGAGCCGAGGCCGCAAACGGCTTCCTCTGGAGGCTCGCATGATGGGGCGCTCCCGCAGCGGCTCCGACCGCCGGCAACCCATCAGCCGCAGGACGCGCGCCGCTCTCGTCTATGCTCTTCTCGCCTGCGCCCTTGCGGCCCTGTTTGCGGCAAGCGTCTGCGTCGGCAGCGCCGCAACGAGCCCCGCCGACGTGATCGCCACGCTGGCGCAGGGCCCGGGCGCCGGAGACCTCGGCCAGATCATCTGGCAGATCAGGCTTCCGCGCGCGATCATGACGGTGCTTTTGGGAGGCGCGCTCTCGCTTGCCGGCTTCTTGCTGCAGACGTTCTTTGCCAACCCCATCGCCGATCCCTTCGTGCTCGGCGTTTCGTCGGGCGCGCGGCTCGCCGTGGCGCTCGTCATGATCGCCGTGCTCGGCGCCAACCAAGCGCTCAGCCCGGCTGCCTCGGTCGGCGCCGCGCTCGCAGGCTCGCTCGCCACCATGTGCGTTGTGCTCGCCATGGCGCGGCGCGTGCGCAGCCAGGGCATGCTCATCGTCGCCGGCGTCATGGTGGGCTACGTGTGCCAGGCGGCAACCAACTTCCTTGTGGCCTTTGCCGACGATCAGAGCATCGTGAACCTGCACAACTGGTCGCAGGGCAGTTTCTCGGGAACCGCGTGGCCCGAGGTTGCCGCGGCGGCGGTCACGGTTGCGGCGGTGTCTGCCGCCGTGTTTGCGCTTTCCAAGCCCCTTGGCGCCTACCAGCTCGGCGAGAACTACGCGCGCAGCGTCGGCGTGAACGTCATGGCGCTCCGCATGCTCATCATCGTGGCGTCCACGCTGCTCGCGGCGTGCGTCGCCGCCTTCGCCGGGCCCATCTCGTTTGTGGGCATCGCCGCCCCTCACCTGGCAAAGCTCGCCGTGGGCTCTTCCAGGCCGATCGTCGTAACGCCCGCGTGCCTGCTCACGGGCGCGGTCTTCTGCTGCGGCTGCGACCTTGTGGCACGCACGCTCTTCGCGCCCGTCGAGCTCTCGGTAAGCGCCGTGACCGCCGTCTTCGGCGCGCCCGTGGTCATAGCCCTCATGCTCAAGAAACGAGGCCTCAGATGACGCCGCCAGCGAGAAGCGCGCACGCGCCCCAGCCAGCGCCGGCGCTCGCGCTGCACGGCCTCGCTGTCGGGCACGGCAAACGGGCGCTCGCAAGCAATATCGACCTCGAGGTGCTCCCCGGCGAGCTCGTGGCGCTCATCGGGCCCAACGGCTCGGGCAAAACCACGATCTTAAGAACCGCCGTCGGGCAGCTCAAGCCGCTTGCCGGGCGCGTCGAGCTTCTCGGGCGCGACCTTGCCGGGACCCCCGGTGCTGAACGCGCACGCGTCCTCGCCGCGCTCTTTACCGGTCGGCCGCACACGGAACTTCTCACCTGCCAGGACGTGGTCGAGGCGGGTCGCTACCCCTTTACCGGGCGGCTCGGCGCGCTCGGCAGAGGCGACCGCGCCGTCGTGCGCTCCGTTATGGAAGCCGCCGGCATCTGGCATCTGCGCGACCGGGACTTTGCCCACATGAGCGACGGTCAGCGCCAGCGCGCCCTCATTGCCCGCGCGCTCTGCCAAGAGCCCCGCGTGCTCCTGCTCGACGAGCCGACCTCGTATTTGGACATCGGTGCCCAGCTCGAGATGCTCCAGCTTCTGCGCGACCAAGCACAGAGCCGCGGCATCGCCGTGCTCGCGTCGCTGCACGACCTGACGCTTGCCCTGCGCGCCGCGGACCGGGTGGCGTGCGTTGCCAACGGCACGCTCGCGGCCGAGGGCGCGCCGGACGAAATCCTGACCCCGCGCTCCGTAAGCGCCCTCTACGGGGTCGATGCAACGAGCTTCTCTCCCCTGTTCGGCACCGTCGAGATGCACCGTCCCGAGGGCGCGCCGCGCGTGTTCGTGATCGCTGGAGAGCACAGCAGTGCGCCAACGTACCGTACGCTCGCGCGGCACGGCATCCCCTTTGCCGCGGGCGTGCTTCCCGAGCGTGATGCCGACGCCGAGCTCGCGCGGAGCTTGGCCTCCGCGCTCATTACCGAACGCCCCTTTGAACCGGTACGCAACGAAACAACGGCGCGGGCGCGGGCGACGCTGCTCAGCTGCGCGGCGGTCATCTGCGCCAAAGAGCGCCTCGGAGCAGAAAACGCATGCGGCTCCGACCTTCTCGTCACGGCACGCAAAGCGGGCACTCCCGTTTATGTCAGTGCCGAGGACTATCTCAAAGACGCACCCGCCGGCACGCACGACACGTAAGCGCCTGGGCCTCCGCACCGTCTGCAGCACGGCCGCGCTGCCCCTGCTACACTAAACCCAGCAACTATTGAGGAGGACCCATGGTCAAGACCCTTGTACTGGTGCGCCACGGCAAAGCCCAAGACGCCGACCCCGAAATTCCCGATATCGAGCGCAGCCTTACGCCCGAAGGTCGCATGGCCCTCGGCGCAGCCCGCGGCTTCAAGCGCACGTTCGGCCTGCTCAGCGCCGAAGAGCGCGAGAACGCCGTCATCTGGACCAGCCCGGCGCGGCGCGCGCGGCAGACGGCGCACGAGGTTGCCAAGGCCATTGGCGAGCACACCATCCTGGGCGACCGCAAGGTCATCGAGAGCGAGAGCCTTTGGGAGCAGGACGAGGAGCTCTTCTTGGCCGAGCTCGAAAAATGCAACGCTTCCTGCCTCATCGTCGTGGGACATGCGCCGTTCGTCGGCAAGGTGACGAGCCGCCTCTCGGGCGACGAGATCTCATTCAAGCCCGGCGCAGCTGCCGCCCTCAAGATGGGCAAGAGCCTGAAGCCCGGCAAGGCCCGCCTCACGTGGTTTGTCCAGGGTCCCAAGCCCAAGGACAAGTAAACTCCCCTTCCCTCAAACACAAAGCACGCAGCAAACGGGGCGTCGCCCGCGCATCGCAGGCGACGCCCCGACTCAAACGCAATCATCGGACATTTGGCTTTCGCAAATCCTGGGGGCTTGCCAAAACAGGGTCCAGATGATTGCGTTTTTTTCTCGTTACAGCGCGTTCGGGCCGCGCTCTCCGGTGCGGATGCGCACTGCCTCGTCAACGGGCGCGACAAAGATCTTGCCGTCACCCACCTCGCCGGTGCGCGCCACCGAGCAGATGGTCTCGATAAGTGCGTCCACGTGGTCATCGGCAACGACCATCATGACCGTCACCTTGGGCACCATGTTGAGAAGCACCTCGGTGCCGCGGTAGTACTCTTTCCAACCGTGCTGCTGGCCGAACCCCTGCACCTCTGAGATCGTGGCGCCCGATACGCCCGCGTCGAACAGCGCGTCTTTGAGCGGCTCGAGCATCTCGGGCCTCACGATTGCGGTTATCTGCTTCATGGGGACACTCCCCTCTCTTCTCGATCGGAACACTCTGGAATGGATGAACGTGACAGGCGGGGCCTTGCGCCTCGGCGCGTGCCGCCGCCGGTCGTTTGCTTAGGAGTCCAGGCCGGTGTAGGCGGGATACGCGCTCTCGCCGTGGTTCGCCACGTCGAGGCCGAGCGCCTCCTCGGGCTCGCTCACGCGCAGACGGCCGCGGAACAGCGCCTTGACCACGGTGATAAGCACCAGGTCAACCACGAGCACGAGGGCCACGGTTACTAGAATGCCCAGCACCTGGCTCACGAGCAGCGCGGGGTCGCCCGTGTAGATGAGGCCGCCGGCCTCGGTCCACGACAGCTCGGGCACGCAGAAGATGCCGGTCAAGATGCCGCCGAGGATGCCGCCCACGCCGTGGCAGCCGAACGCGTCGAGCGCGTCGTCGTAGCCGAAGCGCGCCTTGAGGTGCGAGATCGCAAAGTAGCAGACCGGTGATACGATGAGGCCCATGATGACCGCGGCCCACGGCTCCACAAAGCCCGCCGAGGGCGTCACGACCACGAGGCCCGCCACCAGACCGGTGCAAGCGCCGACAAGCGTGGGCTTGCCGGTGGCCACGCGCTCCACGATCATCCACGACGCCAGACCGGCCGCGCTCGAAACGACCGTGTTGAGAACCGCCAGCGCCGCGATGCCGTCGGCCGCAAAGGCGGACGCGCCGTTGAAGCCGAACCAGCCGAGCCAGAGCAGACCCGCGCCGAGCGCCACGAACGGCACGTTGTGCGGTCGGTACGTCTTGAGGCCGAAGCCCTTGCGCGCGCCGAGCGCGATGCAGAGCGCAAGGCCCGTGAGACCGGAGCTGATGTGCACCACGTCGCCGCCGGCAAAGTCGAGCGCGCCGATAACGCCGCCGATGAAGCTCGCGTCGCCGCCCCACACCATGTGCGCGAGCGGCGCGTACACCGCGAGCGACCAGAGGCCGATGAACAGCGCGATCGCTCCGAATCGCATGCGACCCGCAACCGAGCCGGTCACGATAGCGCAGGTGATGAGCGCAAACGCCATCTGAAACGTCACATCGACGATCGAGGGGTACGCCGTACCGTCAGGGACGTCGGCCGCCTCGGCGAGCATGCCCTGCACCGTTCCCGCGAGACCGAGCTGGTCGAGGCCGCCGATAAAGGGGTTGGTGCCGTCGCCGCCGTACGCGAGCGACCAGCCCGCGAGCACCCAGGTGAGTCCCACGATACCGATCACCGCAAAGCACATGAGCATGGTGTTAACTACGTTTTTTCTCCGCGCGAGGCCTCCGTAGAAAAAGGCCAGGCCGGGCGTCATAAACAGCACGAGCATAGTGCCCACGAGCATGAACGCCGTTGAACCAGAGTCGTACATTGCCGTCGCCTCCCGTTGCAATAAAGCCGAGTCGTTGCATGGCCCCGAGCATCCGCCGTGCGTCCGCTCGCATGTGCACCTGCTCCGGATACAGCAAGATGTCGGGATAGGGCAAGCCTAGAGGCACGCACGCGGTGCCAGCGAGAAGAACGGCTGTGTTTATCGGCTTACAACCGACCCGAAACATCGGAAACGGATGCGCAACGGTTGCGAAAGCGAACGTACAAGAAGGGGCAACACGCTCATAACACTACCCGCGGCGCCCCGCCCACGGTGGCTCAACCGCTACGCTGCGAAGCTGTAAAAACGCGTTGCACCCTAAAACGCAATCATCTGGCATTTGTTTTTCGCGAATCCTGGGGTTTTGCCAAAACAAGGCCGAGATGATTGCGTTTTGCATGCTAGCAGCGCCTAGGCGAGGTATGCGCGCAGGGCGTCGAGCGTGCGTTCGGCATCGCGGCGGCCGATCGCGTAGATGCGGTCGAGAACCTCCGGGTCGCGCACCACCGCCGGCACGCGCACCGGCTCCGAGGGGCACACCACAAAGACCTTGCCCGCGCGCTCGAGCTCAAAGAGCTTCTCGCGCTGGCGGTTGTAGCGCTCGTGCCGGTTGGCGAGAAGCTCCACCATGGCCGGATAGCGGCGCAGCAGCACGCGGATGGCGGGCATGAGGTTGTTGGGCTCCTTGCGGTACGCGGCGTCTTGCGTGAGCACCACCACGCAGCGGTCGTAGCCCTGGTCGAGCATCCAGGCGTAAGGGATGGAGTCCGACGTGCCGCCGTCCAAGAGCTCGCGGCCCTCGAGGCGCACCGGACGCGACAGCGCGGGGATGGACGCCGACGCGCGGATCCACTCGATGTCCTCCTTGCCGCCGCGATCGAGGTCGTGGTACACGGGCTCGCCGGTGTTGGCGTCGGTTGCCACCACCGTGAAGCGCATGGGGTTGGCCTGGAAGGTGGCGGTGTCAAAGACGTCGAACTCCCACGGCAGGCGCCCGTAGGCAAAGTCTTTGCTAAAGAGGTCGCCCGTGGTCAGGAGGTTCTTCAACCCCGCGTAGCGCGGGTCGCCGCAGAAGCGCTTGTTGTAGCGCAGAGCGCGCCCCGCCTGCAGCGACTTGAAGTTGCAGCCGAACGTGGTGCCTGCCGACACGCCCACTGTGGCCGTGGCGGTAATGCCGTTCTCCATCCACACGTCGGTTACGCCCGAGGTATACATGCCCCTAAAGCCGCCGCCCTCGAGCACCACGCCCACCGTCGGCGCGCCGGCGGGAACCGTAGGAACGGGCAGGCCGGGCGTGTAGACGCGCTCCAACGTCGCCCTTCTCGTCTTTGCACGCTTGCCCGCCATGCGCCTCGCCCCGATCCTGTGCCTGCATCAGATACGCAAGGCAGTATACCCCTCCCGCAATAAGGGACCGTGTCCCAGCCAAGGGGCCGTGCCCCAGCTCCGCCATCTCGCCGTTTTGCCCCGCCGAGCACGCCGGGCGCGCAGCTGGACAACCAGCGGCGGATAGCATCGGTACCTCAGCCGTCGATGCTATCCGCCTCCGTAAGAGCGCGCAGAATCTTCACGGGCACGCCTGCTGCGACAACGCCCGAGGGAACGTCTCGCGTGACAACGCTGCCGGCACCGATAACGCTGCCACGGCCGATGGTCACCCCGGGCATGATCTTCACATCGCCGCCTAGCCAGCAATCATCTTCAATCACGATGGGCAGCGCCCGTTCTACGCCCCGGTTGCGCTCCTCGGGAAGCAAGGGATGCTGCGCGGTATAGGCGCCCAAGTTGGGGCCAATAAAGACATGGCTTCCGATGGTGATGGGTGCACAATCCATGAGGTAGGCACCGTGGTTCAGAAATGCATCGTCGCCAATAGAGATGTTTCGGCCGTAGTCCACTTGCAAGGGCGAGAGCACCTCGACACGCTCACCAACCCTGCCGACAAGATCGCGGAGAAGCGCGCCCCGTCGCTCCACATCAGACGGCCTCGTCGCGTTGAACTCAAATGCGAGCTCGCTCGCACGCCGACGCGCGGCGCGCAAGCCCCTCTCGCCCGGATCGTACCAAAGCCCGCGCTCGAGCTTCTCGCGCTCCATTACCTTGGCCATATTGCTTCCTTCCTCAAACGTCCAAACACTGCGCGGCCCGCCGTCACACCTGGCTTTTCGTCGCCAGATCTACGCGCCCTCCCCGCTCTCCACGCGCGCGTCCAACGCACAGGCGAGCATCCCCACGCGATACAAATCTTCGAGCGTTTGCCGATAGGCAAAGTGCGGGAGGTACTCTTGAGGTATACGCTCAGCGCAGAGGTGTTCGATCGCAGCGAGCTCCCCCTCGTCAACCAAGTCCCCTGTGCAGACAACAAGGCCCGGGTCGAGCACAGCGATGAGCGAGCACAGACCCTGGGCGATGAGCCTTCGCGCAGAGGGACGCTCGAGCTGGGCGCGATACTCCTCTCGCGCCACACCGTAGTCGATGAAGCCAATCATGCCGGCAAACCGATGGGCGCCGCGAAGCACCCTTCCGTCCGCAACGGTCGCGGTGCCCGGCAGCACGCGCGCGGGAAAGTTCGCCAGCGTCACGGTCTCGGCGTCGACGCCAAGCTCCCGGTAGCACCCGTAGGCCTTGTGGTGCATGTCGTTCTCGGCATGCACGGGCAGGCCGCTGCCCTGGGCAAGGACGTCTACAAGCGGCGCGCCGTCGAGCTCCGGGGCATCGCAGTGGCGCAACCTACCCTCGCACACAATGGCGGGAACCCCGAGCACCACCTGGCGCACGTCGAGCCCACCGTCGAGCACGGAGCGAGCCGCGTCGAGAAGCGCCTCGCACGACAGCTGCTCGGAAGCGCCCTCCCGCGCCCTGAGCACCGTCCCGAGGACGCCGACGACCTCGGCGCGCCAGACGCGCTTCCCCGAAGCGACGACCTCGAACGAGAGCTCGAGCACCGGCCCGTGCTGCTCGTTCGCTCGATACGCGAGCGCCGTGCGCCCCGCCCTGCCGTTGGGCGCCTTGCTGGACACCACCTCGCCCGAACGGGCCATTTCGTTGAGGAGGGTGTTCGCCGTCGGCAAGCTGATGCCCGCCTCGCGCGCGATCTCCTCCTTGGTCCTGGCGCCCCCGCGCCACAGGACGCGCCGCACGCGCCCCCTATTTGCCCGACGGACGTCACCGGTATCGCCCATGCTTGACTCCATTATTGTGACTATTATAATAATTACGATTGTAATCGGTCACATACATATGTCAACGCACAGGGCCCTGCCGCGCGCCGCAGAGGCCCGGCGCGGCCGCAGCGGCAGAAGAGAGGAAGCGCGATGGACTTCAACGCAGGCGATCTCATCTGGACCCGGCAACCTAAAAGCTGCTCCGTCTCCCCCGATCGGATCGAAATCGTCACCAACCCGCACACCGACCTCTGGCAGCGCACGTACTACCGTTTTCGCAACGACAACGCGCCGGTCCTGCAGATGACCACAGACGAGAAGTTCTTCTCCTTCACGGTAAAGACGGACTTCGCCGAGAGCCATCACCGTTTTGACCAGTGCGGCGTAGTGGTGTACCTCGACAGCGAGAACTGGCTCAAGGGCTCGGTTGAATACGAGAACGAGCGGTTCCAGCACTTGGGAAGTGTTGTCACCAATCACGGCTACTCTGACTGGGCAACCACCGAGATCCCCGCCTCGGTTGAGTCGATGTGGTACCGACTGAGCCGCCGTGAGGATGATTTTTGCATCGAATGCTCTGAAGACGGCTCAACATTCCACCAGATGCGCATCTGTCATATGCACGAAGCGACCGACACCATCAGCTTTGGCGTCTATGCGTGCAGCCCCGAAGAATCGAGCTTTCGCGCGGTGTTTACCGAAATGGAGCTCACGGAGTGCAAATGGCTCGCGCACAACGGCCAGGCTCCCGACGAGGAGTAACCTGGAACGGCGCCCAGCTCAGCCCAGTGCCACGTCGAGCACCATCATGACCACGAAGCCAGCCACCACGCCAAGAGTCCCCACGTTGGAGTGCTCGCCCAGATGCGCCTCGGGGATAAGCTCCTCAACCACCACGTAGATCATGGCGCCGGCGGCAAACGACAAAAGCCACGGCATGAAGGGCGCGATCCAGCCGCTGGCGAGAACCACCGTGACTCCGAAGATCGGCTCCACGATGCCCGAGAGGCTGCCCGCCAAAAAGGCACGTCCGCGCGAAAGCCCCTCGCGGCGCAGCGGCAGCGAAACGGCGGCGCCCTCCGGGAAGTTCTGCAACCCGATGCCCGCGGCGAGCGCAAACGCCATTCCCAGATACGCCCCGTCTGAGCCGTCGTAGCCCTGAGCCGCCATGGCAAAGAGCAGCCCCACGCTCATGCCCTCGGGAATGTTGTGCAGCGTTACCGCCGACACCAGAAGCGTCGTGCGCTTCCAGCCGCTCGGCAAGCCCTCGGGATCCTTCGCATCGGCATGCAAGTGCGGCAGCAGCGTGTCGAGCAAGATGAGAAACGCCACGCCCAGCACAAAGCCGCCTGCGGCGGGGACCCAGCCGATCTGCCCCTGCTCCTCCGCCTGCTCGATGGCGGGATTCAGAAGCGACCACACGCTTGCGGCGATCATGACGCCGGCAGCGAACCCTAAGAAGATGCGCTGCGAAAGCTGCCCCTCGCGCGGCTCCCTGCGCATAAAGAGCACAACCGCCGAGCCCGCCGTGGTCGTGAGCCACGTGAACCCGCACCCGAGTGCCGCCCACATCAGCGCCTGCAACGTCGCACCGTCCACCATGCCGTCCCCCGATCTACTTCGAACGCTTGATCAGATCGTATACCAATCGGCATCTGCATCGGCAAACATCGCGCCCAGGACTCCAAGGCGGCGCACTCCCCCGGCGCCTCATCTTCTCTTTCTGAGCCGGGCAGCCACCAAGCGGCAGAGCGGAACGGCGTAGAGAAACACGGCGAGCGCCATGCTCTCGACGGGCGCGCCCATCGACGCGAGCGGCACGCCGCCCGCGATGGACCAGGGCACGAGCCCCGCCACCAGAACGACCGAGTCCTCCAGATCGAGCGCGTGCTCCTGCGCGCTGGGCGCGAGATCGCGGCTGAGCTGGTGCGTGAGCATGATGGCAAGCGTCTGGTTGCACGAGATCATCGACGCGAGCGACGCAACGCCCAGCGTCGCCGTAAAGGACGACACACGCGCGGCAAGCGCCGACACGGCGGCCCCGACGCCGCGCAGAAGGTCCGTCTTCTCAAAGACGCCCGCGTACATCGACGTGACGACCACGATCTCGACCGCCGAAATCATCGAGGCGATACCGCCGCCCGCAAGCGCCGAGGTACCTGCCGAGGGCGCCGCGAACCCGAGAACCGCCGTGCGCGCCACCTCGTAAACGCTCATCCCCTGCACGCCCAAACAGAGCGGCACGGCACACGCAATGCCCGCCACGATAGTCGCGAGAATGTCGACGCGCAGCGCCGCGAGCGCAAGCACCAGGGCACAGGGCGCGAGAACCACCGGGTTGAGATCGAAGACCTTGCCGAGCTCACCGACAAGCGCCGCCGACCCCGAACCTGCCGGAACCATGGCGCCGAGGGCGAGGTACACAACGCAGGCAAGCGCAAACGGCGCGATGGCCGTGCGCAGCATGCGCCGCAAGTTGCCGTAAAAGTCGGTGCCGGTGATGTTTGCCACCAAGAGCGCGCTCGTGGAGATAGGCGACCACCGGTCGCCGAAAAACGCGCCCGAAAGCGCCGCGCCGCCCGCGAGCACCGGAGGCACCCCCATGCCCGCCGCAAGCGACAGGCAGATGGCGCCCATGGTTGCCGCCGTGCCGAACGAGGTGCCCGTGAGCACCGAGACGAGGCAGTTGAGCAAAAACGTCATGGCCAGAAAGAGCGCCGGCGTGATGAAGGGAACCGTATAGGCAACGATTGCCGGAATGGTGCCCGCCGCGCGCCAAAGGCCCGTGAGCACGCCCACGGTCACGAGCATGCCGAGGATGCGGCGTATGGGCCTGATGCCGTGCCAGCACATGACCGCGATCTCATGAGCGCTGCTCCCCGTGCGCCACGCGTACCCGCAAAACAGCGCAAGGCCCACGATCAGTGCGCAGATCGTGGGCACACCGAACGCCACGCACGCCACGAGCACCGCAACGAACAGTCCGAGCATGAGCGGCTCAAGCACCCCGGTCACCCCTTGCCAACAAACGACCACCAAGCGCCGCCCATTGTCGCACAACCGCGTGCCGTGTCGAGCCCTACCGCCTCCAGCGCAGATCCGCGGCGATGCAGAACGCCGCGCAAAGGGGCGACTTGAACGCCTCACCGAAAAAAAGATGTCCCTGCGGTACACGTATTCTCAGATTTCGTGTGTCTGGAGTACACGTTTGTCACTTGCTTTCGCAGGCTACGCCCCTCCTGCATGCTCCTGCGCCCAGGCAAAGAGGCTTGCGGGCACACCGGCAGCGCCGCTGCGGACGACAAGGTAAAACACCGCGTGCGCTGACGCGTCGGCAAGGGGCACGACCGCGCGCCCGGGAGCCTCGTCGCGCTGAAACGGCGCATCGGTGATAAAGGTGCAGTGCGGCGTGGACCGAGCAAGTTGGTCGAACACCACGCGATCGCGCTGCTCGATATAGGTGGCACGCGGAATCTCGCGGTCGACCACGGCGCGCCAAAAGCCGATCTCAGACATGATCAGAAACGACTCTCCCGCGAGGTCGGCAAACGTCGCTTCGCCGCGCGCCGCCAGCGGATGGTTGGGCGGCAGCGTTACCGAGAGGTTCTCGCGCATGAGCTCGCACGCCATAAGCCCGGGACGATGCAACTGCCCGAGCACGATGCCAAAGTCAAACGTGCCGTCTGCAACACCGCGCAGCACCGTCTCCTCGCTCACAAGCTCCGAGGTCAGCGTCTCTTGAGGAAAGCGCTCGACAAGCAGGCCCGTGAGGCGCCAGACGGGCGCCGGGGCCACCGACGCCACGTGCAGGGCGCGGGCGCGCCGCGCCACGGCAGCAACCTCCTCGCGCATAAGCCGCTCGTCGCGCAGAAGCTGACGCGCCCACTCGAGCGCGGAGCGCCCCGCTTCGTTGAGAACGACGCGGCGCCCCGCGCGGTCAAACAGCGCGCACCCCAGCTCCGCCTCCAGCCGCTGGATAGAGCGGCTGAGCGCTGGCTGCGAGATATGCAGCTCGTCGGCGGCCGCAGAAACGGTTCCCATTCGCGCCACCGCCTCAAGCTGGCGCATCTGCTCGAGCTCCATACTTCTCCTTATGCGTTTAACACATAGCTATTGGACTAGATTGCATTGTACATGAACTGTTTTCTGCAGCACACTGTAGTTGTCACATATCTCTATGCGAGAAAGGCACATGTTATGACTGCATCGGTTCCTCTGTTTACCATGAGCAACGGCCTCACGATCCCCGCCATGGGCTACGGCGTGTACATGATGAGCTCCGAAGAGGTCGAGCGTTGCCTCCCCCAGGCAATCGAGCTCGGCTACACGCACATCGACACCGCCAACGCTTACTTCAACGAGGTTGCCGTGGGCCGCGCCATCAAGGCCTCGGGCGTCTCTCGCGAGAACCTCTTCGTCACGTCCAAGCTCTTTCCGCAGAGCTACCCCTACGAACAGTGCGCCGCCGACATCGACGCTACGCTCGAGCGCCTCGGCATGGATTACGTCGATCTTCTCCTCTTCCACCAGCCTTATGGCGACTACGTCTCGGGCTGGCGCGCCATGGAGAAGGCGGTGCGCGCCGGCAAGGTGCGCGCAATCGGCCTCTCCAACTTCCCCGTGCACAAGATCGACGAGATCTTGGCGGTCGCTGAGATCAAGCCCGCTGTACTGCAGGTGGAGATCAACCCCTACTGGAACCAGCACGACCTCAAGACGCAGCTCGCAGAGCGCGGACTTTCCGACATCGTCTACGAGGGCTGGTACCCGCTCGGTCTCTTCTCGCCGAGCCTGTTCTGAACGAGGTCGCCGCAGCACACGGAAAGACCCCGGCGCAGGTAGCGCTGCGCTGGAGCGTCCAAGATGGCAACGTGGTCTTTCCCAAGACGCTCAACCCCGAGCACATGCGCGAGAACCTCGAGATCTTTGACTTCGAGCTCACGGTGGACGAGATGTCGCGCATAAACGCCCTGCCCCAGCGCCCCTACTACGACGTCCCCGAAGAACCGCCCGCCTTCGTGCTCGCTCAGAACGACTACTCCCAGCAGGCGTAAACGCTCGATGAGCTGCCCGTCACGGGGCACCGCAGCTTCGTTCAGTTCGAGGGCGAGCCACTGAACAGCTGGGAAACCGTGGCATCATAGGATTCAACGTATTTACAGGAGGAACCCCATGTCCAAGCTCTATCTTATGCGCCACGGTCAGACCCTCTTCAACGTGCTCAAGCGCAAACAGGGGTGGTGCGACTCGCCCTTGACCGAGCTGGGCATCGAGCAGGCGCGCGGAGCTGGTCGCTGGTTTGCCGAGCACGGTGTGACGTTTGACCATGCCTACAGCTCCACCTCCGAGCGCGCCGTTGATACGCTTGAGCTCGTGCGTGCTGAGAGTGGACAGAGCCGCCTTGCCTACGAGCGCGTAAAAGGCCTCAAGGAGTGGAACTTTGGCTCGTTCGAGGGTCTTACCGAAGACGTGAACCCGCCGCTTCCCTACGGCGACTTCTACGTGCCCTTCGGCGGCGAGGGCGAGATGGCGTTCCGCGCGCGTCTCGTCGAGACCATCACTGAGCTCATGCAGCGCCCCGGTCACGACAGCGTCCTCATGACGAGCCATGGCGCTGCGGTAGCACAGTTTTTGCGCGCGCAGGGACTTGAGGCCGAGCAGCGCCTGCGCGGCGATGGGCGCCGCATTGGCAACTGCGGCATCACCGTGTATGACTTTGACCCGGCAACCGCGCACTTCGAGGCACTCGAACTTATCAATCCCAACGAATAACGCAAACAGGCACCAGGCCGCAGCGAGGGGCGCCCGCGCCAAACAGCGCGAGCGCCCCTCGCCATCCGCCTCGAACACATCGGCCAATCGCACGTGGCGCAAAACAAATCAACCAGAGGCAAAAAAGTCAACGGAAGTCAAAGAAATCAACCGGAGGCAAAGAAGTCAACGGGAGGCAAAGAAGTCAAAGAGCCACTCGTTTGTCCTGCACTTCAAATGTGCGCGTGCCTGCTCTGTCTACTACATATCGGGACACTGTGAATGACTCAGCTGGGTAAGTCTACAACTCCTTGCTGGTTGTCCTTGACAGCGTGCGAACGATCACGACCACCGCGCTAGCCAGTGCTCCCAAAACCCAAGCAAACCAATACAGAGGGTGGCCAATCAGAAGAAGAGCGCTCAAGGCGATCATCGAGAAAATCGCCATCACAAGCACGCAGACTTTTGCATCTTCGGACAGGCACGAGCGTTTCTCGATCATCGCAGCTCGCTCGTTGTAGCACGACACGTCCACACGCTTAGCGTAGGCGCGCGTAAAGACAAAGGCCCAGGCGCCAAGAGCCATACAGGCGAGCAACCACGCGACGCCGAGAGACACATTCCACGCGCTCTGCCACAGGCCCAATCCACCGACACCAACCGCCAACAGACCTACGAGCACCGCGGCTCCCATTTGGCAGGCTCTGCGTGCGTTACGTCTGTCCTTATCGGTGTAAAAGTCTTCAACGAAGGGATGGTTCTTCATGAAGGCGAGGTCATTGATGAAGGCAAGCGCAATAACGGCGACGCCCACCACTAGACCCATTGCAATCAAAACAGAAACCGGTGGGCAAAGGGGCGCGCCAGTAAACAATGCCCCGAAGTTCGATCCCCCGGTTAGACTCGCCCCCGCAAACCCAAGCACGCAAACAGCCACGCCCGAAGACAAGAGGCGCGCACGACCTCGTATATGCTTGTCGTAATCACAAAGATCAGAACTGCCGGTACCCAAGGGCACGGCGAGCTCAGGAGAAGAAGGAAGATCCTCGACATGCCCCCGAATCAGCTCGTCAAAGGAACAGCCGAAGATATCGCAAAGGCGCACCAACTTGTCCATCTCAGGATACGCCGTTTCGGACTCCCAGCGCGAAACAGCCTGCCTGGAAACACCGAGCAACATAGCAAGCTGCTCTTGAGTCATGTTGCGACCCTTTCGAAGCTGATAGAGATTCTCGCCAAAGCTCATGAGGCCCTCCTTTATTCGTAGGTTGCTCCTGTCATGACCTTCCTCTCATACGATCGCAGCCCATCTCCCCTAATTCCATCACATTTGAGTTGCATTTCGGCCAGATTGGAAACGCAACCGTACGTTGCGAGCTCTGGAACGCAATGCGCCTGGCGCGGCCTGCGCAAAAACATTGACGCTACTGGCGACCTGCGCAAAATCGGTCGCGATACGGGTGCGCCGCCGTAGGTTGCTGCGGCGATGCTCCATATGAGTACCCTATCCGTAGAGTAAACACGGTCTTTACGTGGGCTCTTTCTCGCCGGGAAGCAATTGGACACCCGTATCGTGCCCCATCTTGCGCAAGGCACCCGTATCGAAGTCTCTTTTGCGCACGCCGCCCGTATCGAAGTCAATTTTGCGCTCGCCGCCCGTATCGAAGTCATTTCTGCGCAAAAATCCCGCCGCGAACGTCGTTTTGCACAGCGGGCCCGCTACGAGCGGCACCGCTTGCGCCGTGCCAGCTTTGGACGCGCTCTAGTGCAGAGCCCCACCCGCCGAGATGCCCGAGTCGCGCGTCGCCGGGACGCCCGCTCGTCATGTGCCCTACGCCGAGAATGACAACCGCGCCCGCACCTTATGAAAGGTGCGGGCGCAGCTTTTAGCCGTTGCGCGTCAAAGCGCAGCAAGCATCTTGAGTGCCAGACTTACAGCTCCTCGCCGTTTGTCTCGATCACGTGCTTGTACCAGTTGAAGGACTTCTTCTTGTAGCGCTTGCCGCTGCCCTCGCCGCCGTCCTTGATGTCGACGTAGATGAAGCCGTAGCGCTTGGCGTACTCGCCCGTGGTGAACGAGACCACGTCGATGCAGCCCCACGGCGTGTAGCCTATGAGGTTGACGCCGTCCTCCTCCACGGCCTTCTTCATCTCGCGGATGTGCGCGCCCAAGTACTCGATACGCGCGTCGTCCTCAACGGTGTTGTTCTCGTCGAGGTCCTCGTACATGCCGATGCCGTTCTCGACGATGAACTGCGGCATGCCGTTGTAGCGCTCGTCGAAGCGCTTGAGCATGATGCGCAGACCCACCGGGTCGATGGTCCAGCCCCAGTCGGTAGCGCTGAGATAGGGGTTGGGCACGTTGTGGGGATCGTTAGAGCTGGTGGACTTGGAAATGTCGATTTCGACGGTGGAGTCGACCACGCTGGAGGAGTAGTAGCTGAAGCCGATGTAGTCGACCGGGCCCTCTTTGAGCGCCGCGAGGTCCTCGTCGGTGATGTCGAGGTCCCAGCCCTTGCGCTCGAACATCTTGAGCGCGTAGTTGGGATACACGCCACGGCACTGCACGTCGCCGAAGAAGAAGATGTGATGGTTGGCGTCGTCGGCGAGCAGCACGTCCTCGGGCTTGCACTGGCGCGGATAGGTGGGGCCGGAGGCGATCATGCAGCCCACCATGAGGTCGGGGTCGATCTCATGGGCGACCTTGACGGCCTTGGCGCTCGCCACGAACTCGTAGTGCGCGCACTGGTACATCATCTTCTCGGGGTCGTCAAAGTCGGTGAAGACAACGCCGGAGTTGGTCCAGCCAAAGATGGGATTCGAGATGTTGAACTGGTTGCCGATCTCGTTGAAGGTCATCCAGTACTTGACCTTCTCGTGGTAGCGCTCGAAGCAGACCTTGGCGTAGCGCACAAAGAGGTCGATGAGCTTGCGGTTGGCCCAGCCGCCGTACTTCTTGCACAGGCCGTAGGGCATCTCGAAGTGCGACAGGGTGATGACGGGCTGGATGCCGTTCTCGAGCATGAAGTCAAACATGTCGTCGTAGAACTTGAGGCCGGCCTCGTTGGGCTCGAGCTCGTCACCCTCGGGGAAGATGCGCGACCAGCTGATGGACGTGCGGAAGCACTTGAAGCCCATCTCGGCGAAGAGTGCGATGTCGTCGCGGTAGGTGTGGAAGAAGTCGATGCCCTTGTGGTTGGGATAGTACTTGCCTTCAACGACGCCGTCGGTGATCTGACGCGGAACGCCGTTGGAGCCGCCGGTCATAACGTCGGCAACGGACAGGCCGCGGCCGTCCTCGTCGTAGCCGCCCTCGAGCTGATGCGCGGCAACCGCGCCGCCCCACAGGAATCCCTCGGGTAGTGCCATGCGAAACTCCTTCTATCTTGTGGGACCCCTCTCCTCGGCGGGCATCCCTGCCAAGCACAACGGGCCTCGCCTCGCAATGCCTCAGGAGAACCACGACGAGACCCCAAAGCGGGCCTCGCAGCGGTGCCCGCTTTGCAAACGAGCATAGCATGCGATTCTCCCCCGCCTTGGCAGGGGCATTCGCGTCATCGGCGAGCGGACACCGATGCGACGCAGGAGATATGTTGTGACAGGCACGCGGCGGCAGACGCCGAGCAGAACGCCGGAGGCTACGACCGAGCGGGCACGAGCTCTTTGGCCTGCTTGCCCGTCATATGGTCAATGCGCATCTCGAGCATCGTGAGCTGGCGCCAGAACTTGTCGATCTCGGCGGTGAGCGACTCCTCGGTCTCTTCCGGGGCGTAGCGCCTGCCGAGAACCTCAGCGGCGGCGCGCTTCTCGTCATCGTCCTCGATCACGTGCATCGTGCCGAACACGATGACGCTGCGGAAGTAGCTGGTGTACTCCTCCGGGTGCACCTCGTCTTGGTCCACCACGCAAAACGACGCCCTGGGCTCGCGCATGATGGCGTCGAGCTTGTGCCCAGAGCGCGCGCAGTGAAAGACCAAGCGGCCGCCGTCAAACGCGTAGCTCAGCGGCACGGCGTACGGGTACCCGTCGTCGCCCGCAACGGCGAGCACGCCTGCCGAGCCCCGGCCGAGAACCGCCTCGCACTCCTCGCGCGAAAGCTCCTGGCGCCCGCGGCGCATAGGGCGAAACGACATAATAACCTCCTAAAATGCCTGTTCGGTACGGTTGATGATCTCGTCTTGCAGGTCGCGTCCCAGGTTGCACCACTTCTTAGGGAAGCCCGCCACGCGCACGATAAGGTCGCGGTAGGCCTTGGGATGCGCCTGCGCGCCTACTGCGCGTAGAACTCCGTCATATCGCGGCCGAGCGCCTCGAGCGTGGGCTCGTCGACATAGGCCATGTGGCCGGAGCTGTAGAGCTTGAACTCAACGCGGCGCTTGAGCTCCTCGGGCAAGAACAGGCACGAGATGTCGCGCACGGCGTTCCAGTACGGCGTGGCCGCGTCGTAGCGACCGCCGAGAACCGCCACGCGCACGGTGGGGCTGTGCTTGAGCGCCGCCGCGATGTCGTAGGCAACGTTGGGAGCCGAAGCGCGCATGCCGGTGCCCGGCACCTCGTGCGAGCGGTCCCAAGCGAGACCCACGCTCATGAAGTTGCTCAACGGGTACACGGGCGCGCCCTCGTAGCCGAGCTCGTTGAGGTGCTGGCGGAACGCCGCCGTCCACGCCGCCTCGACCGCGTCGGAGGAGGCGTCGCCGGCGATCTGCTGGCCGCCGCCGAGCGAGGTGCACGGCGCGTAGGTGGTAAAGCGCGTGTCAAAGCGGCCGGTCACGAGGCCCTCCTTGGCCAGGAGCTCGTTGCGGAAAGTGGTGAGGTCGATGCGCAGGTTGTTGCGCTCGATAAACGCCGCGTCGAGTCCGATGCGCTCGGAGAGCTCGCGTGCCACCGCGCCTCTCTCCTCAAGGCTCAGGCGGTCGCCGCGCAAGAGCGCCGGCGCGTACACGCGCTCGGTGAACTCCATCGCCTCGTCAAACCACGCCGCCTCGCTCGTGCCCGCGCCCGCCTTGCCGAAGTGGCGCGCCGTTGCGGCGTAGGTGGGCATGAGCCCCAGATAGCCCAGATCGGAGCCCGGCATCTTCTGCACCCAGTCAAACACCGACGAGAGCATCACCACGCCGGCAAGCGGCACGAAGCGCTCCGTGAGCAGGCGCATGAGCACGGCGTTGCGCACCGTGCCGTACGACTCGCCGAACAGGTACACCGGCGAGCCCCAACGGTTGTTCTCGTTGAGCCAGGCCATGATCGCGCGGCAAAACGCGTCGGCATCGCCGTCCACGCTCCACAGGCGCGCCGTATCGGCGTCCTCCGCCACGACGGAGTACCCGGTGCCCAGTGCGTCGAGAACCACGAGGTCGCTCACGCGCAGAAGCGTAGAGGGGTTGTCCTCAACGCGCGGCGGCGTTGCCAGATGGTTCAGCCCGTCGGTGACCACGCGCTTGGGGCCGATGCCGCCCATGTTGACGGGCACCGAGGCGCTGCCCGGACCGCCGTTGTAGCAAAACGTCACCGGACGCGGCGCGGCATCCGCCGGCGCGTCGGCCACATACGAGAGGAAGAACATCTTGCCCACGAGCGCGCCCGTGTCGGTGCGCACGTCAACATGCCCCGCAGAAGCGGTGTAGGCAATGCGCTCTGCTCCGCACTCCCACGCCATCTTGGCGCTCGCCGGCTCCGGCAGCGGCAGCCGGCGCTCGGCGCCGACCGTGTAGAGCTCGTCGGGTTTTTGGGAACCTGCCGCGCAGGCGTCTTGCTCAAGCTTCTCAGCCATAGCGTCCTCCTCGAAGTTGCACGTTGCACAAGAACATACCACGCCCGCAGGCGCGACACGCCCTGAACCGCTTGGCCCAGCCAACGGGGCGCATCTGCCCGCCTCAGCGCTCGCCCCAAGCGTCCCGCTTGAGCTCAAAGTAGCTGCGGCGCGTGACGATAAGGCCCTCGTGCTGCATCTTGGAGAGCTCGTGCGACAGCGCGCTGCGGTCGACGCCGAGGTAGTCGGCGAGCTGCTGGCGCGAGAACGGCACGGTAAAGCGATCGGACCCCACGCGCGTCGCCTGATCGGAGAGATACGAGAGCACGCGCTCGCGAATCGTGCGCGGCGCGATGTGCATCATGCGGTGCGCAAGCGCGAGCGACCGCTCGGCCGACAGGCGCAAGAGGTTCTCGATCGCCTCGTGATGGAAGGGGCACGACTTGCCGCAGGTCCTGATGAGCTTGGGCATGGCGACGAAGACCACGTCGGCGTCCTCGGCGGCAACGATGTCCACGAGCATGCGCCGCTTCGGCCGCGCGGCGTAGGACTCGG
>CALUOB010000028.1 GCA_944322175.1 uncultured Coriobacteriaceae bacterium
CCGGGCGGCACTACCATCAAGGGCGTTGCCGCGCTCGAGCAGGCAGGGCTGCGCTCTGCGTTTATCCAGGCAATCGCCGCCATCGAGGGAAAGTAGCACGGGATTTAAGCGTCCCGAGCTCGAGAACGCAAACGTATGGCGCCCGCAGCGATCTTGCGAGATCCGCTGCGGGCGCCTTGTTGTTGCACGTGGGGTGCGCGCTTCTTGGTTGTCGATGCCACCGGTGGGTGGCGTGGGATCGATTACCCGAAGAGGCCGCTCCATCCGTCGTCTTCGTCGTCGGTCTTGGGACCGCGGTCAACGTAGAGCTTGTGCGTCTTGCGCTCGGTAATAAACGCGATGAGCATAAACAGGATGATGCCGCCTACGATGAGGACCGCGACCCCGGCACGGGTCTCGAAGAGAAAGTTAAAAAAAGCGTCCATTCATTACCTTCTCACGTGTGGGCAGATTCTCACCAGTATATACTGGCGAGAGGTTTGAATAGCGATGAAACTTCCTCGCGCGGCTTATCGTACGCGCGGGGAAGTTTTGCGAACGGAGTAGATCATGCTCGACATCAAGTTTGTGCGCGAGAATCCCGATGCGGTCGACGAGGCAATGGCCAACCGCCAGACCTCGTGGGATCGCGAGGCGTTCTTTGCGCTCGACGCGGAGCGCCGCGGCGTCATCGTAGAGGTCGAGGAGCTTCAGGCCAAGCGCAACGCTACGTCCAAGGAGATCGGCCAGCTGATGAAGGCGGGCGATAAGAGCGCTGCCGAGGCTGCCAAGGCGAGCGTGCGCGAGATCAACGATCGCGTGCAGGGGCTCAACGCGCGCCGCACCGAGCTCGAGACGCAGCTCAATGACTTTATGGCGCACCTGCCCAACATTCCGTGCGAGGCAACGCCTGTGGGCAAGGACGAGACCGAGAACCCCGAGCGTCGTCGCTGGGGCGTTCCGCGCGACTTTGCCGCCGAGGGCTTTGAGCCCAAGGCGCACTGGGACCTGGGCACCGATCTCGGTATTCTCGACTTTGACCGCGGCTCCAAGCTGGCGGGCGCTCGCTTTACGGTTCTAGCCGGCGCCGGCGCGCTGCTCGACCGTGCTCTCGAGAACTTCTTCCTCAACACGCATATCGCGCGCGGCTTCAAGGAGTTCATCCCGCCGGTGATCGTCAACCGCGAGATCATGTACGGCACGGGCCAGCTGCCCAAGTTCGAGGACGACGCCTACCACACGGGCGAGGACCAGTTCCTCATCCCCACGGCGGAGGTCGCGCTCACCAACCTGCACGCCGGCGAGGTTCTCGACGCCAAGGAGCTTCCGCTGCGCTACACCGCGGGCACGCCCTGCTTCCGCGAGGAGGCGGGCAGCGCCGGCCGCGACACGCGCGGCATCATTCGCCAGCACCAGTTCACCAAGGTCGAGATGGTCAAGTTCGCCAAGCCCGAGGAGTCCGATGACGAACTCGAGAGCATGGTTGCCGAGGCGGAGTTCATCCTCCAGCAGCTTGGGCTGCCCTATCGCGTGATCAGCCTGTGCACCGGCGACCTGGGCTTCTCGGCGCGTCAGACCTATGACATCGAGGTGTGGCTGCCGAGCTACAACGCGTACAAGGAGATCTCGAGCTGCTCCAACTGCGGCGACTTCCAGGCGCGCCGCGCTCAGATTAAGTACCGCGACCCGGAGCACTTCAAGGGATCCCGCTTCGTGCACACCCTCAACGGCTCTGGCCTCCCCACGGGCCGTACCATGGCTGCCGTTATGGAGAACTACCAGAACCCCGACGGCACCATCACCGTGCCCGAGGTGCTGCGCCCCTACATGGGCGGTATGGAGGTCATCGGCGCGTAAACGCGCGGTTTCCGCAGGAAGATTTGTGCTGGCCCGGAGCTTTGTGCTCCGGGCTTTTTTATGCCGGCGGCAGGTGCGAGCTGGCGGCTAGTTGCCCCAGCGCTCAAAGAAGGCGAGGGCGTTCTCGGCGCAGAGCTTGCGTGTAAGGTCTTCTCCGAAGCGCTGCGCGAGAAGTTCTTGAAACGCGGGGATGCGGGCAGCGTCGGCCACGACGTCGGGAGTGTCACAGCCGTCGAAGTCGCTGCCGAGGGCGATGACGTTCTCGCCGTCGAGCTCGAGCCAGTGGTCGAGGTGGCGCGAGATGTCGTCGAAGGTCGGGCGTACCGCGGGCGCGCCGTTTGCCAGGAAGATATCGGCAAAGTTGAGGCCTACAAGGCCGCCGCGGTTGCGGATTTCGACAAACTGGGCGTCGGTGAGGTTGCGCGGCGCGCTGCAGACGGCGCGGCTGTTTGAGTGACTTGCCACAAACGGCTTCTCTGCATGGTCGACCACGTCCGAGAAGCACTCGTCGTTGAGATGCGAGACGTCGAGAATGATGCCCGCCGCCTCGAGCTCCGCGATGACGCGAATGCCGGTGTGGCTCATGTGCTCCGAGGTGTCGTGGCCGCTCGCGAGCGGTCCGCGGGCGTTCCACGAAAGCGATGCCATAAGGACGCCGTCGCGGGCGAGGATGCGGGCGAGCGATGGGTCGAATCCGAGCATGCGGGCGTTCTCTATGGTGCGGATGCCCGCGACGAGGCCCTGTTCGAGCGTGGGCCTGATGTCCGCCGCATGGCTTACCAAGCGAAACTGCGAAGAGTTGGCGGCTGCTTGGGCAGCAAGGTCGTCCATAACATGGCGGTAAAACCCTTGCGCGCGCTCGGGCATGAGCTGGTCGGGGATGTAGCAGGCAAAGCACTGCGCCCACGGGGTGCCGCCGATCTTCTCGAGAGAGATGTGCCCGCGGTTGCGTGCGATGCTGCGAATGCCGGCAGGGTCCTCGGCGTCACCGGGGCCGTAGGCGTCGATGCCCGTTATGGCTTTGATATCGGCGGGGAGCGTTTGCCACGCGAGGCGGTCAGCGGTGTCGCAGTGGAGGTCAAAGACGGGATAGGTCATAGCGGCTCCTTCCGCCGGATGTGTGGTGGGGACTGCGCAGCCGTGCCTTGCGGCGCGGCTAGCTGCAAGTATTGTAGCGCTCGGTGCGGACACCTACGCAAAATGTACAGAACATATGTTCGTTATTGAACCCCTTTACGTGCTAGCCTGATGGACAAGGAGAAGCTCAACGTAAGGGGGCGCTTGCTATGAGGAACGACGGTTTGCAGAGCTTCGCATTGTTCTCATCACGTGAGGGAGAGGAGCGCGTTGATGTGTGGTGCGCGTACGAAGAGGGGAACGGTCTGAGTGTTGTGGAGCGCTTGGAAGGCCCTCTTGCGCAGTGGTGCTTTGAGGAGAGCCCACATGTGGTTGAGCTGCGTGTGGCCGAGCCGGTTCTGCCCGTGTTGCTTGCCTATCTCGAGCTGAGCGACGAGGCCCTGCTCCCACGCTTCTTTGCGCTCGAGTACGGCGAGGCAGATGCCTTGCAGCGCATCAGGGATCTTCTGCGCCGCCTGTGCCTGCCCTACACCGTCCTCGAGGCGGCACCGGCGCGTTGACCGTAGCCTGGGGGGAAAGGTGTTTGGGAGAATGTGCTCACAACAGCAAAAAAGCCCGGACCTCCGAGAGATCCGGGCTTGCACTTTTGCTGGTGCGCCGTACAGGATTCGGCGTATGGCTGGCGCCATCCGCCTGCGCTGCGGGGCCTCCGGCCCCTTGCGCGCTCCGCTGGAAAACGCTCGCGCGTTTCCTCAGCTCCGCGCCCTCATCAAGGTTCGAATCCTGTACTTATGTGCTCACAACAGCAAAAAACCCGGACCTCCAAGAGATCCGGGCTTGCACTTTTGGCTGGTGCGCCGTACAGGATTCGAACCTGTGACGTACTGATTCGTAGTCAGTCCCTCTATCCAGCTGAGGTAACGGCGCAACTCGCGGTGAATATATTCGCACTGGGGCGGGGTGGTGTCAAGGGTTGTTTGCAATTATGTGCGAATTAAGAAGGTCGCAGGTAAATGGGGGCGTCGGATGAGGGTTTGCGCACGTTAAATTTTGCCGTTCGCCGTTACGCCGCTGCTTGAGCGGGGAAGAAGGCGGATAATGCTGCTTACCGTAGCCTCAATAGTCTGTTCAGCGCCGGGTCAGGGGAGGGTCCTTGTAATGAAGAAGCTGTTGCTTGCGTGCACCGCAGGTATGTCCACGCGTTTGCTGATTCAGCGCCTTCGCAAGGAGGTCTCCGACCGCGCCCTGCCCATCGAGCTCGAAGCCCTGCCGCTATCCGAGGCGCTCGATCGTGCGCCGTCCGCAGACGCCGTGCTTCTCGGCCCGCAGATTGGGTACGCCCTCGGCGAGATGGAACGCTCGGTGCACGGGCAGATTCCGGTCGACGTTATCAGCATGCGCGACTACGGCCACCTTAACGCCAAGGGCATCATCGACCATGCAATGGAGATGCTGGGCCTCTCGTAGCGTTCGGGCTTTAAGCAATCTTTGCCGCAGGCGACCCCCCCCAAGACGTCCTGAAGATTCCGCGGACAAACGCATCGAGCACAAGAATACGCAGCCAACCGCATGAACGGGCAGCATAAGCCTCGCACATACGGTTGGCTGCGTATTCTTGCGGTGATCTGTTGCAGGGTCCGTCTGGCCGGCGCCGGGCGAGCGCGCGGCCGCGTGCCGGGCGAGCGGGGCCCGGCACGGCGAGGCACGCCTGCCCAGAAGAGTGCCTAGAGCTGCGTCATGAGCAGCGCCATGTAGATAAGCGACACCACAAACGCTCCGCCGCAAAGCGGGGCGCGGTGGCGCTCGAGCAGCATCGGGTTGTCGTTGGCACCCATGCTCGTGACCACGTCTTTCTCGACGATGAAGAGCTGGGCAAACATGGCGAGAAGCACAAACGCCGAGACGAGCGTGAGCTTGCCGACGACGAACAGATGCGCTGCGAGCAGCACAAACGACAGGTTGATAAGGGTCGCGAACCCCCAGCGCGTACGAGCGGGATGATCGAGCGACGCGGCTCCGTCCGTAACGTCCTCGAGCATGCGCAGCGCGGCAACGAGCAGGCCGAGCGCGGCGGCAGGCAGAAGCGACAGGGCGTCGAACGTGCCAAGGTAGGCGGCGGTACCGGCGACGGTCGGCAGAACGCCGCCGATCAGCGCCGCTGCTGCGTAGCGCACGACGGGGTGCACGCCGCCGCGTACGAGAGAGACGTTAAGGTAAGCGCCCGCGACCCAGGCGGCCATGCTCACGATTGCCGAGATGGCGCACGGAACGGTGCTGAACGCCCCGGCATTCCACGCGATGCCCGTAGCGGCAAGGGCGCTGCCGAGCCCGAGCGGCACGCTTCGGCGGTCGAGTGCCGAGCGCGACTCGGTGCCGAGGCCCTCCCGGGCGCGGGCGAGAGCGCGCTCGTCTACGTCGGGTTTGGGCTTGCGGGCCGCCGCGGCGGCGGCGCGGTTCTTTATCTTGCGCTTGGACATGGCTTCTCCTCGGAGGCAGTCTCGCATGCGTGGTCGAGAGCCATGGTAGCATGCGCCCGCTCGACGTGGGGTTTTGGTGCGTGCATAGTTTCCGTGCGCGCGTGGTACCATAATGCAACTGTGTCTCAAACGAGGCGCTGCACGTTTTGCGCCGTCGCATAAGGCCACGCGTCTTGCGGCTGCGCTACGACTTATGCGGTAGAGGAGGCTTTGCCAAGCATGTGTTTCTCGCTCGATAAGCTCTAGCTGGGTTCGCCACGACCGTACGTCAGGCGGCACGCGCCCGTGCCGATTGTTATCGAACGAAGGGAAGGCCCATGCGCGACAAGCTCGAACAGCTCATCACCGCCTATCAGGAGCTCGAGAAGAAGCTCTCGGACCCCTCGATAGTTTCCAACCAAAAGGAGTACACCCGCCTTGCCAAGGAGCACGCCAACCAGGCGGAGCTCGTGGCCAAGGCAAAGGAGTACCTCTCCGCTCTCGACGACATCGACGTTGCCAAAGAGATGCTCGGCGAGGAGTCCGACCCCGAGGCCAAGGCCATGCTCCAGGCCGACATCGCCGAGAACGAAGCAAAGCTCCCCGGTCTCGAGGAAGACATCAAGTTTATGCTCATCCCCGGCGATCCCAACGACGAGAAGAACACCATCGTCGAGATCCGCGCCGGCGTGGGCGGCGACGAGGCGGCCATTTTTGCGGGCGACCTGTACAAGATGTACCAGCGCTTCTGCGAGGCGCGCAAGTGGAAGATCGAGGTTCTCGACGCCAGCCCCAACGAGGTCGGCGGCTTCAAGACCATCGAGTTCAAGGTCACGGGCGACAAAGTTTACTCGGTCATGAAGTTCGAGAGCGGCGTGCACCGCGTGCAGCGCGTTCCCAAGACCGAGAGCCAGGGCCGCATCCAGACCTCCACGGCCACGGTTGCCGTGTTGCCCGAGGCCGACGAGATCGATATTCAGATCGACCCCTCCGACCTGCGCGTTGACACCTACTGCGCTTCGGGTCCTGGCGGTCAGTGCGTTAACACCACGTACTCGGCCGTGCGCATCACGCACCTGCCCACCAACACCGTGGTGCAGTCGCAGGAGCAGCGCTCTCAGATCCAGAACCGCGAGGTCTGCATGCAGATGCTGCGCGCTCGTCTCTACGAGATGGAGCTCGAGAAGCAGCAGGCCGAGCTCGGCGCCGAGCGCGCGAGCCAGATCGGCCACGGTGCGCGTTCCGAGAAGATCCGCACCTACAACCAACCGCAGGACCGTGTGACCGACCACCGCATCGGGTTCAACTCCACCTACAACGGCGTGCTCACGGGCGACGCGCTCGGAAGCGTTATCGAGGCGCTTGCCGCCGCCGACCGCGCCGAGAAGCTCGCACAGACGGTCTAACGGCTTTCATAGGCTCACGCGCGCCCCGTCCCCTCGGCTGGAGGGAGCGGGGCGCTTCTTTCTCAAAGGGGGACGGCATGGCCGGCGAAACATGGACGATCAAGCGCTGCCTCGATTGGACGCGCGGCTATCTCGAGCGCAAGGGCGACGACAAGGCTCGTCTTGCTGCCGAGTGGCTGCTCACTGCGGCGACCGGCCTTTCGCGCATCGAGCTCTATATGAGTTTCGACCGACCGCTCTCGCCTACCGAGCTCGAGAAGCTCCATGCCATGATCGAGCGCCGCGCTTCCGGTGAGCCGCTGCAGTACGTGACCGGCGAGACGTCGTTTCGCCAGATCGACGTGGCGTGCGCGCCGGGCGTGCTTATTCCGCGGCCCGAGACCGAGCTTCTCGTGGAGGAGGTGCTTGCCTTCTTGGACGACGAGGTGCTCGGGCGCGAGGATCTGCCGCGCGAGCGCACGGTGATCCCCTGGAACGACGAGGTGGAGGAGAAGCGCGCCGAGGAGAAGCGCGCGCGGGAGCAGGCTGCTTCGGAAGCCGCCGCTCAGGAGCCCCGATACCCCGAAGCCGAGGTGTTCGGGGCGTCGGGCACGCAGGAGAGCGACGAGGGGGCTTCCCTTGAGGCGTTCGACGCCGAAAACGCATCTGACCAGTGCGCCGGCGAGTCTGAAGCCCAGGACGACAGCGTGGCTGCGGCGCCTGCTCGCGCCCGCGTTCTCGACGTGGGATGCGGCACGGGGTGCATCGGGCTCTCGCTTGCCGCGGAGCGGCCGGGGCGCGTTGCCGTGCTCGCTATCGACATCGCTCCCGAGGCATGCGCGCTGACCAAGAAGAACCGCGACGCGCTTTCGCTTGCGGGCTCCGTTGCCATTCGCCAAGGCGACCTGCTCGATCCGGTGCGCCCTGCGGAAGAAGGAACCTTCGACGTGCTCGTGTCGAATCCCCCCTACATTCCCCAGGACGTGCTTGCGAAGCTGCCGCGCGAGGTTGCCGACTTTGAGCCGTCGCTGGCGCTCGACGGCGGCCCCGACGGCCTTGACGTGTACCGTCGCCTGCTCAAGGGCGCCGCGCGCGTTCTCAGGCCGGGCGGGTTGCTCGCCTGCGAGCTCCACGAGACCACGCTCGACGACGCTGCTCTTCTCGCGCAGGAGGCAGGGTTTGTGCAGGTCAGAATCGTACGTGACCTTACGAATAGACCGCGCTTTGTTTTGGCGCAGATCCCGGAGGGCGCGAACGGTCGGTTGTAAGGGGCGAACGGGACAAAGAAGCTTAAATTGTCTAATGATTACCCCTTCACCGAGTGCGTTACGCCGTTTGCGACCAAAACCGCCCTCCTCCCGTTTGCGGGGAATAATGGTGCGAAAATGATCTGGGGCACATATCGGAAACTGAGACGCCGGATCGGAGTCCGGCTGTAAGAAGGGACGTGGCGGGATGGGCCGCACCTACATAACGAGCGAAAAGACGCCCCACCCGCTAGCGATCGACGACGTTGCCGAGGTGCTGCTCAACGGCGGCCTGGCGCTGTACCCGACCGAGACCGTTTACGGCATCGGCGTGGCGGTCCGTACGGCAGGCGGAGGCATTTCGCCGGCGTACCCGCGTATTTTTTCCGTTAAGCAGAGGGATACCTCCCAGACCGTTCCCTGGCTGGTGGGCGACGTTTCGGCGCTCGAGACCTACGGGCTCGGCATCAACGACGACACGCGCCGCCTTGCCGAGAAGTTCTGGCCGGGCGCGCTGACGCTCATCGTGCGCGCATCGAGCGCCGTTCCCCGTATCATGCAAGAGGCCGACGGCACCGTTGCGCTGCGCGTCTCGCGCTCGCCGGTGGTTGCCGCCCTCGTGCGCGCCTGCCGCTGCCCGCTTGCCACGACGAGCGCCAACACGCACGGCAAGCCCGCCCCTGTTTCGTTCGAAGAGGTCGAACCCCGCATCCTCGAGGGGGTCGACGTTGCCATCGACAGCGGTGCCACCATGTGCGCCGAAGCTTCGACCATCGTCTCGTGCTTGGACGGAGAGGTGCAGATACTGCGCGAAGGGGCGTTGCCTGCATCCGAGATCATGCGCGTGCTCGGCAAGCCAGTGTCCATCGTCGATTAACGCGCAAAGGATCATCATGCCCATCACGCTGCCTGACCTAGGGGCCCTTGCCGGTATCGGTTCGGACCTTACTCCCCGCAACTCCTACATCATGGCGCTCGACAGCGGAACCACGTCGGTCCGCGCCCTGCTCATCGACGAGTACGGGTGCGTCGTGGCGAGCGCGCGCCGCTCCGTTCACACCATCTACCCGCAGCCCGGCTGGGTCGAGCAGGACCCTATGGAGATTCTCGCCGGCCAGATCGCGACGATGATCGAGGTGCAGTTCAAAAGCGGCATCCACTCCGCCAATATCGCCGCTGTCGGCATTACCAACCAACGCGAGACCTGCGTCGTGTGGGACCGCGACACCGGCCAGCCCATTACCAACGCCATCGTGTGGCAGTGCCGCCGCACGGCTCCTATCGCCGACGCGCTCGTAGCCGACGGCCTTTCCGACATGATCGTCGAGAAGACCGGCCTTATTCCCGACGCGTACTTCTCGGCCACCAAGCTCAAGTGGATCTTGGAGAACGTTGCGGGCGCGCGCGAGATGGCCGACGAGGGGCGCCTCATGTTCGGCACCATTGACACCTGGCTGATCTTCAACCTGACGGGCGGCACCGTTCACGCCACCGATTACACCAACGCGAGCCGTACGATGCTCTTCAACATCCATACGCTCGACTGGGACGACGACCTGCTCAAGATGCTCGACATTCCGCGTTCGCTGCTGCCCGAGGTACGCTGGAGCTCCGGCGACTTCGGCCATGTTTCGAGCGAGGTCATGACGCACATGCCGCCCATCGCGGGCGTCGCCGGCGACCAGCAGGCGTCGCTGTTCGGCCACTGCTGCTTTGACGAGGGCACGGCAAAGACCACCTACGGCACCGGCGCGTTTGTGCTTATGAACACCGGTGATCGCGTGGTGCGGTCGCGCCGCGGCCTGGTGTCGACGATCGGCATCGCCGCGGACGAGAAGATCTCCTACGCCCTCGAGGGCTCGATCTTCCAGGCGGGGTCGGTTATCGACTGGCTGCGCGACGGCCTCGGGATCATCGACGACCCGGCCGAGACGTCGGCCATCGCCGCCTCGCTTCACGACAACGGCGACTGCTACTTGGTGCCTGCGTTTACCGGGCTCGGCGCTCCGTGGTGGGATTCCTCGGCGCGCGGGCTTATCTGCGGCCTTACCCGCGCCTCCAACCGTGCGACGATCGTTCGCGCGGCGTGCGAGTCGCTCGCCTACCAGGTGTACGACGTGCTCGAGGCCATGGAGGCCGACTCCAGCATGCGGCTCGGGAGCCTGTCGGTCGACGGGTCCGCCTCGCGCAACGACTTCATCATGCAGTTCCAGGCGGACCTTCTCCAGATCCCCATCGAGCGCGCCGCCGAGGTCGAGACCACGGCGCTCGGCGTGGCGTATCTGGCGGGTTTGGCCGTAGGGTACTGGGAGAGCCGCGAGGAGCTCATCCAGAACCGCGAGGAGATCTGCTCCTACTGGCCGGGTACGGCCCTCGATGCGCGCGCCCGGGCGCTTCGCGGCTGGCGCGAGGCGGTTGCGCGAGCGCGCACCCAGGCGGTAAAGTAGGATGCACAACGAACGCCCGCAGGTCCCTGCGGGCGCTTTTCATATTGAGGAGGTAAGCGCCATGGCGCAAGCTGAAGATAAGGACGCGCTGCTGCAGGGGATGCCCGCGTGCGGCTGCTGCGGCGAGGCAGATACCGCGCCCTCTGCGTCGTCCGTGCCGTACCGCAACTACGTGCGCCCCTCGTGGGACAGCTATTTCATGCAGATCGCCGACGCGGTGGCCACACGCTCCACGTGCCTGCGTCGCCACGTGGGCGCCGTGCTCGTTGCCGACAAGCGCATCCTGGCAACGGGGTACAACGGCGTTCCTGCGGGTATTGCCCATTGCTCGAAGGTGGGCTGCCTGCGCGAGCGTCTGGGCATCCCCTCGGGCGAGCGCCACGAGCTGTGCCGCGGCCTGCATGCCGAGCAGAACACGCTCATCCAGGCGGCGCGCCACGGCGGCATCGCCACCGACGGGTCGACCGTGTACTGCACCGCGCATCCGTGCGCCCAGTGCACGAAGATGCTCATCAACGCCGGCGTGAAGCGCATCGTCTACCGCGATTCCTACCCTGACGAGCTCTCGGCAGCCCTGCTCAAGGAGGCAGGCGTCGAGCTCTGCCACTTCGAAGACGGTCCGGGCGGGCCGGCCGCCCCAAGCGACGATGTTTGAGTTCGGCCTTCATCACCTGCCCTTGGTCGGGGCGGGGGCACTTGTCGGGGCCCTTGCGTTCCTGCCGCTCGTGCTCGTGCTCGAGCCGGTGCTTCGCGGCAAGCGCGACGCCAGCTTCGGCAAGGGCGGGCCTGCCCTCGCGGTTTCGTTCGGTGTGCTTCTCGCGTCGTTTCTTGTCGTTTACGTGCTGTTTGGTTACGACGCTGTTGCGTTTGCGGCAGGGCTTGCAACGGGCTTTGCCATCGTATGGCTCGCCGTGGCGATTCGCGTTATCATGCTGCCTTAATCCAGCAGCGCGCCGCGCAATGCGCAGCTTCTGTGTGGGATGGAAGACGCGGGGTTCTGGGTATAGAATAGCCCGCGTCGTATCCGAGCTAGGAGGTATTGATCCGTGGATGCTTTTGCTGCACTTCCCGAGGAGATCAACCATCTGGTTGCCGAGTTCTCTTCGGCGCCTGTTGCCGGTGATCTGACCGTCGGGCTCACGCAGTACTCGTTCTGGCTGCTTGTCGCGGCCGTCGTGTTCGCGGTCGTCATGGCCGTGTTCGTGAAGAAGCAGACTCTGGTGCCTCGCGGCGTGTTCGTCAACGGCGTCGAGTACCTGATCGAGTACGTTCAGAACGACGTCGCCAAAGGCGTGGTCGGCACCGGTTGGCGCCGTCACTTCCCGTTCTTGGCCACCATCTTTCTCTTCATTCTGATCAACAACTTCATCGGCCTCATCCCGGGGTGCAAGCCGGGTACGGGCGCTATCGGCTGCACGGCGGCGCTCGCGCTCGTGACCTTCGTGTACTTCGTGTACTTCGGCTGCAAGAAGCACGGTGTCATCGGGTACCTCAAGAGCCTCGCCCCTGCGGGCGTCGCGTTCCCCATGAACGTGTTCGTGTGGGTTATCGAGGTCTTCTCGCTGCTGCTTCGCCCCATCACGCTTGCCATCCGTCTGTTCTGCAACATGTTCGCGGGGCACATCGTCATGGGGTCGTTCTCCATCATGGCCGCCATCTTTGCCGAGCCGCTGCTCGAGCACTTCAGCGCCATGAACGCGGTGGGCGCGCTCCCGAGCCTTGCCTGGCTCGCGATCCTGCTCATCATCTACGCGGTCGAGCTCATCGTCGCGTTCGTGCAGGCCTACGTGTTCACGGTCCTCGCGGCGGTTTACATCCAGATCGCGGAGGCCGAGGGGCACTAGCCTCGGCGCGCACATCAGGTGATACGGGCCGTTCGGCCCTTGTCATAGCTTTGGTATCTTGCGCCAGACGGCGCTCGTTAAAGGAGGAATTGTGGGAGTTATCGGTTACGGTCTCGGTGTTATCGGCGCTGGTCTGGCCATCGGCCTCGCTGCTTTTGGCGCTACGGGCGCTATGGCGCGCCAGCCTGAGATCCAGGGTCGCGCCTTCACTGTCTTCATCCTGGCGTCCGCCTTCGCCGAGGCGCTCGGCCTCATCGGCTTCGTCCTCACGCTGATCTCCTAGGGAAGTCTTCGCATCGTATCCCAGAAGGAGCAGACTATGAAGCTTATCAACCGTGCGGGACGGGCGGCTGCGCTTGTCGCGGCTGCGGGTCTTCTGGCCCCGGTTCCCGCCTTTGCCGAGGAGTCGGCGGGCGGAGCGTCCATCCTCATCCCCAACATGGCGGAGTTCATCCCGGCGCTTATCGCGTTCCTCATCATTCTCGTGGCGCTCGCCAAGCTCGCTTGGCCGTCGGTGCTCACCATGATGGACGAGCGCAGCAAGCGCATCGAGGAGAGCCTCGCCGATGCCGAGGCGGCAAAGCAGGCTGCTGCTGCCAAGCGCCGCGAGGCCGACCAGATCGTGGCCGACGCGCGTCGTGAGGCCGCTGACATCGTACTCGAGGCGCGCCGCGACGCCGAGTCGGAGCGCGCCCGCATCATCGGCAGCGCTCACGACGAGGCAACCGCCCTCATCGCCCGTGCTCACGAGAACATCGAGGACGAGCGTCGCGCCGTGTACGCAAGCTCTGCGGAGACCGTTGCCAACCTCGCCGTCGAGGTTGCCGGCCGCATCCTGAACGAGCGCCTCGACGAGGCAGAGCAGCGCAAGCTGATCGAGAAGTACACCGAGCAGGTCGGGAGCCTCAATGGCTAGCCGCGCGGAAGACCGCTTGCTCGAGACCTATGCGCGCACGCTGCTCGAGGCCTCCAAGTCCGAGGGGCGCCTGTTTGAGAACCTGCGCGACCTCGAGGTCATCGCCAATGCGAGCCCCGAGGTCATGGCGACGGTCGAGACGATCGATCGCCGCGGCGACTCCGCGCTGATCAAGAAGGTCTGCGAGCGCTTCCGCGAGCTCGTGGAGACGGACGACGACGTCGTGGGCGTTGAGGTGACCACCGCGGTCCCGCTCGATGACCACCTGCGTTCCGTCATCACCAAGAAGTGCGAGAACGATTTTGGCGGCAGGGAAGTCTTTTTGATCGAACACGTCGATCCGCAGATCATTGGCGGCATCGTGCTCGAGGCCCGCGGCAAACGCCGCGACGTCTCGGTGCGCACGCAGCTTGCCGCTGCGCGCGACGTGCTTGCCCAGCCGCTTGACGAACATGAGGGGGGTGCTGCGTAAATGGCAGAAAAACTGAACGCCGAGAACATCGCGCGGGCGCTCGAGAAGCGCCTCGACGGTCTCGCGGCGACGGTTAACACCCAGGAGCTTTCGACGGTCTCCGAGGTGGGCGACGGTATCGCCCGCATCTCGGGCCTGAAGAGCGCCATGGCCGGCGAGCTTCTCGAGCTCAAGAGCTCGACCACGGGCGCCACGGTGTACGGCCTCGTGCAGAACCTTGAGGCAGACGAGGTCGGCGCGGTTCTTTTCGGCGACGTCGAAGCCATCAAAGAGGGCGACGAGTGCCGCACGACCGGCCGCATCATGGATATCCCTGTCGGCAGCGCTATGCTCGGCCGCGTCGTCAACCCGCTCGGTCAGCCGATCGACGGTCTTGGCGACATCCATACGACCCATCGTCGTCCCATCGAGTTCAAGGCTCCCGGCATCATCGAGCGCACGCCGGTGTGCGAGCCCGTTCAGACGGGTCTTCTCGCCATCGACTCCATGATCCCGATCGGCCGCGGCCAGCGCGAGCTCATCATCGGCGACCGCAAGACGGGCAAGACCGCCATTGCCGTCGACGCCATCATCAACCAGCGCGGCAAGGACATGATCTGCATCTACGTCGCGATCGGCCAGAAGGCCTCCACGGTCGCGGCGATCCGCGAGACGCTGTCCAAGCACCATGCGCTCGACTACACCGTGATCGTCTCCGCGTCCGCCGCTACGTCGGCGCCGCTTCAGTACATCGCCCCGATGGCGGGCGCCGCCATCGGCGAGTACTTCATGACGCGCGGCAAGGACGGCCATCTGGCGCACAAGGGCAACGAGGGCAAGCACGTCCTCGTCGTTTACGACGACCTTTCCAAGCACGCCGTTGCGTACCGTCAGATGTCGCTGACGCTGCATCGTCCGCCGGGACGCGAGGCGTACCCGGGCGACATCTTCTACCTGCATTCGCGCCTGCTCGAGCGCGCGTGCAAGCTCTCCGAAGATCTCGGCAGCGGCTCCATGACGGCGCTTCCGCTCATCGAGACCCAGGACGGCGACGTTTCGGCCTACATCCCCACCAACGTGATCTCCATCACCGACGGTCAGATCTACCTGCAGTCGGACCTGTTCTTCCAGGGCCAGCGCCCGGCTGTTGACGTGGGCATCTCGGTGAGCCGCGTGGGCGGTGCCGCCCAGGTAAAGGCCATGAAGCAAGTGGCCGGCAACCTGCGCCTCGACCTCGCCTCCTACCAGGAGCTCGCGGGCTTTGCGCAGTTCGGCTCTGACCTTGACGCCGCTACCCAGAAGCAGCTCACCCACGGCTCGCGCATGACCGAGCTGCTCAAGCAGCGCCGCTTCATGCCCTTTGACGTGGTCGACCAGATCGCGGCGCTGTACGCCGGCAACCGCGGCGTGCTCGACGACCTCGAGCTCTCGGAGGTCCTCGATTTCCGCGCAGGGCTCATCGAGTACCTGCATTCGTCGGCTCCCGCCGTCATGCAGCGCCTGCGCACCGAGAAGATCGAGGGCGACCTCGACGAGAAGCTCGGCGCCGCAGTCGATGCGTACAAGCAGCGTTACCTCGAGACGCACGCAGATGCCAAGGCATCGCAGGCGACCGGGGAAGACGAGGAGAACTAGGCTCTATGTCTAACCTTCGCGAGATAAAAAAGCGCATCTCGTCGGTCAAGAGCACCGAGCAGATCACGCGCACGATGGAGATGGTCTCTACGGCCAAGATCCGTCGTGCGCTTGAGCGCGCGAAGGCTGCCGAGCCGTACAAGAAGGCCATCACCGACGTTATGTTCACGGTCGCGGGCGATGCCGGCGTAGCCGAGGAGAACCCGGTGTTTGCCGTGCACGGCGACGAGCGCAACGTGCTCGTGGTCGCCATTGCGTCGGATCGCGGTCTCGCCGGCGGGTTCAACGTGAACGTCGAGCGCGAGGCGGAGCGCATCTACCGCCGCTGCGCCGACAAAGGCGCGCGCTGCGAGATCATCGCATGCGGCCGCAAGCCCGCCGAGTACTTCAAGAGCCGCGGCATCCGTTGCGCTATGAGCTTCGCGGGGGAGTCCGCGGCGCCTACGTTCGAGAGCGCGAAGATGATCGCCACGTACGCCCGCGACGGCTACGCGGCGGGAGATATCGACCGCATCGTCGTTATCTACCATCATGCCAAGAACCGCGTTGACCAGGAGCTGCGTTGCGAGCAGCTGCTTCCGCTCGACAGCGAGGCCGTTGCGTACGCGCGCGGCCCGCGCGCCACGGCCGCCGACGCGCCTCAGCGCATCGCGTCTTCGTTTGCCTTTGAGCCCTCTGCCTCGCACGTGCTCGATCACCTGATCCCGTCCTACATTCTGACGGTCGTTCATCAGGCTCTTATCGACTCGGCTGCCGCAGAGCAGGGCGCGCGCCGCAAGGCAATGCATTCGGCGACCGAGAACGCGACGCAGATCGTCGCGACGCTCACCCGCACGTACAACCGCGTGCGTCAGGCTTCCATCACGACCGAGATCAACGAGATCGTCGGTGGTGCTTCTGCATTGGAGGAATTCAATGGCTGATACTATCGCCGCCAAGAAGGCGGCAGCGCCCGAGCGCGACGCGCATGGCGCCGGCACCGGTCGCATCGTGCGCATCATCGGCCCGGTTGTGGACGTTAAGTTCGCCGGCGCGGTGCCTGCCATCTACAACGCGCTCGTCGTTGAGGACGAGACGCCCATCGGGCACGTCAAGACCCTGCTCGAGGTTGAGTCTCAGCTTCCGGGCGGCGTCGTTCGCTGCGTTGCCATGTCGTCCACCGACGGCCTGCAGCGCGGCCTCGAGGCCCGCGACACCGGCAAGCCCATGCAGATGCCGGTTGGCCCGGGTACGCTTGGTCGCATCTGGAACGTCATGGGCGAGCCCGTCGACGGCAAGCCGATGCCCGAGATCTCGGACCGCTATCCCATTCACCATCCCGCACCGAGCTTCGAGGAGCTGACGACCGAGACCGAGATCTTCGAGACCGGCATCAAGGCCATCGACCTGCTCGAGCCCTATATCCGCGGCGGCAAGACCGGTCTGTTTGGTGGCGCCGGCGTGGGCAAGACGGTGCTTATCCAGGAGCTCATCAACAACCTCGCCCAGGAGCACGGCGGCACGTCGGTCTTTACCGGCGTCGGCGAGCGCACGCGCGAGGGTACCGACCTGTACCTCGAGATGGCCGAGTCCGGCGTTCTCGAGAAGACCTGCCTGGTTTACGGCCAGATGAACGAGCCGCCGGGAGCCCGTCTGCGCATCGGCCTCGCGGGCCTTACCACCGCCGAGTACTTCCGCGACCGCGGTCAGGACGTGCTGCTGTTCATCGACAACATCTTCCGCTTCTCGCAGGCGGGCTCCGAGGTCTCGGCCCTGCTCGGCCGCATGCCCTCGGCGGTTGGTTACCAGCCTACGCTCGCTACCGAGATGGGCGACCTGCAGGAGCGCATCACGTCGACCAAGACCGGTTCCATCACCTCGGTCCAGGCCGTCTACGTTCCCGCCGACGACCTCACCGACCCGGCTCCGGCAACGACCTTCACCCACCTTGACGCCCAGACCGTTCTCTCGCGCTCCATCGCGTCGCTCGGCCTGTATCCCGCCATTGACCCGCTCGCGTCCTCGTCCGACGCGCTCGACCCCACGATCGTGGGCGAGGAGCACTACCGCGTGGCTACGAGGGTCCAGGAGATCCTGCAGGAGTACTCCGACCTTCAGGACATCATCGCGATTCTCGGTATGGACGAGCTCACCGAGGAGCAGCGCCTGACCGTGAGCCGTGCGCGCAAGCTCCAGCAGTTCCTCTCGCAGTCGTTCCACGTTGCCGAGAAGTTCACGGGCAACCCGGGCGTGTACGTGCGCGTCGAGGACACGGTGCGCAGCTTTGCCGAGATCGTTGACGGCAAGTGCGACGACCTGCCCGAGCAGGCGTTCCGCTACGCCGGTACCATCGAAGACGTGCGCGAGCGCGCCGCGAAGATGGAGGGGAAGTAGGCCTATGGACCTGCAGGTCGTATGCCCCGAGAGCGGCGAGTTTGACGGCCAGGCCGCCTACGTCGCGCTCCCTGCGACAACGGGCGAGATGGGCGTTTTGCCGCGCCATGCGAGCGAGATCTGCACGCTCCGGCCCGGTTACGTGCGCATCTCCGAGCAGCGCATGGGTACGACAGACCGCGTGATCGCCGTTGACGAGGGCTATGCCGAGATCACGGCCGACCGTGTCATCATCCTCACCGAGCGCGCTCAGGACATGGCGCGCGTGGACCGCGCCGAGGTCAATGACCGGTTGAGCGGCCTTCAAAACCGGCTTGAGGCGTGTGCACCCGATGATGCCCGCCGCGCGTACCTGCTGAGCGAGATCGCATGGTGTAAACTCTTGCTCGCGTACAAAGGGTAAGCGAAGAACACATTCGCTTTGATATTCATGCCCGGAGAAGCGCTTCTCCGGGCATGTTCGGTTTATAGGAGATCCCTATGGAGATTATCCGAGTCGAAGGCGGTCATGCCCTCGGCGGTACGGTCGAGGTTGCCGGTGCCAAGAACTCAGCGCTCAAGCTGATGGCCGCTACCTTGCTCGCGCCGGGCGTCACGACGCTCACGAACGTCCCCAACATCTCGGACGTGCATATCATGGGCAAGGTGCTCAAGCGCCTGGGCTCCACCATTGAGGTCGTCGACGAGCACACGCTGATCATCGATACATCCAACGTCTCCACGTGGGAGGCTCCCTACGAGCTCGTCGCGAAGATGCGCGCGTCGACGGCGGTCATGGGTCCGCTCATCGGCCGCTTCGGCAAGGCGGTTATCGCCATGCCCGGTGGCTGCAACATCGGCGCCCGCAAGATGGACCTTCATATCCTCGGCCTCGAGGCACTGGGCGTTCAGTTCGAGAACGACCATGGCTACCTGCACGCCGAGGCTCCCGATGGGCTCAAGGGCACGACGGTCTCCCTCGCCTTCCCGAGCGTCGGCGCAACCGAGAACCTCATCATGGCGGCGGTCCGCGCGCGCGGCACCACGGTCATCGACAACGCCGCGCGCGAGCCCGAGATCGTCGACTTGGTGCGCATGCTCAACGAGATGGGCGCCCGCATCACGGGCGGCGGCACCCCGGTCATTGAGATCGAGGGCGTCGAGGAGCTCCATCCGGTGCAGCATCGCGTTGTGGGCGACCGCATCGAGGCGGGCACCTTCCTCGTTGCCGGCGCGTTGACGGGCGACGAGCTCGAGGTGACCGGCTTTGCCCCGATTCATCTCGCCATGGTGCTCAAGAAGCTCGAGCTCATGGGCGTTCAGGTCGAGCAGACCGCGACCGGAGCGATCGTGCGTCGTACGGGCAAGATCCTGCCGACCGATATCCAGACGCTGCCGTTCCCGGGCTTCCCGACCGACATGCAGGCGCAGGTCCTCACGCTGGCGGCTCTCGCCCAGGGTTCCTCGGTCATCACCGAGAACATCTTCGAGAACCGCTTCATGCTGGCAAGCGAGCTCATGCGCATGGGCGCCGACATTCGCATTGAGGGGCATCACGCGCTCGTGCGCGGCGTCGACGGCTTCTCGGGCGCCCAGGTGGCTTCGCCCGACCTGCGCGGCGGCGCGGCTCTGGTCCTCGCCGGTCTGGTTGCAGACGGCGTGACCGACGTTTCGGCGATTCACCATATCGACCGCGGCTACGAGAACTTCGTAGAGAAGCTGCGTGGGATCGGCGCCCATGTGGAGCGCCTCACCGTCCCGGATGACGACGACAGCGACTTCTAACCGAGGCAGGCCCCATGGCTTTTTGGAAGAAAAAAGAAACCGACCAGCTGTCTTCGCGCGGTGGCACGCGCCTGTACAGCCGTACGAACACCGAGCGCTATTCCGAGCGCGCGGCTGAGCGGCAGCGCGGCCGCGTTGTGAAGCGCGGCGTCCTGGCAGGCGTGATCGTCGTTCTCGTAACGGCGGTCTCGGCGGCGGGCCTGTGGTTCGCGAGCGTCGTCGGGCGCCTCAACGACCCCTCGCTCATCACCTCGCAGCTCCTGGCAACGCTGACCGACGCCGACGTTACCAAGGAGCCCTTCTACATGCTCCTGCTCGGCACCGACGGCCGTCCGGGCGAGGATACCTATCGTTCCGACTCGATCATCCTCACGCGCATCGACCCGCAGGAAAAGCAGGTCACGCTGATCTCTATTCCGCGCGACACCGCTATCACCTACGAGGGCGAGATCATGAAGATCAACGCCACGCACGCTTATGGCGGCCCCGAGGCGGTTGTCGAGGCGGTCAACGAGCTCTGCGGCGTTCAGATCGCGCACTACGCCGAGGTGAGCTTCGACGGTATGGAGCAGCTGGTCGACGCTGTGGGCGGCATCGAGATCAACGTGCCCGAGGGCGACGGCGTT
>CALUOB010000029.1 GCA_944322175.1 uncultured Coriobacteriaceae bacterium
CATGTCGCAGATCTCGAGCGCCTGCTCGCCGGTATCGGGCTGAGAGATTAGCAGGTCGTCGATGTCGACGCCGATACGCGCGGCGTAAACCGGGTCGAGCGCGTGCTCCGCGTCGATAAAAGCACCGATACCGCCCATGGCCTGCGCCTCGGCCAAGATCTCGAGCGAGAGCGTGGTCTTACCCGAGGACTCGGGGCCATAGATCTCGATGATGCGCCCGCGAGGCACGCCGCCGATGCCAAGAGCGGCATCCAGCGCGAGGGAACCCGTAGGGATAGCCTCCACCTCAAGCTCGGGGCCGCCGTCACCATAGCGCATGATGGAACCCGTACCGAACTTCTTCTCGATCTCGGACGTTGTGAGCTTGATCATCTTCTCGCGCTCTTCGCCCGTTGTGCGCTCGTGTACCTGCCGTACCGGACCGGAACTCTTAGCCATATCGCATGTCCTCCCTTTACTACCTTCTGGTAGCAGTATATGCGAACGGTTGTTCGCTGTCAACGTATCTAGAAGCTTACGCCGCGCATCAAACCAAAGGCTGACCAAACCTCAACCAAAGGCATCGCTCGTGCCGCGCGCGATCTTACCGGAATCCAACAAACGAAACGTTATCGCAGCTCACACGGTAAAGCAGAAAACGGGCAAGGCTCTGCACGAGCACGACAAGAAGCTTTAGCCGCGGCACATGCGACACATGAAGCACACATCAACGAGAGACTGGGCTACGACGACTCCGCCACCCCTTGCAGCGAAGAAGCGAGGAGCTCGAGCGCAAACCAAGCAGCGGCTCGGCGTACCTGGGCGCGATCACCCGAAAAGGAACGGCGGTAGGTGCTGCAGCCACGGGCATCGGCGCACCCAAAGTACACGGTACCCACCGGGTCCTCTTCGGTCCCTCCCGTAGGACCGGCATAGCCCGTAACGCTCACCGCCGCATCGGAGCCAAACAGCTGGAGCGACCCAAGAGCCATCTCGCGCGCCGTCTGATGCGAAACCGCCGACCAGCGCTCGAGCGTATTATGGCTAACGCCCAGAACACGTTCCTTGATTTCGTTCACATAGGTAACCGCACCGCCGCGCAAAACATCGGACGCACCTGAAACAGAGGCGATTTCAGATGCGACCATGCCGGCAGTGCAGGACTCCGCGGTCGAAACGGTGGCGCCGCAAGCAGCGCCGAGCTTAACAACGCGCTCAGCGCAGGCAAAGACAACCTCGTCGGTTATCGACTCGCCGTCGACACGCCCCTCGCGCTCGAACCGCTTCATAATGAGGACACCTCAGAACTAGATCGAGAACACCGTTCGCTTGGCGCCCATAAAGTACTGAACGCCGGAGACGACCGTAAGAACAACCGCAACTGCCATGATGGCGTGCGCGCCGAGCAGCACCTCCGAAGACCACGGAAGCGCATAAGCGGTCATGACGTCGACAAAGAGGTAGATGCAGATGGAGATCATGGTGGTAGCGGTCTTCCACTTGCCGAGCTTATCAGCAGCGATAACAACGCCGTTGGCGCTGGCAACCATGCGCAGCGCGCTCACCAAAAACTCGCGGGCGAGAATGACGAAGACCACCCAGCAGCTGAGCTTGTCCTGCTCGACAAAGATCAGCAAAGCAGAAAACACGAGCAGCTTGTCGGCAATAGGATCGAGGAACTTACCGAAGTCGGTGATCTCGCCGCGAGAACGCGCGAGATAGCCATCGGCCTTGTCGGTTAAGCTCAGAATCATGTACAGCACGAAAGCGACGGCAACCCTTGCCCCATAGCCGATGCCCACGACCTCCATGGGAACCGTGGCGAACAGCATGTACACCGGGATAAACAGGATACGGACGCAGGTAACGATATTGGCAGGCGTCCAAATGCTCGTCAGCTCTTTTTTATCAGCAGCCATCAGCTCTTACTCCACAACATGTCCGACAAGTTCATAGCAGAAGCTGTCTGTGAACTCAACGGTAAGCATATCACCAACGGTCGCCTCGTCGGCATCCAAATGAACCGCTCCGTCTGAATCGGGTGCCTGGAACCACGCATGCCCGATGACCTCGCGCACGCCGTCGCTCTCCTCCACACCGTCGACAATGACCTCGGCGCGCTCCCCTACGTGTGCGGCCGTTGCGGCAAAGCCAAGGCTCTCCGCAAGATCGGTCAGCGCCTGGGCGCGCTCGATTTTGACCTCTTCGTCAATCTGGTCGGGAAGCGTGGCGGCAAGCGTACCGTCCTCCTGCGAATAAGCGAAGACGCTCGTGTAGTCAAAGCCCACGCGGTCGAGGAACCCGAGGAGCTCCTCGAACTCCTCCTCGGTCTCGCCCGGGAAACCGGCCATTGCCGTGGAGCGCAGCACCATCCCCGGGATTTCGTTGCGCAGTCTCTCGAAGAGCTTCTCGAGCTCGTCAGCAGAACCGGAGCGGCGCATGCGCTTGAGCACCGAGGCACTGCAATGCTGAACCGGGATGTCGATATACGGAAGGACCTCGGGAGTATCGCGGATCGTAGCGATAAGATCGTTGGTCATACCCTCGGGCTGCAGGTACAGCACGCGAATCCAGACGCGCTCGGGGCGAACCGCCTCGGCAACGCTGCGGAGAAGCTCCGCAAGCGTACGGGGACCCTCGGTGTCATCGGCAAAGTCTGAGCCCCAAACACCCGTATCCTGACCGATGAGAACAATCTCGCGCACACCGCCTGCGACCAGGGACCGAACCTCGGCGATGATCTCTTCGGCCGGACGCGATGCGTAGCGGCCGCGGATGTAAGGGATAGCGCAGAAGCTGCAGAAGCGGTTGCACCCGTCGGAGATTTTGACATACGCCGATGCAGCCTCTACCGTGCGCAGCGTGCTGGGCACAAAAGCCGGAGCAGAGCGGTGAACATCGAGAACCGCGTCAACGCGCTCGACGATGTTCTCCTCGTCCTGCGTAGGTACAAACGAGGCAACCTCGGGAAGCTGCTCAGGCAGGTCGTCGCCGTAGCGCGAGGGTACGCAGCCGCACATAACAATGGGCACGTTGCGGATGCCGTCGTGAACGTCTTCGGCAAGCTCGAGCGTGGCGGTCACGCTCTCCTCGGTAGCCGATGCCAAGAACGAGCAGGTGTTGATAAGCACACAGTCGGCCTGCACGCTCTCGTCGACCTCCTCGTATCCGGCAGCCATGAGACGCGAGCGCATACGGTCGGTGTCGACCTCGTTCTTGGCGCACCCGAGCGTTATGAACATGAGCTTTCCGAGCGAATCTGCCATGAGTACCCTTCTTTATGCTGAGCCGTGCACGAGGTGCTTAGCGATAGTTCGTGAACTGAAGAGGTTGACCGTAATCCTGGTCGCGCAAAAAGCCGATAACGCGCTGCAGCGTGTCCTTGCTCGCAGACGAGACGCGAAGCTTATCGGACTCTATCGTTACCTTGACCTTGAGCTTCTGATCGCGGATATCCTTTGAGATCTTCTTGGCAACATCCTGGGAGATGCCGTCGACGATCTGACCGACAACGCGAACCGATCCGCCTGAGGCGGCCTGCGGCTTGCCCCAGCTCACGGCCTTGAGGTCGATGCCGCGACGGACAAGCTTAGAGTTGAGCATGTCGGTAACCTGGCGAACGACGAAGTCGGCAGGAGCCGTGATGGTAAAGGTCTTCTCGGCCTTGGAAAGCTCCAAAGAGGCGTTCGCATCTTTGAGGTCGTAGCGCTGGGAGAGTTCGCGCGCCGCCTGCTGGTAGGCGTTGTCGATCTCCTGCATGTCGACCTGGGACACAACGTCGAAACTGGAATCTTTTGCCATAAGGGTCGTCCCTTCCAACTATTATGAAAATGAATAGAGGACCTACTCCTCAGAGTACGCCTCGTCGTCGACCGTTTCGTCAACAACCTCGTCAACCGAGGACTCTTCGTCGTCGAACGACCCATCGGAAGAACCGCTCTCGTCGGAGGACGTATCTTCAGCGCCGTCATCGGCGGAAGTCTTCTCGTCGCCGCTCTTCTTCTCGTCGTCTTTGGGCTGCTCGGGAACGTCGACGGTGATCTTGCTCACACCGGACGTCTTGCGATCGAAGCTCAAAGGCTCGCCGTCTTGCTCAACGGTCACCACGCTCGCCTGGTCGACACGGATCTCCATGCTCTCCTTAGGCTTGAACTCCTTCTCGAACGGACCCTGCGTCTGCTCGGCATAAACGTTCTCGCCGTCGACCATGATCTCGATCCAGGCGGACTCGCCGTCTTCGACCGAGACCTTCACTACGGTTTGCTTGGGAACCTCCTGCTCCTCCTTTTTCTCGCCCTCGGCATCCTCTTCGTCAGAAAACGCCTCATCGAAGACGGAGGCGTCGGAGCCTTGCGGCACGGTTACCTTAGCAGACCCCGCCATGGCCTCGGCAAGCGGCTGGCTCTCGGGACCCGGGCTCGTACATCCGCGAACCGCGACAAAGGCCAGGAGGATGATAACGAGCACCAGCGTACCGATGATGCCAAACAGGAAACGCGGATCCATGGTCGAGAAGAAACCTGCCGAGGAACCCCTGCGACCAGATCCGCCACGACCGGAACTGCTCCGCGCAGACGATCCGCGACGATAGGTAGACGTTGCACGCGAGGCGGCGCGGGAGCTGCGCTCGTCGCGAAGAGAGGTGCGGGAAAAGGACGAGGTTGCACCCGAGCTACGCTCACGATACGAGCCGCTGCGGCCCGCGCGAGCGCGCGAGCTGCTGTACGAACGAGGCCGCGGTACGTCCTGAGCAGGAAAACGACCGGTGTCGTAGTCGTCCTGCATGCGGTGCGTGCTGTCGTAGGACGACCCGAAGCGCTCGAGCGTTGCCGGGTCGTAGCTCAGGCCAGGGTCGCTCCCCAAGCCATAATCGGACACATAGCCCGCCTGCGGCAACCTGCGCGACCCACGGGAGCCGGCAAGCGGCGTGGAGCTGACATAGCTTCCATAGCGGCCGGTAGTGGAATCGGTCTCCATGACGGCGCTCTGAAAACGCCCGGCTCGCGTACCGGCATTGCGCTCGAACTCGGCAAGGTCGTCAAAGTACGCGTCGATAACCTCGCGCGGGTTAAGACCAAGGTAGCGAGCATAGCTCGACACCATGCCCTGCGCGTAACCGCGCGGCGGCATGCGCGCAAAGTCGCCCGTCTCAAAGTACTCGATGATCTGAGGGCGAATCTTGATGATGTTGGCGACCTGCTGAACCGACATACCCAGCTGGCGGCGCCGGTACAGCAGCATTTCGCTGAAACGTGCCATTCCCTACCCTTCCCGCGCGCTACTCCATCATCGCGTCCATCTGCTGCTCGGCCTCGCGGAGAGCGTCGAGCCCCTCCTGGTCGAGCAGAACCTCGCGCGGCTTCGACCCGTCGGGCGGCCCGACTACGCCGTGCTCGGCAAGCATATCCATAATGCGGCCGGCACGTGCATAGCCGACCTTGAGGCGGCGCTGAAGACCCGACGTGGACCCCAGCCCGGTCTCAACGACGATCTGCGCGGCTTCCCAAAGCAGCGGGTCGTCGTCGCTCGCCTCGTGGCTGCCGCCAGCACCCGATGCGGGGGCAACGGCAGAGAGGATCTCTTCATGATACTCGGGAGCGCCTTGTTCCTTCCAGAAATCGACCGCCTGCGCGATCTCCTCATCCGAAACGTAACACCCCTGAATACGCTTGGGCTTGCCCCAGTCGACCTTGGAGAAGAGCATGTCGCCCATGCCGATGAGCTTCTCGGCGCCCACCTGGTCGATAATGACGCGGCTGTCGATGCCCGTGGCCACGTTGAAGGCAATGCGGTTGGTAATGTTTGCCTTGATGAGTCCCGTGACAACGTCGGAGCTCGGGCGCTGGGTCGCTACGATGAGGTGGATGCCAGCGGCACGGCCGAGCTGGGCAATGCGCACGATCGAGGCCTCGACGTCTTTGCCGGCGACCATCATGAGGTCGGAGAGCTCGTCGATGATGATGACAAGGTAGGGCATCTTGTTCGGCGGGTTGTCATAGCTCTCGTAGTCGCCTGCAGCCTGCTTCTTGTTGAACGTGCCGATGTTGCGGACGTTCAGACGCTCGAAGACCTTGAGGCGTCGCTCCATCTCGGCCACGCCCCACTGAAGGGCGCTCGCAGCCTGCTTGGGCTCGGTAACCACCGGGACGTAGAGATGCGGCAGTCCGTTGTAACCCGAGAGCTCGACGCGCTTGGGGTCAACCATGATGAGGCGGACCTCTTCGGGCGTGGCGCGCATGAGCATCGACATGGTGATCGTGTTGATCATGACCGACTTACCGGAGCCCGTGGTACCCGCAACGAGCAGGTGGGGCATCTTGGCAAGATCGGCAACGACCGGCACGCCCTCGGCGTCGCGACCGACCGCGAGTTCCAGCGGACCGCCCTTGGCGTAGGGCAAAACATCGCCCAACGTAACGTTCTGACGCGTGCGGTTGGGGATCTCGATACCCACGAGCGACGTGCCCGGAATAGGCGCGAAGATGCGCACCGCGTCGGTCGCGAGCGAGAGCGCGATGTCGTCTTCGAGGTTCATAATGCGGTTAACGCGCTCGCCGTCGCCAGGCTGAACCTTGAAGGTGGTGACCGTAGGGCCTGCGATGAAGCCCACGACGCGCGCGTGGAGGCCAAATTCCTGAAGCGTGTCCTGCAGGTTCTGGGCGGTCTGCTCGAGCTCGCGCTCCGATGCGGCGGCCGAGGCAGATTGCGGGTTATGGCGGAGAATCGAAACCGGAGGCAGTACGCTGTCGCCCGTGCCCGCCGGAACAACGGGCTTGGCAGGCTGCTCGACACGCTTCTGGACGGGCTGTGCAGAAGCCAGGGCGTTCGCGGCCTTACCGGGCTCCGTCCAAGGCAGATCGGCGTTTGTGGCATTCGGCTTCTGAGTCTCCGCTGCGGACACAGCCTGAGGAGCAGCGCTGCGCGAGGGGTGCGCGGCAACAGCGGCACCTGCAGCCACAGCCGGAGCCGCCGTTGCAGCGGCAGCCTTGAGGAACTCCGGAACCGCGCCGGAAGCAGCACCTTCCGCCGCCTCAGCCGCAGCGCCGCCCACAACGCGCGCGCCCTTCTCGAGAACGCGCGTCTCGGCAGCAGGAGCGGAGCCTGCCGTATGCGGAGAAGCGCTCTGTTTAACCTGGGCAGCAGCCTTGCGCTCCTCAAGCTGAGCGCGCTTGTGGGCAAGCTTGGCCATAAGCCCATCATGGTGCGGCAGCACCGTTGTCTTGGCGCCGCCCTGCGCGTCGAGCGCGGCACGAGCGGCGTTGTTAAGGACCGTGGGCGCCTCGGCGGGCGCGCTCCCCTGCTGGGTCTGCGGCTGCAGAAGCGTGGTCTCGGCCTCCTCGGCGGCAAGCTGATCGGAGACGTCGATAAACGGGTCCTCACCGTAGTCTACGCCGGCGTCGTCGAGCAGGAGCTGCTCGGGAGCGTAGTTACCGTAGGCAGCGGCAGCTACCGGCTGGTGGCCGTCGTCATACGGAGCCGCGGCATAAGCGTCGCCCCACGGGGTCTTGTTGAAGGGCAGCTTGCGCTTTGCCACCAGGTCCTCGCCGAGCGTGCGTGCCTTCTGGATCACCTCACTGATAGAAAGCCCGAGCACGACCATGCCGGCAAAGACCAGGCCGAGCAGCACCACCGTGGCAATAGCGGAGCCAAGCGCGCTTCTCAAAACCCAGGCGATGGCGGCACCGACAACGCCGCCCGAAGCGCTCAGATGCGCGGGCGAGAAGAACTCTGCCTGCGTGGGAGCGGAGCCGAGACCCACGCCGACATGCAGCGCGAGCAGAGCGAGAACTGATACGAAGATAAGGGAGCCCCCGGCAACCGAGCGGCCGTGGACGGGAAACCCGGAACGCACGAACAAAAGCGCGGCGAAGGCAAGAATAGCCAACGGGATCAGATAACCGCCAAGGCCGAAGCCCAGATGCAGGAGGCTCGCGAGCGCCGAGGTTACCGGCGCCGTCGTTGGCGCCGCCACCGCGATAAGCGACGCCACGCCAAAGACGGCGAGCACGATGCCTGTTATGTCGCGCGGGGCGGTGTCGTCGAGAAGTGGGGCCGCCGGAGCGGCTGCCTCGGCAGGGCGCGACGCGCGCAGCGGCGCCTTGTTGGCGCCCTGCGCGCGGCCGCCCTTGCCTGCGCTGTTGCTCTTCTTGCTCTTTGCTGCGTTTGAGCTGCGTTTTTGGGCCACGCTAGACCTCCATGACGACCGGGATGATCATCGGACGGGAATGCGTGCGGTTCCACAGGAAGTTGGTGAGCGAGTCGCGCACCGCCTTGCGGATGGCGTCCGTGCCGGTCGTAAAGTTGAACGTTCCTTTTTCGATGGTGCGCAGAATCGCCTCGTTGGCGTCGAGGGTGAAGGTCTCGTCCGTGGCAAACGACACGCCGCGGCTCGAGAACTCGATGCCTTCGATGCGACCGCGCTTGGGGCTGATGGTCACAACAACGGTAACCAGACCGTCGTTGGCGAGCTTCTGGCGGTCGCGCAAAACAACCGGGTCGGCGTCGGCAATGCGCAGGCCGTCGACGTAAACCACGCCGGACTCGACCGCCGGGCCGAGGCGCACCTCTCCATTGCGCATTTCGAGCGTGTCGCCGTTGTCGAGAACGAAGATATGGTCGGGAGCAATGCCCATTTTGAGGCCGAGATCGGCGTGCGCGCGCAGGTGAACCGCCTCGCCATGAACCGGCATGAAGTAGCTGGGCTTGGTCATGGCGAGCATGAGCTTGAGCTCTTCCTGCGAGCCGTGACCCGAGACGTGGACGAGCATCTTGGACTTGTCGTACACGTCGCAGCCGAGCTTGGCGAGGTTGTTGATGACCTGCTGAACGGCCTTCTCGTTACCCGGAACCGGCGTGGCCGAGATGATCACCGTGTCGCCCTCGTGGATCGAGAGCGTGCGGTGCTCGCCGTTTGCCATGCGCGACAGCGCCGAGAGCGGCTCGCCCTGGGAGCCGGTGCACATGACAACGATCTTCTCCTCGGGAAGGTTGCCCTCGTCATAGGCGTCGACAATGGCGTCGTCGGGCACCTTGAGGTAGCCGAGATCGCGGGCGACGGCAGTGTTGGTGAGCATGGAACGGCCCGTCACAACGACCTTGCGCCCGCACCCGACGGCCGCATTGCAGATCTGCTGCAGACGATGGATGTGCGACGAGAAGCTCGCGACGAATACGCGGCCCTCGGCGTTCTTGATGATGTGGCGCAGGCTCGCCCCTACCTCGGCCTCGGACTTGGTGAAGCCGGGAACCGTGGCGTTGGTGGAATCGGAAAGCAGCAGGTTGACGCCTTGCTTACCGAACTTGCTAATGAGGTCGTATGCCGGACGCACACCGTCGATAGGCGTCTGATCGAGCTTGAAGTCGCCCGTATGAAGCACCGTTCCCTGGGGCGTGCGAATAAACACGCCGAGCGCAGCAGGAATGGAGTGCGTCATGCTGAAGAAGTCGACCGAAATGCAGCCGAGGTTGATATGGTCACCCGACTTGGCCTCACGGAACTTGACCGACTTGATGCGGTGCTCTGCGAGCTTGCCCTCGATGAAGCCCAAGGTGAGCTTGCTCGAGAAGATCGGCACCTTGACGTTGAGGTCCTGCAGCAGGTACGGCAAAGCGCCCGTGTGGTCCTCGTGGCCGTGGGTGATGATGATGCCGCGGAGCTTCTGCTCGTTCTCGAGCACGTAGCTGTAGTCGGGCAGCACAAGGTCGATACCTGGCTGCGAGTCGTCGGGGAACATGAGGCCGGCGTCAACAAGCACCATGTCGTTGCCGCACTCAAAGGCGGTCATGTTTTTGCCGATGCCGTCCAAGCCCCCGAGGGGGATGATCCGCAGCGGCGGATTCTTACGTTTTGCAGGCATGCTGATAAGCGCTCCTTTCGATAGAGTTGCTAGATCCACGACGGCCATGCCGTCTTACCAGGTCTATCTCTGTGCCGGCAACGGGATGATTCACAATATGCCGGCATTCATGCACACGTTGTTCAATATTGTACCGATTTAGCCCAGGCGCCATGCAACTTCGACGCATCCCTACACGATAAGCGCAATGAGGCGAAGGGATACTTGCCAAGAAAGAGCAAAAGCCCGACCCCCGTTATCGAGGGTCGGGCCAACTGATCAGCTATGCGCTTAAGCGCGTTGCCTACGCGTCGTGATGACGGCGCGGACGACGCTCGCCGCGGTCACCGCGGTCGCGATCGAGCTCGCCGCGGTACGGGGCGCCGCTCTCGCGACGACCGTCGTGACGGCCGGCGTTGCGGCCCGGACGCGGACCGCCGCGACGCTCGCCGCGGTCGCCACCGCGGCCATAGGCGCGACCGCCGTTGCCGGAGTCACCAGGTGCATGCGGCTTCTCGAGGCGATCGAGCGAGATCTTGCCCTTCTCGTCCACCTCGATGACCTTGACCTTGACCTCGTCGCCGATGTTGAGGACATCCTCGACCTTGTCGACGCGGCCAACGGCAACACGGCTGATGTGGAGCAGGCCGTCCTTGCCGGGGAGCAGGTTGACGAAGGCGCCGAAGGGCTGGATCGAGACCACGCGACCGGTGTACTCCTCGCCCACCTCGGGAACCTTGACGATAAGCTCGATCTTCTCCTTGGCAGCGGTAACAGCGGCCTCGTCGCCGCCGATGAAGACGGTGCCGTCTTCCTGGATGTCGACCGAAGCGCCGGTCTCGTCCTGGATGCCGCGGATGACCTTGCCGCCGGAGCCGATGACATCGCGGATCTTGTCGGGGTTGATGTGGATCGAGACGATCTGCGGGGCCGTCGGGCGCACCGAGAGGCGCGGCTCGGGAACGACCTCGAGCATCTTATCGAGGATGAAGGCGCGACCCTGCTTGGCCTGCTCGAGAGCGGCGGCGAGGATCTCCTGCGTAAGACCGGTGGCCTTGTTGTCCATCTGCATGGCGGTGATGCCCTGCTCGGTGCCGGTCACCTTGAAGTCCATGTCGCCGAGGAAGTCCTCGAGACCCTGGATGTCGGACAGGACGACGGTCTTGCCCTCCTCCTGGATGAGGCCCATGGCGATACCGGACACCGGGCGCTTGATCGGCACGCCGCCGTCCATGAGCGCAAGACAGCTCGCGCAGGTGGACGCCATGGACGAGGAGCCGTTGGACTCCATGACCTCGGAGACCACGCGGATAGCGTAGGGGAACTCCTCCTCGCTGGGGAGCACGGGGAGAAGCGCGCGCTCGGCGAGGTTGCCGTGGCCGATCTCGCGACGCTTGGGGCTGCCGATGCGACCGGTCTCACCAGTGCAGAACGGCGGGAAGTTGTAGTGGTGCATGTAGCGCTTGCCCTCGACAGGCTCGATGGTGTCGAGGCGCTGCCACTCGTTGAGCATACCAAGCGCGAGCACGGAGAGGACCTGCGTCTGACCGCGCTGGAAGAGGCCGGAGCCGTGAACGAGCGGCAGATAGTTGCCCTTCACCATGATCGGGCGGATCTCGTCGGCGGCACGGCCGTCAACGCGCTCGCCGGTCTCGACGACCATGGTGCGCATGGCCTTCTTCTCGAGGGCCTTGAGCTCGACGGGGATCTCGCGGTCCCAAGCGAGCTGCTCGTCCTCGGTAAACTCGGCGCGGATCTGCTCCTTCAGAGCCTCGACCTTGCCGATGCGCGAGAGCTTGTCGGCGTCGCGAAGAGCGGCGGCCATCTCGTCGTAGTGGGCGAAGACGCGCTCGTGAACCTCGGGCACCGGCTCGTCGAGCGGGTACTCCTTGGCAACGATCGGGCCGTTGGCCTGCTCCCACTCCTCAACGAAGGCAAGCTGGGCGTCGCAGAAGGCGCCGATGGCCTCCTGGCCAAACGCCATAGCGGCGAGCATGTCGTCCTCGGACACCTCGTCGGCCGAGGCCTCGACCATGGAGATGAAGTCGCGGGTGCCGGCGAGCTCGAGATCGAGGTCGGAGTTCTCGCGCTCTTCGTAAGTCGGGTTGACGATGAACTCGCCCGTCTCCTTGTTGCGGCCGATGCGCACGCACGCAAGCGGGCCCTCAAACGGAACGCCGCCGAGGGTAAGGGCGAGCGAGGCGCCCATGGTGCAGATGACGTCGAAGGGGTTCTTCTGGTCGGCAACAAGCGAGGTGGCCACGATCTGGACCTCGTTGCGGAAGCCGGCCGGGAAGCTCGGGCGGATCGGACGGTCGATCATGCGGGCGGTCAGCGTGGCCTTCTCGGATGGACGACCCTCGCGCTTGAGATAACCGCCAGGGATACGGCCCACGGCGTACATCTTCTCGTTGAAGTCGACCGTCAGCGGGAAGAAGTCGTAGTTCTTGCGCTCCTTCGAGACCACGGCGGTGAGCAGCATGGTGGTGTCGCCCTGCTTGACGAGAGCGGCGCCGGTGGCCTGCTTGGCCAGCTCGCCGGACTCCAGCACGTAGGTCTTGCCATACAGCTCGAATGTCTTGCTTACCTTCATCTTTCCTCTTTCATCTCCATGCGCCCCGTTGCGCATGGGCTCCATCTGCCGCGCCGATCGCGGCCGCGCCTTCCGGCGCACATAACAGGCGCTTCTCGCCTGGCATGTCTGTGGTCAGGGCTCTTTACGGCTTGCGCGCGATCGCGCTCACACGCCGCACGGGCCCTTCTCAAGAAAAGGAGCGCCCCGAAAGGCGCCCCCTTCATCCCGCTACTACTGAATGTTGTCGCGGATACCGAGCTTGGCGATAAGCTCGCGGTACTCGTTGATGTCGCGCTTCTTGATGTAGGACAGAAGACGACGACGGCGACCGACGATCATGAGCAGACCACGACGAGTATGGAAGTCCTTGGGATGGGCCTTCATGTGCTCGGTGAGCTCGCGGATGCGAGCGCTCATGATGGCGACCTGGGCCTTGGGGTTGCCCGAGTCCTGCGGGTTGTCGCCGAACTCAGCGACGAGCTCAGCCTTGCGCTCCTTGGAAATGGTCATTTCCAACACCTTTCTTGTAGCGATTCGCCTCGAACCGAGCGTGCCGCGGGTGTTCGCATGCAGCTAGGTAGGAGGTACGGACGAGCTAGAATACTAGCACAGGCCTTTACCGGAAAGCCCCCGTTTGCCCCGCACTGCCCCCAAATGCCCCCACTCACCACGGATTATTCACGGAGCATGAGGATGCGCGAAGCACAAAGCGTTGGCTACGCCTTCATAAGCTTCCTCAGGCCGCGCATGCCCCTGCCGGACAAGAGGATTATAAACGCCGCCGCAAGAAGAAGGTACAACACGCCGCGGAACGTATCCGACTCGACAAACGCCAAGGTTACCGAGCGGAGGTTAAGGGCAAAGAGAAGGACCCCGGTACCAATGGCGGAAACATTGTCGAACAATCTCTTGCGCCACGCGTCATCAACGGGCTGAGGATGAAGTAACCCATGCCTCCGCTCAAGCGAAGCAGCAGCGAACATCGGAACGAGCATCAACAAGAGCAATGCACCGACGATAACCAAGCAGACCGCCGTGTACTCTTTGAGAAGGAACGCAGAAAGCGGGCCGAACATCAAAAAGACGACGGCAACAACGGCTAGGACTATAGCTCCCTGCTTCAATGCGTACTTCAGATAAAACGAACTTTTCATGAGGCCACCTCCCCTAACGGCGCTTCACCATACCGCAGCCGTCGCAGCACCGGCGAGGGTGTAGAAGACGGGAGCGAAATCGAGCAGCAGATCGGTAAGGTAGATCGCGGGAGTGGAATGGAGCACGCCGCAGGCAGTGAGTACGATCACGAGCCAGGAAAGCACGGCTACGACAAAAGCGGCGAGAGCCACAAGCCGGGCGCGGCGCTCACCTGCAGTCGTGCGCCGTTGCTTGTCATCGTCGGGCAAAGTAGCCTCAGGAAGCATGCCTTTTATAAGCGACAGCACGCTAAAACCGAGGCAGAGACCAAAAACAGGCCAAACCAAGAAGATGCATACCGCATACGGAGCGGTGTTGAAGTAGCGCCTCGCCTGATCGACGGCCTGTGGCCCCCAAACAACAAGATAAAGAAACGCAACGACGGTAAGTACGGCAGTCACTAACAGGAACTTCTTAGGCCGCTTAGTCCCAACGTCCATAGGACACCTCCAACCGCAAGGCTGCTCTTACAGAGATGGTACCCATAACGTTGGACGCTAATGCTATTGTTCAGCCTGCGTTCAGCCGCTAGCAAGGCAAGCGACGGGCCCGCTACCAGTCCATAAGATTACGCACTTCTCCAGACCTACCAGAAGATTACGCAAGCAACCGCCTTAACTGCACGATACGATGGGATAAACGCGTCTAATTGCGTAATCTTGCGACACATCCGTCGAAATGCGTAATCTTGCGGACAGATCCACCGGGCTGTGTAATCTTTCGGTGGGCAAAACGGTCCACGCCGTATACGGAATCCCAGAACAGGACCTGCTACGCCTCGTCGTCCTCTGCCATGCGGGCATCTTGCATAAAGGCGTTCACCAAAAAGCGATATGCCACGAGCGGAGACAAGAACGCAACAACGGTCAGCGCGATGTTCCACGGCTGGACCTGGTCGGCCGCACCGCAGACAAAGAGCGATGCGAGCGCCAGCAGACAAAGCGGCGCAAGCGTCAGGGTCTCGGCAAAGTAGTAGAGCCTCCCCTGCTCCAGCTCGGTCATGGCTCCATGTACGTTGCGCCCGCGCGCCGGATGCGCCAGCGCCCAGGCCTCAAACTGCGATGCCAAAAAACACCCAAAGGGAATGGTCACCAAAGCGCTCAGAAACAGCAGCAAGAAGTACGCCGGATACATGGCGAGCACAAACGGCACGAGCACAAGCGCCGCGATAAACACCACCATCAGCGCGGCCACTTCGCGCCACGCCCAGCGCCGGTAGCTGTATTCCCTCTGATCCATGAAGCCTCCCCCACAAGCAACAGGCTCAGTCTAGCACCGCCCCATAGACCAAAGATATGCACAAATGCTAGGCAGATCGCGCACGCTACCTGCGCGGCTGGGCAAAGCGCTTGCAACACGTCGGCACCAAGATAAGCGCCAGCAAAAGCCAGAGCGCAGCGGAGAAGTTCGACAACGCATAAACGTCGCCGAGAAGAACGGTGATGGCCAAAGAGAGCAGGTTGGGCACAACCATGCTGAGCGCGAGAAGCGCTACGGCGAGCAGGGAGCCGTAGCCTGCGTTCCAATGCAAACGGGCGGGGTTGTTCTCATCGGGGAACGTACGGGCAAAGTAGTCGGCCTTGACCGCACGATGCGCGTAAAGCACGAGCACGTAGCCGTAGATCTCCAGGCAAAAGACCAGCACGAGAAACCCGACGGACACCTCGTCCGGGAGTGCAATACCCGCCCAGGCCAAGGCGATCATGGCAAGTTGCGCCGCCAGCACAAAGGCGGTCGTAACGATCTGGTAGTTCACCAGCCGGCGCACGGATGCACGCGCCGGCTTGCCCAGCACCTGCCACGAAGAGCGCAGCAGATCGAGCACGTTCTGATCAGACATCGCGACCCCCTCGCTAAAGCCCCAGCAGAAACTCGAGCGCACGCAGACGCGCATCAAGGTGCGTAACTGCCCACGAATGCGCCAAAGACAGCAAAAACACCGCTGTCGGGGGATCGACAGGCGCTGCTTGGAGCTCGTCGAACGTCAAGCTCATGAGCGCGCGCAGCCAGCCCACCTCGGCGGTACCGAGCTGTTCGGCTCCAGCGATATCGCGTGCGCACGAGGCGCAGAGAAGCCCGCCCACAGAAGCCGAGAACCAGCTCACGTCAGCATCGCCGCAGGCAACGCAAGCCGAGAAGTCCGCGCGGTACCCCACATGAGCAAGCACCTTGAAGATGTATGCCGCTGCGATGAGGTCAAGGTGCGCCCCGTCGGAAGACGCTCCGATGCACGCAAAAGCGCGCTCTGTGATGCGAAACACAAAAGGGTCCTCAGCGTCCTCAAACGAGCAGAGCTTGGCCACCTCGGCAACGGCGCTCGCCGCCGAGACTGTCTCATAGGCCACGCTCTTCGCCAGCGGCGCCGCCGCAAGCTGCGCCTGCGACACCACGTCGAGCGAGCGCCCGTGCGCAAGCAGCAGATCCGCCGTAGAGAAAAGCTCGCAGCGCGCGGCCAAGCGCCCGCCGGGCTTGCGCGCCCCCTTGGCAACCGCGCGGATCTTGCGACCGTCCTCAGCCAGAAGCTCGAGGATGAGATCGCTCTCCCCCAGCTTGGTTTTATCGAGCACCAGCGCCTTCGTACGATATGTACGCGAACCTGCCAAGGACTACTCCCAGGTCTTCCAGACGCCGGGTTCGTAGCCTACCGTGGCCTGCTTGCCGTTGCGCACAACGGGCTCGCGCAGAACCTGCTGGTTCTCGAGCAGCTTGTCAAACTTCTGACTCTCCGCGAGGTAGGTGATGAGCGCCACGGTGTCTTGGTCCTTGGCCTTGGGATCCACGAGCTTCTCGAGCCCGCCTACGGCGCGCATAACGCTCTGCAGCTCGCCCTTGCTCATGCCCTTCTCTTTAAGATCGATGAACTGAAACTTGATCCGCCGCTCCTTAAAGTACCGCTGCGCCTTCTTCGTATCAAAACTCTTCTTCGTCCCAAAGATCTGTATGTTCACAACTCACTCCGAACCGCTATGAAGCCGTCAGTTCCGCTGTACTCCCTAACAATAAAAATGAAGGCTATCGGTCATGAAGAAACTGCTCCACTTTTTACAAATCGACGAATGCTCCGCCGCGATAATGTCCAAAAGTACATGCAGGTCACCGTTGGGAATGCGTCCAAGGTTATGCGCGACAATGCACCCTCCCTGACGCGTAAGCCAGATCTTTGTTGCATCGGGAGAGGGCTTCCCCCCTACAAATGTGTACGTGAACCGGCTCTCCAAGTTCGTTGGACCAGAAAAACACACGGTATCCGCCAACGGTAAAGAGGCTAGGCAACTTGAATTCCTCCGCTCGCTGCAAACCGATAAAGCAGATGAGCGTGGTTTCTCAAGAACTCTTCGAAAGTAGCGCGCTCCTCAGCGGTAAAATTGCCCTCCCAGTTTGTCCAAACGTACCCCGGCAATTCACAGCGAGCAGAATCAAACCCAGTGCTACTAGGCCGCTCAAAATGGACGAACACCTTATCGATATCGCCCTCATGAACAATCTGAGAATGCGTCACCTGCGTACCATCATCAAATGTCATATAGGGATACATCATCGATTTGTCCCCCAAGCCTAAACAAACAATCCTGTGTTCATTCTACCCGGCAAACACAAGCATAGCGACAAACGCTCAGCATCCGCCTCCCGCGGCGCAGTCAGGTTCGGCTATGTAGATATCACCTGCGAGACGGGCTGGTCGTGGGGCTCGACGAGGCCGTAGGCGCTTAAGCTGGGGAGCAGTTGGCACGAGAAGCATATGCCGATTGCGACGCCGGGGAAGCTCGCAAGAAAGGCGTCGTAGTAGCCGCCGCCATAGCCCAGGCGCATGCCACAAGCGTCGAAGGCAAGTCCGGGCACGATGGCAAGGGAGGACGCCGACGCGCTGGGTGCAACTTCGTTGGCAGGATCCGCAGGCGGCTCCCAAATGCCGCAGCGGCTCTTCTCGAGGCCCTCGAAAGAAGTCACTCGGTACCAGCGTAAAACGCGAGGTCCAGTGCAGCGCGGCAGGGCCACCGTTTTGCCGTCGGCCCATGCCTGCCGGATAATCCCGCGCGTCTCGACCTCGGTACCAAAGGAGAGGTACGAGAAGATCGTCTCGGCTCGCTGATACGCTTCGCAGGAGATAACCTCGCGGGCAATGAGCTCGGACGCTTCAGCGCGATCAGCCTCAGACAGCCCGCTACGGACGGCTTTCATCTGAGCGCGCATGCGCGCTTTGCATTCGATCGTATTGCCGCCCAATGACCCTACCCCATTGCCGTTCGCAGTACCTAAGCCCGAGGAGAGCTTTTCTCGCTCCCCCGTCGTCACAGCTCAGACCTTTCTCATGCGAGCGCGACGCTCTCATACACCCTCGCCATCAGCCCCAGCGCGGCAGGTGCCGCGCTCCGTGAACCTTAAGCATAGCGACAAGACCCCGGAGCGCGGCAGGTGCCGCCTTGTGCGAGGGTAATAAACACCGCGCTCTCGGCGGGCATAACGAGCGTGCCGTCGGCAAGCACAGCCTCGGCGCCGCTGCCGAGCGCATAGAGAACCTCGCTGCCCTCAAAGTCACAGGGGCACGACGCCTCGCGCGCCGCCGGGTTGAGCGCTACCAGCACGCGCGACCCGTCCTCGGCGGTGCGCACGTACACGAGGGGATACGCGTCCTTCTCGCAGTAGACAAAGTCAACGGCGGCGTTTACCCCGAGCGCCGGCGTTGCGTGGCGCAAGACGATAAGCCGCTGGATCTCGTGCCAAAGCGACTGCTCGTCGGCCATGGCAGCCTCGACCGTCGGAGCGTCAGCCGCAGGATCCTGCGCCACGTAGAGCTTCTCGGCAGACGCCGACGAGAAGCCGTAGTTCTCGCCTGCGGACCATTGCATGGGCGTGCGCGCCCCGGTGCGCATATAGCCGCCCTCGACCGAGGTGAGGTCGAGGTGGCGCATACCGATCTCGTCGCCGTAGTAGATGAAGGGGCACCCTGGCATGGAAAGAACGAAGGCGAAGGCCATCTTCATCTCGTCGGGGTCAAGGTAGCGGCGCAAGCGCTCCATGTCGTGGTTGCCCGACGGGATGCACATGAGGCCCTTGCCGTCAGTAAGCTCCATGTTGCGGCGGTAGGTTGCCACGAACTCGCTCGCGTCGCCTTTGCCTTCACGGCTGAAGAACGGGTGCGGCTCCTCCGAACTGTGCTCGGGGCGCCGGAAGAGATCCATGTAGTGCGACGTACCGAACTGCAGCAGGAAGTCCATATGGAAACCCGCGCGAATGGTCTTGTCGGGCTCGCCCCACTCCGAGATCATCACCGCCTCGGGGTAGCGCTCGTCCAGGAAGGCGCGCACATCTTGCCAGAGGGCGATCGTGGCCTCCTGGCCGGGGTCGTTCTTAACGAGCGAGCCGGCCATGTCGACGCGGAAGCCGTCGCAGCCGCGATCGAGCCAGAACGCCATGACGTCCTTCATGGCCTGACGGGTGGCAATCGCCTCGGGGCTGTCGACCGCGCTCTGCCACGGTTCAGTGATCTGAGCAAAGCCGTAGTTAAGCGCCGGCTGGAAGGCAAAGAAGTTCACCGCCACGGCGCCGTTGCGCTCGGCGATGCCGCGCAGCACGCCGTTGATGCCGGGCACGTCGCCCACGGGCGCCCAGACGTTGTCGGTCCAGACGTAGCGGCCCGTGAACTCGTTCTTCTCGGCCTTGCAGGACGCCTTGAACCAGGGGTGCTCGATAGAGGTATGCCCCGGCACGAGGTCGAGCAGCACGTGCATATCGCGGGCATGCGCCGCAGCAAAGAGATGCTCCAGATCCTCGTTGGTGCCGTAGCGCGGGGCCACCTGGCAGTAGTCTGCCACGTCGTAGCCCGCATCGCCAAAGGGAGACACAAAGCACGGGTTCAGCCACAGGGCGTTGCAACCAAGCTCGCGCACGTAGTCGAGCTTCTCGATGATGCCCGGAATATCGCCGATGCCGTCGGCGTTGGTGTCGTAAAAGCTCTGCGGGTAGATCTCGTAAAACACCGCGTCGTCAA
>CALUOB010000030.1 GCA_944322175.1 uncultured Coriobacteriaceae bacterium
CTCGAGGCTCGTGGGCAAGAGCGGCATGCCGCTGAAGCGCTCGGGGTCAATGGGCACCAGCTCAACGGCGGGGGTGCGCAGCGCGGCGCGCGCGCCTTGATCGCCGCCGGCGGCACCACCCGAGAAGCTCGCGGCGCCCCAGACGTCGTTGTCTGCAAAGGCTCCCTGGCTGCCGCTGCGGTTGCTGCCGCGGCGCTGCCGTCCGCCGCGTCCGCGCTTGCGCCCGTGCCGCTCATCGCGCCCGCCGCCGCGCTTCTCGCCTTCGGCGCCGCCTGTGGCAAGCCGCTGCTCGAGCGCTGCGCGTACGACCTCCTCGTTCTCGTCGGCCAAGATCGAGCAGGTGGAGTACGTCACCACGCCGCCCGCGGGCACGAGCTCGAGCGCGCGGGCCAAGAGTGCCTGCTGCGTGTGCACGGTGCGTGCGAGAAGGTCGGCCTCAAAGCGCTGGCGCTTGGCCTGCCGGGCGTCCATGAGCTGAACGGTGCCGCTGCCCGAGCAGGGCGCGTCGAGCAGCGCGGCGTCGAAGCTGAAGTAGGGGTCGAGCCGGCGTGCGTCTTCGACCATGACGTTGGCGCGGGCGTCCTGCGCTGCGAGGTTGTAGCGCAGGCGCTCGGCACGCAGGGGGTTCCTCTCGCAGGCGGTGATGAGTGCCTGGTTGTTTGAGAGCGCGGCGAGCTGGCAGGTTTTGCCGCCCGGGGCGGCGCACATGTCGAGCACCGACTGGCCGGCGCGCGGCGCCACGAGCAGCGCCGGCACCATGGCAGAGAGGCTCTGCAGATAGAGGGCGCCGTCTGTGTAGAGCGGGTGCGCACGGAGCACGCCGAGGGGCGTGAGCCGTGCCGTGCGCCCTACGTGCGCCTCGGTAGGGTCAGGCGCGCTTGCGGCGGGGTTGGCGCTGCCGGTATGGGCGCGGTCGCCCTTCTTGCCTGTGCTATGCGGGTCCGCGGCGGCCGCCCCGGCACCATCGGCGTGCGCGGCAAGCCACCGCTCGGCACGCTGCTCGTCTACGCCTGCAACTACGAGCGCGTCGGCGTACCAAGCGACCGTCTGCGTGCGCAGGCCCGCTTCGGCGAGCTGCTCTTGCACCTGGTCGCGGCTGGCCTTGAGGGTGTTGACGCGCAGCGTGGTGGCGCGCTCGTGCTTAAAGCCGGCCTCGATGCGCGCGGCCAGGCTGGGGCCGTACTGTTCTTCGAGCTTGGCGTGCAGGTAGGCGGGTACCGGGCGCATGGGGCTCCTTTCGGTGGGTTCGGCAGGCGGGCGATGCGGGAGGGGGCTACTGGCCAGTGGCAATGCGCACGATGTCGGCGGGCTCGTTGGCCAGGTAGTCGGCTCCGGCCGCTTCGAGCTCGGCGCGGCCGCGGAAGCCCCAGGACACGCCGCAGACGGGCATTCCTGCGTTGTGGCCGGTTGCCACGTCTACGTCGGAGTCGCCCACGTACAGCACGCGCGCAGGGTCGGCGCCGAGGCGCTTGAGCAGCGCGCGGGTGATCACGGGGTCGGGCTTTGGCGCAAAGCGTTCCTCGCGCCCCTGCGCGGCGGCAAACCGGCCGCCAAAGTACTCGCGCGCCAGCGGCTCCACGGCGCTGTGGTCCTTGTTGCTCAGCACGGCGAGAACCATGCCGTGCGCCCGCAGCTCGTCGAGCATGGCGGTGATGCCGGGGTAAGGCTCGGTGTGGTCGCGGCGGTGGGCGGCATACGTGGCGCGCTGCTCGGCAACGGTCTGCTCAAAGAGTTCCGGGTCCGCGGCGGCGATCCCTTCAGGCATGTAACGCTCCACGAGCTTCTCGACGCCGTTGCCGACCATGTGCTTGTACTCGGCAAGGCTGTGCTCTGGCCAGCCGTGTGCAGCGCACACGAGGTTGGCGGCGAGCGCGAGGTCGTCGAGCGTGTTGAGCAGCGTTCCGTCCATGTCGAAGATCACGTGGCTAAAACGCATGGGATTCCTTCCTGCTTGCGGCGCGCTGTCTTGTGCGGCAGCCTGCTCTGATGAGCGATTATGACGATTTGGACGGGGTTTGGACGGCGGTTTTTACGGAAAATGGAGGTTCTTCGGACGATGCTCGAGTAGCCGATTGTGCAGCACGCCCTGTACCTGCGGGTTTGATGCCCGGGGTGTGCGGTCTACTCGCGGAGCTTCAAAAGAACCTCCATTTCCCGTAAAAACGGGCTGTCGGAAGGGCCGTGCGAAGAGTTTTTTCGGATATTCGAATACTTTTTAGAAGATGCCGAGTAGCCCGCTTGTGCCCAACGCTTCTACCTGCGGGTTTGTTGGCCGAGAACCCTCGTCTACTCGCGGTGTTCCGAAAAGTATTCGAATAACCGTCAAAACGTTCCCGGCATCGGGCAAAATGCGGGCCGTGTGCCCTTCGAACGGGCTGGAGGCGTCTTGCTGCCCCAGCCCGTAGGCGGCGTTCGCTTAGCAGATGCGGGGGAGTTGCTCGCCCACCAGCATGTCGAGCACGCGGGCCGAGCCCCAGGGCGTGCGCACGCGCACGCGCGGAGAAGCGTCCTCCGCGAGCGGAAGGATCTCGCCGATAACAGCGGCGTTCTCGCCGTAGCGGCTGGCGCGCATGGCGGCGAGCGCGGCGTCGGCCTCTTCGGGCGGCACCACGGCGACCATCTTGCCCTCGTTGGCTACCTGCAGCACGTCGTAGCCGAGCATCTCGCAAGCGCCGCGCACGGCATCGCGCACGGGTAGGGCCTCCTCGCTGATCTCGATCTCGACGTTGCTCGCGGCGGCAAACTCGTTTAGGGTGCTCGCCAGACCGCCGCGCGTGGGGTCGCGGAAGCAGCGCACGTGCGGCGCTGCCTCCATAACGGCGGCGATGAGGTGGTTGAGCGGCGCGGCGTCGGATTCGATGGGGGCCGCAAACGCAAGCCCCTCGCGCTGGCTCATGATCGCGATGCCGTGGTCGCCAAGGGTGCCCGAGACGAGCACCTTGTCGCCGGGGCGGCAGTTGGAGCCCGAGAGCTCCGCGCCCGCCGGAAGCTCGCCCACGCCGGCCGTGTTGATGTACACGCCGTCGGCACCGCCGCGCTCCACGACCTTGGTGTCGCCGGTGATAATGGCCACGCCCGCCTCGCGCGCGGTGTCGGCCATGCTCTGGCAGATGGTGCGCAGCTTGTCCATGGGGTAGCCCTCTTCAAGGATGAATCCGCATGAGAGGTAGCGCACGCGCGCGCCCGAGGTGGCTACGTCGTTTACGGTGCCGCACACGGCGAGCCGTCCGATGTTGCCGCCCGGAAAGAACTGCGGGGTCACCACGAAGCTGTCGGTCGACATGGCAATGCGGACCGGGGCGCTCCCGGCCTCGCCGTCTGCGCCCGCGCCGAGCGGCGCCACACCGGCGTCGTTGCCCTCGTTGAGCGCCGGGTTGCCAAAGGCCTCCAAGAACATCTCGTCAATAAGGCGCTTCATCATCTGCCCGCCCGACCCATGGCCGAGCAGAACGGTGGTGTCTGTCATACGTTATGCCTCCTCGCGGTAGCGGAAGTACGCGGCGCAGCTTCCCTCGGTCGAAACCATGCACGGACCCACGGGGTGCTCGGGCGTGCAGGCGCGGCCAAAGAGCGGGCAGCGGTTGGGGGCCAGCGCCCCGCGCAGCACGTCGCCGCAGCGGCAGCCGGCGGGTTCGCGCGTGGGCTCAACGGGCACCTCAAAGCGCGCCTGTGCGTCGAAGCGCGCAAACGCGGGCCTGATGGCGAGGCCCGACTGCGGCAGCGTCCCCAGCCCGCGCCACGCGGCGTCGACCGGCTCAAAGACCTGCTCTACCAAGGCGCGCGCCACCGGGTTGCCGTCCGCAGAAACGCCGCGCTGGTAGGCGTTCTCAATGCGCGCCTCGCCGCGCGCGACCATGCGGCACAGCCACTCCACGCTCGCCAGAATGTCCACGGGCTCAAAGCCGGTGACCACGCCCGGCGTGCGGTACTGTTCCGTCAAGAACCGGTACGGCGCGAGCCCCGTGATGGTCGACACATGTCCGGGCAGGATAAACCCGTCGATGCGGGTCTCGGGGTCGTCGGCAATGGCCTTGAGCGCCGGTGGCGTCATCTTGTGGGCCGAGAAGACCGAGAAGTTCGGCAGGTCGCGCGCCTCGGCCTCGAGGATGCACGCCGCGATGGCGGGCGTGGTGGTCTCAAAGCCCACGCCCATGAAGATGACCTGCCGCTCGGGGTTCTCGGCCGCGAGATCGAGCGCGTCGAGCGGCGAGTAGACGATGCGCACGTCGTGCCCGGCGGCCTTCTCGGCGGCGAGCGACGAGGTGGAGCCGGGAACGCGCACCATGTCGCCGAACGTGGCGATAAGCGCGCCGTCCATGCGGGCGAGCGCGATGGCGTGGTCGATGTCGGCGTTGGCGGTCACGCAGACCGGGCACCCGGGGCCCGAGAGCAACTTGAGGCCGTCGGGCATGACCGAGCGGAAGCCGTAGCGGCCGATGCTCACCGTGTGCGTGCCACAAACCTCCATGAGGTTGATGGGGCGCCCCGCCGCTTCGACCGTCCGGTTGATGGCGGCAATGAGCTCGCGCGCGCGAGAAGGGTCGCGGAAGGCGGCGAGGTCGGGGGCGGCGTGGGGGGCAGCGGAAGGGCTGGGGACAGAGGCGCTCGCGGTGCCCGGGGCAAGCGGCTCTTCTGCCGCGGTGCTGGCGGGGGCGTTCATACTAGCGCGCGCCAGCCGCGGCGGGCTCGGGGTCGCTTGCAGGTGCGGGGTCGGAGTCGGCTACGGGCAGCTCGTCTTCCACGAGCTCGGTGAGGTCGGCGACGAGCTTGAGCGTCTCCTCAGCCTCCTCAGCGCTGACGATCTGGATGCCAAAGCCGGCGTGCACGAGCACGTAGTCGCCCACTTGGGCGGTGGGAATGAGACAGGTGGAGGCGCGCTGCTCCACGCCGAGCATGTTGACGGTAGCCGTTGCGGCGTCCGCGTCGAGCGCGGTGATCTTACCGGGTACTGCGAGGCACATATGGTGGCCTTTCGACGATGTTTCCGTGCCTACTATAGCGCGCGCCCGCCTCGCGCGCCCGGCAGCCGCCACAATCACCCAAAAGCTGCGGTTTATGGGAGAAAGGCGCGATGCGACCTGCCGGCGCGCTCTAAGCGACGCCGGCGGCAAGGCGGGCGCGGGCTACGGCGGCTTGGCCGTAGGCTATGCAGCCGTCGTTGACGGGCAGATCGCGCGGCACGAGCACGGCCATGCCGCGGGCTTGCAAAAGCTCGCGCACCCGTGCGAGCAGCAGGCGGTTCATAAACACGCCGCCGGCAAGCACTGCTGTGCCGATGCCTTCGCGCTCGCCGATGCCCACGGCAAGCTCGGCCGCCATGCGGGCAACCGTCTCGTGGAACGCGCGGGCGAGAAGTTCGGGCACGCAGCCGGCAGCGCGCTTCTCGAGCAGGGCGCGAAGCACCGGCGCAGGGTCGGCCACGAGCGCGTCGGATCCGCATGCGTCCTCAACGAGGGAGAAGTCCGGCAGCGCGGGCACGGCGGGGGCGTCATCTGCATCTTGGGCATCGGCGCGCCATGCGGCGGCTTCGAGCGCGATGGCCGGTTCGCCGTCGTAGGTTGCCTCATCGCAGATGCCCAGAAGTGCAGCCACGGCGTCGAAGAGCCGCCCCATGCTCGTAGTGACGGGGCTGTTGAGGCCGCGCTCGACCATGGTGGCGGTGAGGGCGCGGGTCTGGTCGTTCATCGTGCCGAGGAAGGGCTGCGCTGCGGGTAGGCTGGCAAGGTCGCAAGCCACAAGGAGGGCAAACGCGTTGCGCCGTGCGTCGCGCACTGATGCGGCGCCTCCCGGAAGGCGCCAGGGCAGCAGGTGCGCCGCGCGCGTAAAGCCTGCGAGGCTCGCTACGAGAACCTCGCCGCCCCACACGGTGCCGTCGAGCTTAAGGGCGGTACCCGCGTCCGCATTGTTGCCTTCGCGCGGAACGTAGGCAGCGCCCGCGCCGGTCCCGTCAAAGGCAATGCCCACCACGCGCGCACTGGGGTCCAGCTCGCCGCGCGCCGCCGCCTCCGCCATAACGGCGGCAACGTGCGCGTGGTGGTGCTGCACCTCCACGAGCGGCAGCCCGCGTTTCTCGGCCTCGGCGCGGGCCCACTGGCTCGCCAGGTAGGTGGGGTGAGCGTCGCAGGCAAGTGCCTCCGGTTCAAGGTCAAAAAGGTCGCTCAGGCGCCGGCGCGCCTCGTGCCACGCGTCAAAGGTCGAGACGTTCTCCACATCGCCGATGTGCTGCGACACAAAGCACGACGCCGTGCCGCCTTTCTCCTCGCGCGTGAGGGCGAGGGTCGCCTTCTGCTCCGCGCCGCAGGCGAGAAGGGCGGGCGTGCACGCTGCCTCGGTACGTGGCAGCGCCACGGGTTGCGGCGCGTAGCCGCGGGCGCGGCGCACGGGCATGACGGTGCCCGCGACCACGCGCACGACCGAGTCGTCGTAGCGCGAGAGGATGGGCCGATCGTTGCCGAGCAGCGCGTCTGCCAGGCCGCTCGTCACGAGGCGCTCCCATGCGAGGTCGTCGTCGGTTTCGATAGGCTCCTCGGATACGTTGCCGCTCGTCATGACCAGCGCGCAAACGCCCTGCTCGGCGCACGCGGCGAACAGCAGGTGCTGCAAGGGCGTGTAGGGGAGCATCACGCCCAGCTCAGGCAGGTCGTACGCTACCGACGGCGCAAGATCCGGACGTGCGCCCGCATCTACGTCTGGGGCGGCGCCTTTCTCGGCCGCCTTCTGCCGCAGCAGCACGATGGGGCGTACGGAGCCGCTGAGCAGCTCGGCTTCGGTCTCACCCACCCGGCAAAGGGCGAGCGCGGCGTCGAGGTTGCGCACCATAACGGCGAGCGGCTTGTTGGAGCGCCGCTTGCGCCGTCTGAGCTCGGCCACGGCGGCCTCGTTGCCGGCGTCGCAGACAAGGTGAAACCCACCCAGCCCCTTGACGGCCGCAATGCCGCCGCCGGCGAGAAGCTCCGCGCACCGCGCAATAACGGCGTCGCTCTTCTCGCGCGTGCTGCCTACGAGAGGCTCGCCACCGGCAGCCTCGCGCCAGGTGACGTGCGGTCCGCACGCAAAACAGGCGTCGGGCTGCGCATGGAACCGTCGGTCGGCGGGGTCGGCGTACTCGGCGGCGCACGCGGGGCACATGGGGAAGCCCGCCATAGAGGTGAGCGGGCGGTCGTAGGGCAGGTCGCGGATGATGGTGAAGCGCGGCCCGCAGTTGGTGCAGTTGATGAAGGGGTAATGGTAGCGCCGGTCGGCGGGGTCAAAGAGCTCGCGCAGGCAGTCGGGGCAGGTGGCTATGTCGGGCGAGACGAGCGTGGTCTTGGCCGCGTCGCCGTCGGAGCCGCGGATCTCAAAGCGCACGCCGGAAGCAGCGGCGCCTTCGGCGGCGGGCGCGAGGTCGGCGGCGTCTGCGGCGGCATCCCCGTCCTCGCCGCTCCAGCGCACCTGCACGCTCGCCACGCGCGCGGCGGCGGGCGCACGGTCGCTCAGCGCGCGCACAAAGTCCGCAAGCGCCTCGTCGGGCCCCGCGGCCTCTACGTGCACGCCGTCCGAGGCGTTGAGCACCCAGCCGGCAAGCCCGCGCGCCACCGCCTCGCGGTACACGAACGGCCGGAACCCCACGCCCTGCACAATGCCCGTAATATGTATCTGCGCCCGCCTCATGCCCTACAGCCCGAGGCTTCCCTCGGTGGCGGCGCAGGTGAGCTCGCCGTGGCTCACGCCCTTGAGCGCGAGCAGGCGGTCCGCCAGCTCGTACACGCGCTCGCCGGTGCCGCGCAGGGCCAAAATCTCGAGGCAGTTGTGGTGGTCGAGGTGCACGTGCAGCGTCGAGACGATCTCGTCGGTGTAGTCGTGCTGAATGTCGTCGAGCCTGCGCGTGAGGTCGCCGGCGTGGTGGTCGTAGATCATCGTGAGCGAGCCGATGACCTCCTCCTCGGGGGTCCGGAGCTTCTCGCGCACAATGGAGGAGCGAATAAGGTCGCGGACCGCCTCGGAGCGGTTGCGGTCGCCGCGCGTGCGCTCGATCTGCTCGTCAAACTGCCGCAGCAGCCCGGCGGGAACGGCGATCGAGAACCGCACGAGGTCGTTGTCCTGCATGGGTCACACCAGCCTGACCGACCCGACGGAGTTGTGGTCGGCCTCGATGGCCTCCTCGTAGCCCTCGAGCGCGGCATGCGCCTCGCCGAGCGCCACCATGGCCTGCTCGAGCTTGTGGGCGATGCGGTCCATCTCAAAGCTCTCGGTCGCATGCGTGAGCTCGTGAGCCCAGTCGTGCGCAAGCTCGATCGTGTCGTCGATCTGCTTGACGGTCATGGCGAGCTGGCTCATGTTCATTCCGACGTCGTGCATGGTGCACCCTTTCGTTGACGGTTGGCGGCGCGGGGCGTGGCCGCGCGGGCCGGTGCGGGCCCTGCGGGCAGCGTGTTGTGGCAAGAAAAAAGCCCCGAGTATCTCAGGGCTTTAGTGTACTACGGGCGAGAAGCACGGGCGAGAAGCGCGCGCCTGCGGCGTTGCCGCGCCGCAGCTACAGGTTGCGGCTGATCTCCTCGACCAGGCGCGGCTTGGGCATGGCGCCGACCGTGCGGGCCACCTCTTCGCCGCCCTTGAAGAGCACGAGCGTGGGGATCGACATGACGTGGTAGCGCATGGCCAGGTCCTGGTTCTCGTCGACGTTGCACTTGAAAACCTTGAGCTTGCCGGCCATCTCGCCGGCGATCTCCTCAACGGTGGGCGCGAGCGCGCGGCACGGGCCGCACCACGGTGCCCAGAAGTCAACGAGAACGGGCAGGTTCGAAGCCAGGGCCTCGTCGAACGTATCGACGGAAACTTCTTTGATTGCTCCCATGGGGACCTCCTTGTATGAGCGCCGGGCGCAGGGCGCAGCGCTGCGCGCCCCTTGTGCCCCGGCGCGCTTCGTCTCGATGCGCAAGGTTTATACCCACCGGCACCGAGAAGTTGCGCGCGCATCCAGCGAGCGGGGTAGAATTGACGGTGTCGCGGTTGCGGCAGGGGAGAAGCACGCGGTTTTACGTGCTGGCTCGGCCGCCCGTCTGCACGATCGCTGCCGCCGACGCGCATGCTAGGTTTCGCTTAACTCCGGGGTAGGTATGGCTCAGATTCCCAACACGCAGATCAAGGCCGCTCACGTTGAGGCGCTGCGGCGCGAATTTGCCTCGCTCGCCGAGCGCGGCGTATGGGTGTGCGGCAACGTGTTCTCGTCGATCGTGCTGGTGAAGGGCGAGCTCGACGACGCCGAGCGCACCGGCTCCGACCTCATGGGCGGCGCCGACGGCGTGGCGCTGCGGGCGGCGCTCGGGCGCCTGGGGTACGCGCCGGAGGACTTCTGCGCGCTCGCCTCGTGCGGCGACGAGGGCCCGCTCGAACCCGCGCTCTTCAGGGAGGCGCTCGAGGCGCTCGACCCCGAGGCCGTGGTGGCGGTCGACGACGCGGCCGCCGACGAGCTGCGCGAGGCCTACGCCGAGGAGCTCGCGCTTATCGAAGACTTCAACACGGCCGCGCTCATGCCCGGGCTCGTGGCGCCGGTCATGGGGCGCCGCATGCTCGCGCTCGACGGCTTCGAGGCGGCGCTCACCGACCCGCGCGCCAAGCAGCGCATGTGGGCCTACCTCAAGCAGCTCCCGCCTGAGGGCGCCCCGTACTAGACCTCTGCGCCCGCGAATATGTCTGTCTTGTCAGGTGTCTTGTCACCTGACAGGCGCCGTGCCATACTTTCCCGCAATGCCTTTGCGCCATGGGCGCCCGCTGCTCCGCCCGGGGCAGGCGCGCCGGCGCAGCACCCTGAGGAGGTACGGCATGGCAGATTCCCTGAGCCCCCGCACGCGCGCGCTTCTCGACGAGATCGAGCAGCTCAAAGCCGAGCGCAACGCGGCCGTCCTTGCCCATTACTACGTTGCCCCCGAGGTTCAGCGCGCGGCCGACCACGTGGGCGACTCCTTTGCCCTCGCCAAGCTCGCCGTCGAGCTGCCCCAAACGACGCTCGTGATCTGCGGCGTTGAGTTCATGGGCGAGAGCATGAAGCTTCTGAACCCCAACAAAACGGTCATTCTCCCCGAGCCGGGCGCCGACTGCCCCATGGCGCACATGGTGGTGCGCGAGACCGTTGAGCAGGCGCGCGAGCGTTATGGCAGCGACTTGGCCGTTGCCTGCTACGTAAACTCCACCGCCGAGATCAAGAGCTGGTCCGACGTGTGCGTGACCTCGTCCAACGCCGTGGCCATTGTGCGCGCGCTGCCGCAGCACCATGTGCTCTTTATCCCCGACGAGCACCTGGGCGCCTACGTTGCCGAGCAGGTGCCCGAGAAGCACGTGATTCTCAACCAGGGGTGCTGCCCCTTCCATGCGAACATCCCCGCCGACGAGGTGGCGCGCCTCAAGGCCGCCCACCCGGGCGCGCTCGTGCTCGCGCACCCCGAGTGCGCCTCCGACGTGCTGGCGCTCGCCGACGTCATCGGCTCCACGGCCGAGATCATCGCCGCCGCCGAGCAGTCGGACGCATCTGAGTTTGTCGTCGTTACCATGGACGGCGTGCGCGCCGAGCTCGCGCGCCGCACCGAGGGCACCGGCAAGCGCTTCTTCTTCCCCGAGCAAGCCCGCTGCCCCGAGATGGACAAGATCACGCTCGAGAAGCTCGCCTCCGCCCTGCGTCAGGCCCCGATGCCTGCCGAGAAGGACGCGCCGGCCGCCGAGGACGCTGCTTCCGAGGCGCCTTCCGAGAGCGCCGACGCGCCGGATACCGTTCGCGGATTTGTCCGTGGCGTCTCTGTGGATGCGCCCCTCGTGGCCCCTGCCAAGCGTACTCTGGAACGCATGCTCCAGATGGCAAGGAGGTAGCCCATGGCCGAAAACCTAACCTGCGACGTGGTTATCGCGGGGTGCGGCGTTGCGGGACTGTACGCCGCGCTCAAGATGCCGCGCGCCACCAATATCATCATGCTTTCCAAAGGCGCCGTAGACGAGTGCGACTCCATGCTCGCACAGGGCGGCATCTGCGTGCTCGCCAAAGACGACGACTACGACGCGTACTTTGAAGACACCATGACCGCCGGTCATAACGAGAACCGCGCCGAGAGCGTCGACATCATGATCCGCGGCAGCCGCGCCGTGGTGTCGGACCTTATCGGCTACGGGGTGCGTTTTGAGCGCGACGACGAGGGGCATCTCGCCTTTACGCGCGAGGGCGCGCACTCGCGTCCGCGCATCTGCTTCCACGCCGACGAGACCGGCAAGGAGATCACCACCGCCCTGCTCGCCGCCGTGCGCAAGATGCCCAACGTGCGCATTCTCGAGCACGTCGAGATGCGCGACCTGGTGCTCGAGGCCGTGCCGCTTTCGGTTGAGGAGATGGCTGCCGAGCGCTCGGGGGAGGAGTTTCCCAAGCTCACCGGCGTGACCTGCGCCGGCGTCGAGGCGCGCACTGCCGAGGGCGAGGTCTTTACGATCAGCGCGCACGACACCATCATGGCCACGGGCGGCGTGGGCGGCTCCTACGAGCGCTCCACCAACTTCCCGCTGCTCACCGGCGACGCGTGCCGCATCGCCCAGAACCACGGCATTGCCTGCGAGCACCTTGACTACGTGCAGATTCACCCCACGAGCCTCTACACCACCGAGCCCGGGCGCGCCTTCCTCATCTCGGAGTCGTGCCGCGGCGAGGGCGCCGTGCTTCTCGACGCCGAGGGCAAGCGCTTCTGCAACGAGCTCGACCCGCGCGACGTGGTGACCCAAGCCATTTTGGACAAGATGGCCGAGGAGGGGTCCGACTACGTGCGGCTCTCGTTTGAGCTCGTGAACCCCGACATCATCAAGACGCATTTCCGCAACATCTACGAGCACTGCCTCGAGGCGGGCTACGACATTACGACCGACCCCATTCCGGTGGTGCCTGCGCAGCACTACTTCATGGGCGGCGTGCACGTAGACAAGGACTCGCAAACCACGTGCCCGCACCTCTTCGCCGTGGGCGAGACGAGCTGCAACGGCGTGCACGGTAAGAACCGCCTGGCGAGCAACAGCCTGCTCGAGGCGCTGGTGTTTGCGCGCCGCGCCGCCTACCGCATTGCCGCCGGTCGCAGCCTGCCGGTGGTGATGATGCCGCAGGCGACCTTTGAGCGCATCGTGCGCAAGAGCGCCCCGGCGCAGCCCAAGAAGAAGCCCGCGCCCGAGCCGGAGAACCTGCTCGGGACCCTCGACCCGGAGTCGATCAAGCCTGCGGGCACGTTCGTGAGCACCGATCCGGCGCCCGAGCTGACCGACGAGGAAGCCGTGTCGGCTGCGCTCGCCTCACTCGACGCCCCGGTGGTGGTACCCGGCGCGGACCTACCCAAGGTCGCGGTCGACGGCGAAGAGATGGTCGACGGTGCGGTCGAGGTCGTGGCCGAGGAGGCCGCCGGGGCCGCCGAGGGCGAGGGGCCCAAGGCGGAGGCTGCGCCTGTTGAGGACGCCGAGAGGGACGCTGTGCCTGCCGGCGAGGGCGAGGCCGCGGGCGATGCTGATGGCGCGTCCGAGGATCCGGAACCTGCGGGGAGCGACGAGGCTGCCGATTCTGCTTCCGACGAGAAGGCGGACGCTGCCGTGAGCGCCGTGCCCGATGCCGGTGCCTCTGCCGAGCAGTCCGCTGACGAGAGCGACAGCGCTGACGAGAGCGACGGTGACCGCGAGCCTGAGGCGAAGGTAGCCAAGGCGGAGGCAGCCGAGGCCGAGGACGCCGCAGAAGCCGGCGCCGAAGCTGCCGATGCTGCTGCCGATGACAAGGACGCTGCAGGCGAGGCGGCCGAGGACGCCCCCGCCGACGAAGTGCCTGCCGCCGAGCCGCACGAGAAGAAGGAGTAGGGAACATGGATCCCGTTACGCTCAAGCTTGCCGCCGAACCGCTCATCATGGAGGCCCTGCGCGAGGACATGAACGCCGGCGACCTTTCGACCGAGGCGGTCATGCCCGAGGCGCATCCCGCCACGGTTGAGCTTATCGCCAAGCAGGACGGCGTGATCAGCGGCCTCGACGTATACGAGCGCACGTTCCAGCTGCTCGATCCCGAGGCGCGCTTCGTGCGCTGCGCGCGCGGCCAGCGCGCGGGCGAGCCCGAGGAGGCCACGCCGGACGCTCTGCTCGTGGCAGACGGCTGCGAGGTGCGCTCGGGCGAGCTGCTCGGCCATATGACGGGCGATGCGCGCGCCCTGCTCTCGGGTGAGCGCGTGGCGCTCAACTACCTGCAGCGTATGAGTGGCATCGCCACCTACACGCACCGCGTGGCGGCCATGCTCGAGGGCACGCGCACCACGTTGGTCGACACCCGCAAGACCACGCCTAACATGCGCGTGTTCGAGAAGGACGCCGTGCGCGCGGGCGGTGCGCACAACCACCGCTACAACCTGAGCCAGGCCGTGATGCTCAAGGACAACCATATTGACGCGGCGGGCGGCATTGCCGAGGCTGTGGCCGCGGCGCGCGAGCGGGCCCCGTTTGTCTGCACGGTCGAGGTGGAGGTCGAGAACCTTAAGGGCGTGCGCGAGGCGGTCGAGGCGGGCGCCGACATCATCATGTTCGATAACATGACGCACGACGAGATGGCCGAGGCCATTCGCCTTATCGACGGGCGCGCCAAGACGGAGTGCTCGGGCAACGTCACCGCCGAGAACATGCAGGCGCTCGTGGACCTGGGCGTCGACTACATCTCGTCGGGCGCGCTCACGCATTCGGCGGGCATTCTCGACCTCAGCATGAAGCACCTGCGCCTGCTGTAGAGGCACATGCGAGGCGATCGGGGCGCAGGTTGCTGGGCAAATCTCCGATGATTGCGTTTTTATGGCGGTATCCCGGAGTATGCCGCAGCAGGAGGAGCTTCTGAGCTGGTCTTTTGGTATCCCGTAGTGGCTGATTGCCGGGCAGGCGCCCTGCAAAACGCAATCATCGGCCTTTTTGAGCTGCACGGGGTGTTAGCCGGGGGCATCCGGCGGGCAGAGAACGGTTGGAGGAGGGTGCATGTCGGGGGAGCAGAGAAGGTCGGCGATTCTCGCTGCGCTGCGCGACGCGGCGCAGCCCGTCTCGGGCACGGCTCTGGCGCGGCGCTTTGGCGTGAGCCGCCAGGTGATCGTGCAGGACATTGCCCTCCTGCGCAGCTCCGGTGTGCGGATCAGCGCCACCAATCGCGGCTACGTGTGCGAGAAAGACGACGCGCCGCAGCACGGGCGCCCGCGCCGCCTCTTTAAAGTGCACCATAGCGTGGCCGACACCTCCGACGAGCTCACGCTCATCGTCGATATGGGCGGCTGCGTTGAGGACGTGGCCGTGAACCATCGCGCGTACGGCAAGATCTCGGCCTCGCTCGGCGTGGAGAGCCGGCGCGACGTAGCGGCGTATCTGCACGATATCGAGACGGGCAAGTCGTCGCCGCTCATGACGGTAACGAGCGGGTACCACTTTCACCATGTGAGCGCGTCGAGCGAAGAGGCGCTCGACGATATCGAGCGGGCGCTCGGCGACCGCGGGTACCTGGCCGAGGTGCTGCCCTACGAGCGCGAGGAGTTCGACGCGTAGGGAGCGCCCGCGGTGCGGAGGCGTCTTGGTCCGCGCATAACAGAGCGCGTGCAACAAAAAAGAGCCCCGCGGCGAGCGGGGCTCTTTTCGTACGGTGCAGGGGCGCTTATACGCCCGCTGGGCGAGTGGCTAAAAGCTACTCGGCGATCTCGGTGATCGCGCCGGCCGGGCACTGGTCCATGCAAACGCCGCAGGCGATGCAGGAATCCTCGTCGGTGACCTGAGCGGCGGAGTCGCCCAGCTCGATAACGCCCTGGGGGCAAGCGTCAACGCAAACGCCGCAAGCGATGCACTCGTCAGCATCAATAACAGGATGAGCCATAATGTACCTCCTCTGTGCTACCCGACGTCTGTCGTCGAGTTCTCGTTGAACAACATACCACGACGGCGGGGCATTGCAATGCTTGGTAACCGCTTATTTCCGCCGTTCACCGAGTAAGCCTTGTGTAACATTTTGATCTGTGATTCTCAGCGCCCGTGTGTCCGCCTCCGGACGCAGGGTTGTCTGTGAAGACGGTAAAAAATCTTATATGAATTCACTTAGATTTTGTATAGGACGCGACATAACGGTTATAGTTAGGAGCGTACAGAGCGAAACGCCCGCGGAAACCCGTGCGGCGGTAAGGAACCTAAGGGAAAGAGGTCCGCAGTGAGCAACAAGATCTTGGGCATTGACCTGGGTACGACCAACTCGGCGATGGCCGTGCTCGAAGGCGGGGAGCCCACCATTATCGTTAACGCCGAGGGCGACCGCACCACTCCGTCTGTCGTTGGCTTCCGCGCCGACGGCGACCGCGTGGTCGGCAAGGCGGCTAAGAACCAGGCCGTCACCAACCCTAAGAACACCGTCTTCTCCATCAAGCGCTTTATGGGCCGTAAGTACAGCGAGGTCTCCGAGGAGATCAAGACGGTCCCGTACGACGTCAAGAGCGGCCAGGGCGGCCGTGCCGTCGTGAACGTCGACGGCAAGGACTTCACGCCCGAGCAGATCAGCGCCATGACCCTTCAGAAGATGAAGGCCGACGCCGAGAAGTACCTGGGCGAGACCGTCACCGACGCTGTCATCACCGTCCCGGCCTACTTCAACGACTCGCAGCGTCAGGCCACCAAGGACGCCGGCAAGATCGCCGGCCTCAACGTCAAGCGTATCGTCAACGAGCCCACCGCTGCGGCTCTTGCCTACGGCCTTGACAAGAAGAGCTCCGAGCAGAAGGTCCTCGTCTTCGACCTCGGCGGCGGTACGTTCGACGTTTCGATCCTCGATCTCGCCGACGGTGTGTTCGAGGTCCTCTCCACCGCGGGTGACAACCATCTGGGCGGCGACGACTGGGATCAGCGCGTCATCACCTGGCTGGCCGACAAGTTCCAGTCCGACAACGGCATCGACCTGCGCAAGGACGCCATGGCGCTGCAGCGCCTGAAGGAGGCCGCTGAGAACGCCAAGAAGGAGCTCTCCGCCGCGCAGCAGGCCAACGTGAACCTCCCGTTCATCACCGCCGACGCTACCGGCCCCAAGCACCTCGACTACACCATCACCCGCGCTGAGTTCGAGCGCATCACCCACGATCTGCTCGAGCGCTGCAAGCAGCCGGTCACGAGCGCTCTGCGCGACGCCGGCCTCAAGCTCTCCGACCTTAACGAGGTCATCCTCGTCGGCGGCTCCACCCGTATGCCCGCCGTTCAGGAGCTCGTCAAGAACATGACGGGCAAGACCCCCAACATGTCGGTCAACCCCGACGAGGTCGTTGCCGCGGGCGCTGCCGTTCAGGGCGGCGTGCTCACCGGCGATGTCGACGGCATCCTGCTGCTCGACGTCACGCCGCTGTCGCTCGGCGTCGAGACCATGGGCGGCGTCATGACCAAGATGATCGACCGCAACACCACCATCCCGACCTCCAAGACCGAGATCTACTCCACGGCCGCCGACAACCAGACGTCCGTTGAGATCAACGTTCTCCAGGGCGAGCGCGAGATGGCCGCCGACAACAAGTCGCTCGGCCGCTTCCAGCTCACCGGCATCCCGGCTGCCCGCCGCGGCATGCCCAAGATCGAGGTTACCTTCGACATCGACGCCAACGGCATCGTGAAGGTCTCGGCCAAGGACCTCGGCACCGGCAAGGAACAGCAGATCACCATCTCCGGCTCCACGGCGCTTTCTGACGACGAGGTCGACCGCATGGTCAAGGACGCCGAGGCGCACGACGCCGAGGACAAGAAGAAGAAGGAAGAGGTCGAGATCCGCAACCAGACCGACAGCCTCGCCTACTCCACCGAGCAGACCCTGAGCGATCTGGGCGACAAGGTCTCCGCCGACGTCAAGTCCGACGCCGAGGCTGCCATCGCCGACGCCAAGAAGGCGCTCGAGGGCTCTGACATCGACGCGATCAAGGCTGCTGGCGACAAGCTGCAGAGCATCGCCTACAAGCTCGCCGAGCTCGTGTACGCCGATGCGCAGAACGCCGCCGAGGGCCAGCAGGGCGCGCAGGGCGCTTCTCAGGCCGACGACGTGGTCGATGCCGACTACGAGGTCGTTGACGACGACAAGTAACGGAGCATTTTCGAGAAGGACAGGCTTATGTCCGCAGTACGAGTAGATGCCAACGGGGCGGCCTCCGGGGTCGCCCCCGATCAGAGCCAGGAGCAGGATGTGAGAATCCCCGTCGAGGTCGATGAAACCGCCGAGGACCAAACGGCCGGCGCCGCCGATGCGGCTGCCGACGACGCTGCCGGCGCTGAGGCTGCGGAGCCCGAGGGCATGACCGAGGAGGAGATGGTCGAAGCGGCCATCAAGGCCGGCGAACAGGCGGCCGACGATGACTTCAAGGTTCAGCTCGAGATCGCAAAGAAGGAGCTCAGCGAGGTTCGCGCACAGCTCGAAGAAGCGCTGAGCAGCCAGAACGCAGCCGACACCAAGGCCAAGGAGGCCGCCGACCGCACCGCGCGCCTGCAGGCCGACTGGGAGAACTACCGTCGTCGCATCGCGCAGGAGCGCGTCGCCGAGCGCGAGCGCGCTACCGAGAAGCTCGTCGAGGGCCTTCTCCCGGTGATCGACGACATGGAGCGCGCCATCGCGCACGCTCACGCTGGCGAGATGTCCGATGACCTGAGGAGCTTTGTCGACGGCGTTGACGCTGTGCACTCCAAGCTCGTGGGCGTGCTCCAGAAGGAGGGCGTTGAGGTTATCGACCCCGCCGGCGAGCCGTTCAACCCGCTTGAGCACCAGGCGGTCGGCCGCGTGGAGGATCCCAGCCAGTACGACGACACGGTCAACGACGTGTACCAGAAGGGCTACCGCATGGGCGACCATGTGGTCCGCAGCGCCATGGTCACCGTGACCTTTGGCGGCGCAAAGCGCCCGGCGCCTTCGGACGACGCATCCGACGAGCAGGACGCAGCGCCTGCCGACGATGCCGAGTAGCGGTGGCTCCGCATTCCGTATAACAGACGTCGCGCGCCCGGGTTTCTCCCCGGGCGCGCGTGTGAAACGCCGCGTTGCGCAAAGCGGCGCGGCAGGTAGATGGGAGGGGGCTCAAGCCTATGCCGCAGACAAACAAGACGTTTTACGACGTGCTCGGCGTGAAGCGCGACGCCTCCGACAAGGAGATCAAGAGCGCTTTTCACAAGCTCGCGCAGAAGTACCACCCCGATGCGGGCGGCGACGAGCAAAAGTTCAAAGAGATCAGCGAGGCGTACGAGACGCTCTCGAATCCCGATAAGCGCAAAGAGTACGACCAGATGCTCATGTTCGGCGGCATGCCGGGCGCGGGCGGTCCTGGCGGCGGTTACAGCTATGCCGGCGGCGCTCAGGGCTGGGGCGACATCTTTGACAGCATCTTCCGTGGCGAAGGGGCCTTTGGGTCCGACTGGGCGCAGGGCTTTGGCGGCATGGGCGGCGCGGCGCGCAACCGTCCGCGCAAAGGCAGCGACTTGTCGCTGACCGTAGACGTGTCGGCCGAGGACGCCTTTACGGGCGTTACGCACAAGGTGACGTACCGTATTCCCTCCACGGGTGAGCAGCAGACCATTACGGTGGCCGTGCCGGCGGGCGCGGTTGACGGTGGCAAGCTGCGCTACAAGCGCCGCGGCGAGTACGGCATCAACGGCGGCGAGCGCGGCGACCTCGTGGTCACTACGCGCGTGGCGGAGCACCCGCTGTTCAAACGCAAGGGTGCCGACGTTACCATGGAGCTGCCGATCTCTATGTACGAGGCGGCGCTCGGCGCGCAGATCGAGGTTCCTACGCCCGGTGGCAAGACGGTCAGGCTCAAGGTGCCCGCAGGCACGCAAACCGGCAAGACCTTCCGCTTCAAGGACCTCGGGGCGCCCGACGTCAAGCATCGCGGTCGCACGGGCGCGCTTCTCGTTACCGTCAAGGTCGAGGTGCCTACGCGCCTCAGCGCCGATGAGCACAAGGCGCTCGAGGAGCTCCGCGATGCCGATACGCGCACGTACCGGAGCGCGGTGGAGCAGTACTAACATCAACGGCCCGCTGCGAACGGGGCTACAGTTTGAGGGGGAGACATGGCTAAGCAGGGTAGAGACAAGCCGCTGTACATGATCAGCGTGGCGGCGGAGCTGACGGGCATGCATCCCCAGACCCTGCGCGTGTACGAGTCCAAGGGCCTTGTGAACCCGCAGCGCTCGGGTGGCAACACGCGCCTGTACTCCCAGAACGACATCGAGCGCCTGGAGCTTATCGGCCAGCTGACCGACGAGGGCATCAACC
>CALUOB010000031.1 GCA_944322175.1 uncultured Coriobacteriaceae bacterium
CTCCCGGCCGTAGCGGCGCGCTGCGCCGACCTGATCATCTACACCGAGGAAGACCCCGCGCACGAGCAGGTCGAGAACATCTGCGCCGAGCTCGCTGCCGCCACCCCGGGCGAAACCCCGTATCTGGTGATCCCCGACCGCACCGAGGCGGTTGAGCACGCTCTTGCCTGGGAACCCGAGCCGGGCGCTTCGACCTGCGTCCTCTTGCTTGCCAAGGGCGACGAAACGCGCCAGCACCGCGGCGACTCCTTCCCCGAGGTCGAAAGCGACGCGCACATCGCGCAGCGCGTGCTCAACGGGGCGTGAAGATCGCGCGCATACTCGGATGCTCCCGGCAAGTCTCCTTGCATACCCCAGAGAACTGAAGGATGATTGAAGATCGATAAGAACGCGGTGCGGGCAGCATGTCCGCGCCGCTCTCACAACGATCTTCGAGGAGCCATCGTGAGCAGCGAGTTCTCGTCCGACCCTACCGCGTCGTCCCAGCAGTCCGAGCAGCATGCCGCCTCGGCCACCCAGCCTGCAGCGCAGCTCCGCACAACGCTCGTGCGCTATGCGCGCATTCTGGACGCCAACGACCTCTTGCTCGCCATTCGCGGCGGATCCGGCTGGCTGGGGCAGCGCATCTGCCACGTGACCTACGACTCGCGCACCGTCGTCCCCGACACGCTCTTCATCTGCAAGGGCGCCGCGTTCAAGCAGAGTTATCTCGAGCAGGCGGCCGCCCAGGGCGCGGTTGCCTACGTATCGGAGCGCGCGTACCGCGACGTCGCCCTCCCCTGCCTGCTCGTCTCCGACATCCGTCGCGCCATGGGGCTCATCGCCGCCGAGGCGTACAGCCATCCGGCCGACGACCTTGCCGTCTGCGCTTACACGGGAACCAAGGGCAAGACGACGAGCTCCTACTACCTCAAGGGCATCCTCGACGCCGAGGCGCAGCGCCTGGGCACCACGCGCACGCCGATCTTCTCGACTATCGAGTTTGACGACGGCATCGAGTCCGGCCCGTCCAAGCTCACCACGCCCGAGCCCATCGAACTCGAGCAGCACCTCGCCAACGCCCGCGAGGCGGGTGCGCGCGAAGTCGTGATGGAAGCGTCGAGCCAGGCGCTCAAGTACGGCCGCGTGATCGGCGTTCACTTTGCCGTCGGCGCGTTCCTGAACATCAGCGAGGACCACATCTCGCCGATCGAGCACCCCACGTTCGAGGACTACTTCTCCTCCAAGCTCCTGCTGTTCAGCCGCTGCGACCAGGCCGTGGTCAACCTCGACACCGACCATGTTGACGAGATTCTCGCCGCCGCCTCGCGCTGCCGCAAGACCATCACGTACTCCATGACCGACGCGCGCGCCGACGTGTACCTCATGGGCCAAACGCCGCTCGAGGACCGCATGGCCACGCTCGCCCACGTCCGCACCCCGCGCTTCATCGCCGAGATCGAGGTGCCCTCGATGGCGGACTTCAACATCTCGAACGCGCTGTCGGCCATCGCCTGCGCCGAGGCACTCCAGATCAGCGAGGAGAGCATCGTGCACGGCCTCGCCGACGTGCGCGTGCCCGGGCGCATGCAGGTCGTCGACATGCCTGGCGACCAGATTGTGGGCATCGTCGACTACGCCCACAACGGCGGCAGCCTCGAGGCGCTGCTCACCAACCTGCGCAGCCGCTACCCTGGCCGCGAGATCGTCGTGGTGTTCGGCGCCACGGGCACCAAGGGCGTCGAGCGCCGCGAGGGCATGGGAACGGCCGCCGGCAAGCTCGCAGACCGCATCGTCGTGACCGAGGACGACCCCGGCAAAGAGGACCCCGCCGACATCTGCGCCACGATCATGCACTTCATCGAGGCCGAGGGCAATCACAGCGCGCGCGTGGTTCTCGACCGCACCGAGGCCATTCGCACCGCCCTTCTCGGCTGCACGGGCCCTGCCGTGGTGGCTGTTGCCGGCAAGGGCCACGAAACGCGTATGCTCCGCGCCGAGGGCGCCGTGCCCTACGAGGGCGACGCCCAGGTTCTGAGTCGGCTCGGCCGCGAAATTCTCGGGTAACCGGCAGCACCGCACCCTGCCCCCCCGCGGCATCCGGCCCCGCCTGGGTTGCGCGCCGCGCATCCCGTGCCAAAACCGCAAAGCGCCCATGCAAAGCGCAGCGCCCGGCGTCATGCCGCGCTGCGCTTTGTTGTTCTCCGTCAAACGTGCCAATACGTATCGCGGCCGCACCTAAAACAGCGCAACTCGGCGAAAAGATGTGTCAACCTGTTGCGCGCGCCTTGCCCGCCGTCTGAGCGTGGGGCATGCTGTGGGCAAGGACGCGGGCGGAGGGCCCGCTCACGAGAAGGGATGCAACATGGCTGACGGCGTTAAGATCGTTACCATCGGCGGTGGCTCGAGCTACACCCCAGAGCTCATGGAAGGCTTCATCAAGCGCTACGACAAGCTCCCGATCCGCGAGATCTGGCTCGTCGATATCGAGGACGGCAAAGAGAAGCTCGACATCGTGTCCGCCATGGCGCAGCGCATGTGGGACGCAAGCCCTTACAACGTGACCGTGCACACCACGCTCGACCGCCGAGAGGCGCTGCCCGGCGCCGACTTTGTGACCACGCAGTTCCGTGTGGGCCTGCTCTACGCGCGCATCAAAGACGAGCGCATCCCGCTGTCTCACGGCATGCTCGGCCAGGAGACCAACGGCGCGGGCGGCATGTTCAAGGCCTTCCGCACGGTGCCCGTGATCGGCCAGATCATCGACGACATGCGAGAGCTCTGCCCCGACGCGTGGCTCATCAACTTCACCAACCCCTCCGGCATGGTGACCGAGGCCGCCATCAAGCGCTTTGGCTGGAAGAAGACCATCGGCCTGTGCAACGTGCCCGTCGGCGCCATGATGAACGAGCCCGGAGTCATCGGCAAGACGCAAGACGACCTCACCTTCCGCTTTGCCGGCCTCAACCACTTCCACTGGCACAAGGTCTACGACAAGCAGGGCAACGAGGTCACCCAGCAGATCATCGACCGCATCAACGACCCCGACAACGGCATGCCCGCCAACATCCACGACGAGCCCTTCAGCGAGGAGCTGCTGAGCGCCACCGGGCTTCTCCCGTGCGGCTATCACCGCTACTACTACATGGCCCACGAGATGCTCCAGACCTGCATCGAGGACTTCGAGAAGAACGACAGCCGCGCCGAGCACGTCAAGAAGGTCGAGGACGAGCTCTTCGAGCTGTACCGCGACCCCGATCTCGACCACAAGCCCGAGCAGCTCGCCGAGCGCGGCGGCGCGCATTACTCCGACGCTGCGTGCGAGACGATCTGCGCGATCTACAACGACAGCAAGACCCATATGGTTGTCTCGACCGAGAATCGCGGCGCAGTGCCCTGCCTGCCGCCCGACTCCATCGTCGAGGTCTCGGCCCTCATCGGTGCGCGCGGCGCCGAGCCGATCGCCTGGGGCGCCATGAACTCCTTCGAGCGCGGCTGGCTGCAGCTCATGAAGGCCATGGAGGAGTGCGTGCTCGACGCCGCCATTTCGGGCGACTACGGCAAGGCGCTCGAGGCCTTCTGCATCAACCCCATGGTCGAAAACGGCAAGGAGGCAGTCCAGGTTCTCAACGAGCTTCTCATTGCCCACGAGAAGTACCTGCCGCAGTTTGCCGAGGCTATCGCCAAGCTCAAGGCCGACGGCGTTGAGATTAAGGATGCCAAGGTCCGCGAGCTTCTCGCCGAGGGGCGCTAAAGCTCGAGCGGGACGATACAGGACCTTTTCCGAGAGGGGCGTGCGGCTAAGTCGCGTGTCCCTCTTTTTCTGGCACGGAGCCCTGAGCTCCCACGCCCCAGCCAACCCCGCATCTATGGCAAGGCGGCGGAAAGCCCGGCGGAGAAGCCTGTCCGGCAAAATCCGTTCGTTCGACGAGCCCTGTCAGAGCCCGCCTTCTCGCCTGCCAACCTTGCGCGCATCGACCTGGCTTGGGAGAGGCCCGGCCCGCCATTCCCTTCGCTTTTGTGCACAACGTCTCGGCTTAGGAGAAACCCTGCCTATGGGGAGCCATTCTCCCTGCTTTTTTGCACAACGTCTCGGCTTGGGAGATATTCATGGCTCGCAGACGATACATGCCCCGACGTTTCCGCAGGTAGCTTGATCGGTGCTTCTCGCCCTTTCTCCCAAGCAAGGTTCTTGTTCCAGGCGTTTTCTCCCAAGCCGAGACGATGCGCCATCAGAACCCGTTTTCCCGTCCCCAAGGGGCTGACGTTCTCCCAAGACGGGACGTTGTACAAGGAAACCGCGCTGAGCGCACGAGCCCCGGTCCTCGCTTCTCCCAGGCCGGGACGATGTGGATGAGGTATCAGTACCGGTACAACAGACATTAAGAAAACCTCGTATTGCCGTCTGAGTTTCTAACAGACATGAAAGAGTCCTCACTTTTCGGTCGCAAAATGAGGATTTGCTCATGTCTGTTGTCGTTCGGAAGAGAAAAACGAGGTTTTCTTAATGTCTGTTCGGCCGCCGTGGGCCACGCAACTTGACCCGCAGGCTCATGGGACAAAGCCCGGGCCTCTCTATGGGTGGGCGATGAGGGATTCGGCGCGGCTTGGCCGCGCGGCCGCTCGGGCGCGCCGCGCCCTCGCGCGCTCGCCGCGGATGCTCCGCGTTCCATTGCGAGGCCGCGCGCTCGCCGCGCGCGTCCACGCTCGCTACGGAGAGGCCGCCGGCCTCTCCGCTTAACGCTCGCGGCCCCAACGGGGTTCGAATCCCCTGCAACAAACACAAAAATGCCCGGGTCGCACGCCCCGGGCATTTACGAGTCTATGGGTGGGCGATGAGGGATTCGAACCCCCAGCCTTGTGCGTGTAAAGCACCTGCGCTGACCGTTGCGCCAATCGCCCGTGGGTGAATAGTATAGCGAATCGCCGGCGGGAAGGCTACTCTTTGGCGGCGAGGATGCTGCGCATCGCTGCCACCCAGCCGTCGATCGTAATGTCAGACGAAATGAGCGTGCGGCCGGGATGATGACGCATCTCGTGGTCGAGGGCCTTTTGAACGCCGGGGTGCGGCAGGCCGTTCTTCATGAGGATGAAGTTGTCGACCTTGCGGCCCATGAGGAAGTCGGACGGAGCGTCGCCGATGGCAAGGCCCTCCTCCGGTTTGATTCCCATGATGTGCATGCAGCGGCGCACGCCCCTGCCCTTGGTAAGGCCCTTGGGAATGATGTGAAGGCTGCGGCAGCGCGTTCCGTCGTCGGGAATGGCAAGGGTCGTGGGCTTGGAGATGCGGTTCACGTACCCGTTGTCGGCGAGCTCGAGCGCGAGCCCCGACTCGTCGAGCATGGCGCGGAACTTGTCGTCGTCAACATCGCCGCGGTACGTGACCGTTACCTCGCGGTGCTTGAACCCGGGGCCCATGTCGTTGTGGTACTCGATAAGACCCTGCCAGCGCTCGAGAATGCGATGACAGATACCCGTCTGCTCGATGACCTGATGCGGCGTGAGCCCGCACGACGGGTCGTAGGCCATGTCGGCAGTAAAGTACGACCAGCGGTCGGCCTTGAGGTCGGTCATGATAAGACCGCCCATCTCGCCGATGTACGTGTTGAGGCCGAGGATGCGGCAGTCTTCCTGCAGCATCGAGCGGTTGCGGCCCGACACGGGAATAACCGACACCCCGGCGCGCTTGAGGTCCACGAGCACGTCGGGCAGCGCGGCAGACGGATTGCCCGCGCTGTCGGCCATGACCGTCGAGCCCGGCGCGAGCATCGTGGCGTCGAGGTCGGTAAAGACATAGCGCACCTTGGCGAGGCGCTCCTTGAGCGCACCCTCGGGGCGGGCGGGAAGCGTTTCGGGAACGAGAAGTTCGCGCGTGTCGGTTTCTGACATATGAGCCCTTTCTCGAGCGTCGTTGCTGCTCCTATTGTACCGAGAACGGCACGCTTAGCTCCTGAAGCCCGTCACCTCGTTTTGCAGGGCGATAAGTTCGGCGATGCCCTTCTCGCCGAGATCGAGCAGGCCGCCTAAGCGCTCGCGCGAGAACGGCGTGCGCTCGCCGGTGCCCTGGACCTCGATAAACTCGCCGGCTTCGGTGCCCACGAGGTTCATGTCGACCTCGGCGCGGCTGTCCTCGCGGTAATCGAGATCGAGCAGCAGGCGCCCGTCGACCATGCCCATGGAAACGGCTGCCACCTGACCGGTGAGCGGCATGCGCGGGATGCGCCCCGCCTCGACCCAGGTCCACAGCGCGTCGTGGAGCGCGACCCACGCGCCCGTCACGCTCGCCGTGCGCGTGCCGCCGTCGGCTTGGATAACGTCGCAGTCGACCGTGACCGTGACCTCGCCCAGGGCGCGCATGTTCACCACCGTGCGCAGGCTGCGCCCGATGAGGCGCTCGATCTCCTGGCTGCGGCCCTTGCGCTGGCCGGTCTCGCGCTTGGTGCGGCGGTTGGTGCTGGCAGGGAGCATGGCGTACTCGGCGGTGACCCAGCCCTGCCGGCTCGCCTTGCGCCACCCCGGAACGCCGTCCTCGATGGTCGCCGCGCAGAGCACGCGCGTATCGCCGAACTCGGCGAGGCAGCTGCCGAGAGCGTTTTTCATCACGCCGCGCGTGAGCTTGACCGGGCGCATCTCGTTCTCGGCGCGGCCGCCCGAGCGCGGCACCTCAATGCTTGCGATTCCCGCCATGTGCGGTCCTTTCTCGAAGTTAAGGCTGCAGCCTCTCGAGCTCGCCGAGCTCGATGTGCTCGATGCTGCGTAGAGGCTTGCCGAAGATGAAGCTGCCCGCCACGGCAAAGGACGCCAGGTCCTCCGACGTGGTGGCAAAGCGGTGGCGCGGCAGGGCGTCCGACCCCGCGAGCTGCTCGCGGCGGCGCAGGGTCTCGGTGAGCTCCAACGTGGTCTCCTCTGCGGAGCTCACCACGCGCACGCCCTCCCCGAGCGCCTCGCGGATGGGCGCGGCGAGCAGCGGAAAGTGCGTGCAGCCGAGAACCACGGTGTCGATGTCGTTGCCCTCGAGGGGCTGCAGAATCTGGCCGGCAAGCGCGCGCACGGCAGGCGTCATGAACACGCCCTCATCGGAGTGCCAATCTTGGTTGAGGCGGTCTCCCGAGGCGAGCGCGTCCTCGACCACCTCGACAAAGGCGCTCGCGGGGCATCCGTACACCTCGACGCCGGCGTCGATGCTGTGGATGGCGCGCGTGTAGGCGCCCGAGCGGATCGTGAGATTGGTCGCCAGCACGCCCACGCGGCGCGTACGCGTGGTGTGCACCGCCGCGCGCGCACCAGGCGCGATGACGCCGATCACCGGCACCTGAAAGACGCGCTGGGCGTCTTTCAGCGCCGAGGCGGTGGCGGTGTTGCAGGCGATCACGATGATCTTGACGCCGCGCTCCACGAGCCAGTTGCCCGCCTGCAGCGTATAGGCGCGCACCTCGTCCTCGGTGCGCACGCCGTACGGGCAGCGGTGCGTGTCGCCCACGTAGTAGATCGACTCGTACGGCAGCGCCTCGGCGATCGCGCGCGCAACCGTCAGGCCGCCGAGGCCGGAGTCGAACACGCCGATTGGCCGACGGTCCACGGGCAGAACCTTGAGGTCCATGCGGTCTCCTCCCAAGCCCGCCAGGGCGTCGCTAGCATCCACGCCGCGCCTCGATCACCGCGCGCGCAACCGACACCACGCCCGCCTCGTCGTTGCTCGGGGCAACGTAGCGCGCGTACTTCTCCATGCCCGGCGTGGCGTTGGCGACCATAAAGCCAAAGCCCGCCGTCGAGAGCATCTCCTTGTCGTTGAAGGTGTCGCCGAAGGCCATCATGTCGGCCACGTCGATGCCGAGCACCTCGCCCACATGGCGCAGGCCGGCGCCCTTGTCAACGCCCAGCTCCATAACGTCGATCCAGTTGGGACCGCTCGTTGCCGCAGAGAGCCCCTCGAAGAGCCCGTCGGCCTTCATCTCCTCAAAGTGCTCGATGGAGGTGCCGTCGGGGAACATGACGGTGAACTTGTCGGCGGGCACGTCGAGGGCGAGCAGGTCGTCCACGTACTTGATCTCGTAATAGAAGGTGCGGTAGAACGCGTCGCGGTCACGGAAGCGCTCCTCGATGTAGGCGGCGTCAAATGCGCAGACGTTGCCCGATCCCGTGCCGCCCTTCTCGTTTACGTACTGCGCGAGGCGGCGGTACGTGCTCACCGGCATGATGCTCTCGTAGAGTACCTCGTTGCCGAGCGTGATGTAACCGCCGTTGTCGCCGATAAGCACCATGCGGTCGAGGTAGTCCTCAAACATCGCGCGAAGCGTGTAGACGGGCCTGCCGCTCGCGGCGGCAAAATAGACCCCCTGCTCGTGCAGTTCGTCGAGCATGCGCTCGAACCCTGCGGGCAACTCGCCGTTGTTGTCGAGCAGCGTGCGGTCCATGTCGGACGCGATGAGCTTCACGTCGGAGAGCGTGCGGCCCTCGGGCGTGACGAGCCCCGAAAGATCGGTGGGCACAAACAGCCCGGCATCGCGAGAGATGGCAGAAGACGACATGTGCTGAATCCCCCTTGGTGGTAAACGTCAACATGCTTCGGCACATACGCCTCAAATAGTAATGGAATGCGTGTTTGCCTGCGCATCTATCGCGAGAAGTACACTCACATTCCAGGTGTTGCTAGTAGAACCGAGCGCGCCTCGACCTCCCTTGGCAGCTTTTTCAAATTACCTGTTTTGTCCTGTTGACATATGAGCGTTGGTTCATATAATCATACTTGAACGGTGAGCGGAATACGCGCCGCCAACCGTGGGCTGCAAAGGAACACGTCCAAAGGAGAGCCATGGCCGAGAACAACGCACGACCGGCCGAAGAAGAGCCCTGCATGCCCGACGAGGAGCTTCTCTACGACCTGGCGGATCTGTTCAAGATCTTCAGCGACACCACGCGCATCAAGATCCTCTACTCGCTTATGGACGAGCCGCACGCCGTCGGCGAGATCGCCGAGATCATCGGGGCGACGCAGAGCGCCGTGAGTCACCAGCTGCGCATCCTGAAGCAGGCGCGCCTCGTACGCTTTGACCGCGACGGCCGCAGCCTCATCTACTCGCTCGCCGACGACCACGTGCACACCATGCTCGCCCAGGGCATGAACCACCTCTGCGAGTAACCCGTTTTGGCCAAACCGCGGCGCGCGCAACGCGTCGCTCGGCAACTACCCCCTCATCCGAAAGGAACCACCCATGCGCAAGTCCTTTAAACTCGACGAGATCGATTGCGCGATGTGCGCGCAGAAGCTCGAAGACGCCATCAAGAAGGTCGACGGCGTTGCCGACGCCCGCGTGAACTTCCTCACGCAGAAGCTGACGCTTACCTCGGAAGACGGCGCCGACTTCAACGACGTGCTCGACCGCGTCGTCAAGCTCACCGCCGATGTCGAGCCCGACTGCGAGATTCTCCGCTAGGCACCCGGGCCGCCCCGTGCGGCCCATTTCTCGACCCAATATATGAACGCATGTTCATGAGTGCATCTGGAGTACCGAATGAACAAGAAGCAGCTGAAGTGGCGCAACCGCATCATCGTAGCGCTGGCGATCTTTGCCGTCGTCATGGCCGTTGAGGAGACCGGCCTGCTCGAGAGCCTCTTCGGCCCCACGGGCAGCGTGTACGCCTCGTTCGTGTTCTTCCTGATCCCCTACCTCATCGCAGGGTACAAGACACTTCTCGAAGCCGTGCACAACATCCGTCGCGGAGACCCCTTTGACGAGGCGTTTCTCATGTCGGTCGCTTCGCTCGGCGCCTTTGCGATGGTCTTCTTCCCCGAGACCGACCCCCATATGGCCGAGGGCGCGGCCGTTATGCTCTTCTACCAGGTCGGCGAGCTCTTCCAAAGCTACGCTGTGGGCCAGAGCCGCAAGTCCATCAGCGCCATGATGGACATCGCTCCCGACTACGCCAACATCGAGCAGGACGGAGGACTCGCAGAAGTTGACCCCGACGACGTTGCCGTGGGGAGCGTCATCGTCGTCAAACCCGGCGAGCGCGTCCCCATCGACGGCGTCGTTCTCGAGGGGTCCTCGCAGCTCGACACCGCCGCCCTCACGGGAGAGTCCATCCCGCGCCACGTTGAGGCGGGCGCCAACGTGATCTCGGGCTGCATCAACATGACCGGAACCCTGCGCATGCAAACAACCAAGCCCTTCGGCGAGTCCACCGTGGCGCGCATCCTCGAGCTCGTGGAGAACGCGAGCGAGAAGAAAGCCAAGACCGAGAACTTCATCACGCGCTTCGCCCGCTGGTACACGCCCGTCGTCACGTTCTCGGCGCTTGCTATCGCCGTGATCCCACCGCTCGCCGGCATGGGCGCATGGTCCGACTGGATCCTGCGCGGCCTCACGTTCCTCGTCGTGAGCTGCCCGTGCGCGCTCGTGATCTCGGTGCCGCTCAGCTTCTTCGGCGGCATCGGCGGCGCGTCCAAGATCGGCATCCTCGTCAAGGGCTCCAACTACCTCGAGCAGCTCGCCCACGTCGACACTGTCGTGTTCGACAAGACCGGCACCCTCACCTCGGGCACCTTCAACGTCGTTGCGGTCCATCCCGAAGCCGGCATCGACCCCGACTACGTGCTCAGCAACGCCGCGTACGCCGAGGCGTTCTCGGACCACCCCATTGCGCTCTCGATCAAGAAAGCCTACGCGGGCGACATCGACCAGCGCCGCATCAAAGACGCGCGCGAGGAGTCCGGCCATGGTGTCTCGGCCACCGTCGACGAGCGCGTGGTGCTCGTAGGCAACGACAAGCTCATGGCGGAGCACGGCGCCAGTTGGCACGACTGCAAGCTCACCGGCACTATCCTGCACGTTGCCGTAGACGGCGCGTACGCCGGCCACATCGTAATCGCCGACGTGGTAAAAGCCGATGCCGCCGAAACCATCAAGGACCTGCACGATGCGGGCGTCAAAAAGTGCGTCATGCTCACGGGCGACCGCCGCGACGTTGCCGAGGCCGTAGCAAACAAGATCGGCATCGACGAGGTGCACGCGCAGCTCCTGCCCGAAGACAAGGTCAACGCCGTTGAGCGCCTGCTCGCCGACCAGGATCCAAACAGCAAGCTCGCCTTCGTGGGCGACGGCATCAACGACGCCCCGGTCCTCATGCGCGCCGACGTGGGCATTGCCATGGGCGCCATGGGCTCCGACGCCGCCATCGAGGCCGCCGACGTGGTCCTCATGGACGACAAGCCCTCCAACATCGCGCGGGCCATGCGCGTGGCGCGCAAGACCATGCGGATCGTCTGGCAGAACATCGTCTTTGCCCTGGGCGTGAAGATCGCCATCCTGGTGCTCGCGGCGCTCGGCATCGCAAACATGTGGCTCGCCGTCTTTGGCGACGTGGGCGTTGCCATGATCGCGATCCTGAACGCCATGCGCTGCATGCGCGTCGAGAAGCTCTAACCGGTAGCGCGGCGGCGACCTCGCCGCCGCGCTTTGCCGTGGTTCTCGTTTTCCGCGCTTCTCCCAACCCGGGCACGCACAAAAATGCCCGGGCAATCGTGCCCGGGCGCAAAGGAGTGCTGCCGGCGAGGGCGTCCCAAGACCCCCGGCGGCGTCGCAACCTGCGCCGCGCTGAAGAAAAGGGAGACCGCAGGCTCTTGACATCATCACTGTAAGGCTCCGAAGGCCGCGCATCCTGCGACGCTGCGCCCTTCGGAGTTTTTTGTCAGCCGCGGCACGAGCCCGCTCGCGCACGCTGAAAGACTCGTCTCAAACGCAGCCCTCGCCCTGCGCAACGGCAGTAAACAACCGAGAAACAAGCGGCTCCGACGTATACTTGCATCAGGCAATTCGGTTCAGGGGAGCCAGCATGAACATCCTCAAGCAGATGCAGCTCGCGCAAGGCCTGACCGTTCAGGAGCAGGCGGTCGCCGCCACGATCCTCGACGACCCCGAGCGGTTTCTGCGCGAAGGCGGCAAGCAGCTCGCCTCACGCAGCTACGTATCGCAGGCGACGATCTACCGTCTTTGCTCCAAGCTCGGATGCTCCGGTCTCTCGGAACTCAAGACGAGGGTCTCGGGCGCGCTCGGCACTTACCGGCGCGAGAACGGCTCCTTTGACTTCAACTTTCCCATCAAGCCAAACCAGAGCTGCGCCGAGGTCGTGCGCAACATGGCCGAGGACTACGACCAGACGCTCGCGGCCACCCGCAACCTGTTTGACGTCGCCGAGCTCGAGCGCTGCGTGGAGGCGCTGCGCGGCGCGCATGTCATCGACGTCTACACGAGCGCGGGCAACGTCTTCTTTGCGGCGAACTTTCGGTTCCAAATGCGTGAGATCGGCATCACGGTAAACGTACCTGTGGAGGAATACGAGCAGCGCCTCACCGCCGCCTCGTCCGACGAGCTGCACCTAGCCATGATCATCTCGTTCGGTGGCCGCGGCATGCTCGCCGGGCGTCTCGCGCGCCTGCTGCACGAGAAGGGCGTGCCCATCCTGCTCATCGCCTCGGCAGACCCCACGCCCATCGACGACCTCGCCACGTACCGCCTGCGTCTCTGCGCGCAGGAGAACCACTACCACAAGGTCTCGTCGTTTGCGACGCGCCTGTCGCTGCTGCACGTGCTCGACGTGCTCTACGCCTGCTACTTCGAGGCCGACTACGCGCGCCTCTTTGCCCGCAAGATGTCGTACTACCAGGGCATCCTCACCTCAGGCCGCTCGCTCCCCTTCCAAGACGAACGCCAACGCGCCGCGGAAGAAGAAGCCGCCGAACTCGGCAAGATCAACCTCTTCGAATAGCCGCTCAGCCAAAACAAAAAAGCCGGCGCCCGATATTTGGGCGCCGGCTTTGGCGTGCGGGGGTGTTGTTGCATGAGCTACACGGCGATGGAGACGTTGACCTCCTGCACGGGGACGTCGTAGAACGGGTCCTCGCGACGGCCGAGGAAGTCGCGCGCCTGCTCGGGGAAGAGCGCGTAGCTGAGCACGTCCTCCTCGGAGTGCGCGTAGCAGCTGATCTCCTCGCGAAGCTTCGGAAGCTCCGGCTCGAGAAGGTCGGCGGGACGGCAGGTCACGACCTCTTCCTCGCCGATGATGGCGGCACGCATCTTGCGGCTGATCGTCACCGGCGGACGGCCGTACATGCCGCGCACGTAGTCCTTGATCTCGGAGGGCACAACCTTGTAGCGCTCGCCCGAAAGCACGTTCATAAGGGCCTGTGTGCCCACCATCTGCGACAGCGGGGTCACAAGCGGCGGGTACCCAAGGTCGGCGCGCACGCGGGGCACCTCGGCGAGCACCTCGGCATAGCGGTCCTCCACGCCAAGCTCCTTGAGCTGGTTGATGAGGTTCGAGAGCATGCCGCCCGGCACCTTGTAGAGCAGCGCCTTGGGCTCGACCTGGAGCACCTTGGGGTTGAGCACGCCCTCGTCCAAGAAGCGCTTCTGGATCGGGGTGAAGTGCTCGGCAACCGCCTCGAGCTTGTCCATGTCGAGGTCGACGCGGTACCCGAGGTCCTGGAGCGCCATGGCCATGGACTCCGTGGACGGCTGGCTCGTGCCCTCGGCAAACGGCGAGATGCAGGTGTCGATGATGTCGGCGCCCGCCTCGACGGCCTTGAGGTAGGTCATCTGCGCGATGCCCGCCGTGGCGTGGGTGTGGATCTGGACCGGAAGGCGCGTGGCGTTCTTGATCTCGGTCACGAGCTGGTAGGCAACGCTCGGGAGAAGCACGCCCGCCATGTCCTTGATGCACAGGCTGTCGGCGCCGGCGCGCTCCATCTCAACGGCGAGCGAGGCAAAATAGCGCACGGTATGGACGTCGCTCGTGGTGTAGCAGATGGTTGCCTGCACGCTGCCGCCCGCCTCCTTGGCGGCGCGGATCGACGTCACGAGGTTGCGGGTGTCGTTCAGCGCGTCGAAGATGCGCAGGACGTCGATGCCGTTCTCAATGGACTTCTTGACGAAGGAGGCCACCACGTCGTCGGCGTAGTTGTGATAGCCGAGCAGGTTCTGGCCGCGGAGCAGCATCTGGAGCTTGGTGTTCTTAACATGGGCGCGGATGGTGCGCAGGCGCTCCCACGGGTCCTCGTTCAAAAAGCGCAGGCACGAGTCGAACGTGGCACCGCCCCAGACCTCCATGGCCTCATAGCCGACCTGGTCCATGGTCTCGAGGATGGGAAGCATGTCCTCGATCGGCATGCGCGTGGCGATCTGGCTCTGCTGACCGTCGCGCAGGACGGTCTCCATGAAGCGGATGGCACGGGGCATTACGCGGCACCTCCCTTATCGTCCTTCGGGGGGAACAGCTTGGAAAGCGCGAAGGAGCACAGGTAGATAACGAACAGGACGAGAAAGACGCCGCCCCAGCCAAGGCCGAGGATCTCGAGCGCGATCAACAGGGTTTCAGACACATCGATCACGTCCTTTCTTAGATGAGCAAGCCGAGCACGAGACCGCCGGCGACGACCGATGCGATCTGGCCGGAGACGTTAGCGGCAGCAGCCTGCATGAGGATGAAGTTCTGCGGATCCTCCTCGGTGGCCATCTTCTGGATGACGCGCGAGGACATGGGGAAGGCCGAGATGCCGGCGGCGCCGACCATGGGGTTGATCTTCTCCTTGCGGAAGAGGTTCAGGATCTTGGCGAACATCACGCCGCCCACGGAGTCCATCACGAAGCCAAGCAGGCCGAGGCCCATGACGAGCAGGGTGTCGATCTGGAGGAAGTCGGTGTAGACCATCTTGACCGAGACGCAGAGGCCCAGAAGGATCGAGATAAGGTTCACGAGCTCGTTCTGAGCGGAGCGCGAGAGACTGTCGAGCACGCCGCACTCGCGCAGAAGGTTGCCGAACATAAGGAAGCCGACGAGGGGCAGCGAGACCGGCGCGATAAGGCCGGCGATGATGCAGATAACCACCGGGAAGATGATCTTGGCCGTCTGCGAGACCGCGCCAGGATGGTACTCCATGCGGATCTGGCGCTCCTTCTTGGTGGTGACGGCCTTGATGGCAACGGGCTGGATGATCGGCACGAGCGCCATGTAGGAGTACGCGGCGACCATGATGGCGCCCATGTACTGCGAGCCGAGCGAGTTGGCCACGAAGATCGAGGTGGGGCCGTCGGCGGCGGCGATGATGCCGATGGAGGCGGCGTCCTCGATATGGAAGCCGAGAAGCGACGCCACGATGATGACGAAGAAGATGCCGAACTGCGCCGCCGCGCCGAACATGAGCAGGAACGGATTGGAGAGCAGCGGGCCGAAGTCGATCATCGCGCCGATGCCGATGAAGAGCAGCAGCGGGAAGAGCTCCGTCGAGATGCCCATGTCGAACAGGATCTGGAACGGGCCCGCCTCGCCACCGGTCATGAGCACGCCGGAGTCGGGGATGTTGACGAGGATGGTGCCGAGGCCCATGGGCACGAGCAGCGTGGGCTCGTACTCCTTCTTAATGCCCAGGTACATGAGGATGACGCCGATGAGGATCATCACCAGACGCCCGGGCTCGGTCGCCATGCCGATGAATCCTTGAACCAGAGTTTCCAACGGGATGCCTTTCTCTTATCGCGCCGCGCGCCCAAGGCGCTGCGGAATCAGGGTCGTGTTTGCCTCGGGCGCCTTAGCTGATGCTGAACAGCACGTCGCCGGGGTTCACCATGTCGCCCTTCGCGACGTTGATGGAGGCAATGACGCCGTCCTTCTCGGCCACGATCTCGGACTCCATCTTCATGGCCTCGAGAATGACCACGGGCTGGTTGACCTTGACCGCGTCGCCGACGTTCACCTTGATGTCGATGATCGAACCGGGCATGGGAGCAGCCTGGGTGTGGGCGCCGGCGGGAGCCTCGGCCGACGGTGCCACGGCGGGAGCGGCGGCCGGAGCGGGAGCGGCGGCCGGAGCCGGGGCGGGTGCGGGTGCCGCAGGGGCCGGAGCCGGAGCAGGAGCGGCCACGGCGTCGGCAGCGGTGGGCTGCGGGGCGCCGATCTCCTCCATCTCCACAAGGTACTGCGTGCCGTCGATCGAGATCTTGAATTTGCGAAGCATTTCTTCTCCTCAACAGTAGTGCTGCTGCTTGCTACCTAACATGCAAAGCGCGCGAACGCGCTGCCTTCCAAAAGGGCAAAAGACGGTCGCGCCGCCTCATTTGCCGAACCGCATCTCAGTCGGTTCCCGCCATCATCTTGGCGAGGTCGTCGTCTGCCGCGTCTGCGGGTGTGGCGTCGGAACGTGCCCCGGGCACGGGCGCGCGCTTATCGCGCCAAATGCGCCTGACGACAAACGAGCTCTCCTCCCGGTCGCCCGCGCCGATGGCCGTAGCAATGGCCGAGACGCACTGATGCTCCGGATTGGCGAGAAGCACGCGCTTGACCGTGAGATTCGATTCGGGATGGTCGCCTGCCGCGATCGCCGAGGCGATGATGCAGGCAACGCGATGCTCAGACGAATCCACGGGCAGATACGCGGGGACCTCGACCCAGTCGCTCTCGGGGTAACCCGGGGCGATCTCCTTCACAGGCGCCTGAACAAGCGTCTTGGCGGGGGCGCTGCGCCGCGAACGGCCCTGATCGCGCGAGCCGACGATATGGCGCAGCCGCGCGCGCAGCCATGAGCGGACACCCATGGGTAGCTCCTTCCTTATACGGTGGCACCGCGAAACGCGGCGCCGCTGACGGACGGATCACATGCCCGCGCACGCGCAGAGGACCTCTCCGCGCCGCGAGCACATCACGCAATATTCTATGGGTAGTGTCGATTTTGTGAAAGTGTTGGGCGGCATGCGTTCCGGATATCCGGCGAACGGCATGCCGTGTTCTTGAGAACATAGCTTCGCCGCTCGGCAGCAGCCGAGCTGGGCAGAGGTCGCCCGACGCGTTGGGGAGCGCATCGGTGGCGTTCGGCGCAACATGCTATAGTCGCGGTAAAACGTTTGATTGGCGCTGCGGCGCCGTGAGGAGGCCGCCATGACCGACATCGACCGCGCAAGCCGGGTAACCGTCGTCGACCACCCGCTCGTTCAGCACAAGCTCTCGATCCTGCGCGACAAGCGCACCCCCACCAAGCAGTTCCGCGAGATCGTGCGCGAGCTCGCCCTGTTCGAGGGCTACGAGGCAACCCGAGACCTGCCCCTCGAGGACATCCCGGTCGAAACGCCGCTCACCGAGACCACGGGCAAGCGCATCGCCGGACGCAAGGCAGCGGTGCTGCCGATCCTGCGCGCCGGCCTCGGGATGGTCGAGGGCATGCTCGAGCTCATGCCCGCCGCGCGCGTGGGGCATATCGGCATGTATCGCGACGAGACGACCCACAAGCCGCACGAATACTACTGCAAGGTGCCCGCCGGCATCGACCAGCGCACGTGCCTGGTGGTGGACCCCATGCTCGCCACGGGCGGCTCGGCCACCGCTGCCATCGAATACCTCCGCGCTCGCGGCGCGCACGATATTCGCCTCATCGTGATCATCGCCGCCCCCGAGGGCATCGACGCCGTGCTCGACGCCGACCCCGATGTGCGCATCTTTACCTGCTCGATCGACGAGCGCCTCAACGAGGACGCCTACATCCTGCCCGGCCTGGGCGACGCGGGCGACCGCATTTTCGGAACCAAGTAATCCACCCGCCGCCCCAGGAGGTAGCCATGGCACTCGACAAGGTCAAAGCCTATTTTGCACAGTACGGCATCGCCGATCGCATCCTCGAGTTCGAGACGTCGAGCGCAACGGTAGAGCTCGCCGCCGAAGCGGTCGGCTGCGAGCCCGCGCGCATTGCCAAGACGCTCTCGTTTTACGTGGGCGACCGCGTTGCCCTCATCGTCGCCGCCGGCGACGCCCGCATCGACAACCCCAAGTACAAGGCCCAGTTCCACGGCAAGGCCAAGATGCTCAAAGCCGACGACGCCGAGAAGCTCATCGGCCACGCCGTCGCGGGCGTGTGCCCCTTTGCCGTAAACGAAGGCTGCGACGTCTACCTCGACGCCTCGCTCAAGCGCTTCGACATGGTCTACCCGGCATGCGGAAGCTCCAACAGCGCCATCGGCCTTACGCTCGAGGAGCTCGAGCGCTACGCCAAGCCCGTCGCGTGGATCGACGTCTGCAAGCTGCCGCAGGCATAGACACGCTTCGCGGACCCACATCAACCCGCACCCCCCTTAGCAAAAAGAGCGAGGAGACCCGAAGGTCCCCTCGCTCTTTTATATTGTGTGCTCGGCACGGCTCGGCAAGGCGCCCGCCCTGCGCCCTTACGCCATGAGCTTGCAGATGTTCTGGGCAAACGCCACCGGGTCGGCAACGGCAACGCCCTCCATGAGGAGCGCCTGGTCGTAGAGAAGCTCGGTGTAGAGCTTGAGCTTGTCTTGGTCGTTTGCCTCGTTGGCGGCCTGAAGCTCGGCAAAGACCGGGTGCTGGGCGTTGAGCTCGAGCACGCGCTGGCTCTTGACGTCCTCGGGCATGGGGCCGGCGTTCAGGATCTTCTCCATCTCGAGCGACACGGGGCCCTCGGCGGTTACGCAGGCAGGCGCGTCGGTCGCCGCCGTCAGGCGCGAGGACACGGTGACCTTGGTCACCACACCGTCGCCGAGCGCGTCCTTCATGGCACCGAACAGGCCCTCGTTGGCCTTCGCGGTGTCCTCGGCAGCCTTCTTCTCGTCCTCGGAAGCCAGATCGAGGTCGCCCGACGCAACGTTCTTGAGCTCGAGGTGCTTGGTCTCGGGCTCCGCAGCCTCGGCGTCGCCCTCGGTGGCCTCCGTTGCAGG
>CALUOB010000032.1 GCA_944322175.1 uncultured Coriobacteriaceae bacterium
CGGCTGCGCATGTTGAAGCAGTGGAAGATCTCGACCATGTTGAGCGTGATGAACGCCATCATGACGCCCTCTTCGTCGGCCATGGAGGTGGCGAGCTGCGAGAGGTCGATGGTGCCCAGGTCGTAGTACACACCGCAGAAGAAGCTCGCGAGCACGAGCACGGTGATGATAAGACCCTGGATAACGGTGTCGAGACCCATGTGGCCAGCGAACACGCCGTCGGTGGCGTTACGCGGCTTGCGCTTCATGACGTCGCCCTCGGCCTCTTCCATGCCGAGCGCGAGCGCGGGGAAGCAGTCGGTGACGAGGTTCACCCAAAGCAGCTGGATGGGCTGGAACAGCGTGAAGCCCATGAGCGTCGCCGCGAAGACGCTGAAGACCTCGGCGAGGTTCGCGGAGAGCAGGAACTGGATAACCTTGCGGATGTTGTCGTAGATGCGACGGCCCTCTTCGCACGCATTGATGATCGTGGCGAAGTTGTCGTCGGCAAGCACCATGTCGGCAACGTTCTTGGTAACGTCGGTGCCGGTGATGCCCATGCCAATGCCGATGTTCGCGTGCTTGATGGAGGGAGCATCGTTCACACCGTCGCCCGTCATGGCAACGATCTTGTTCTTGGACTTCCAAGCCTCGACGATGCGGGTCTTGTGCTCGGGCTGAACGCGAGCGTACACGCCGTACTTCTCGATGTTCTGATCGAGCTCTTCCTCAGACATCTTGTCGATCTCGGCACCGGTGATGGCCTGGCTGCGATCCTCGACGATGCCGAGGTTCTTGGCGATGGCCACGGCGGTGTCGATGTGGTCGCCCGTGATCATGACGGTGCGGATGCCGGCGCCGTGGGCCTCCTCGATAGCGGGAGCAACCTCGGGACGCTCGGGGTCAATCATGCCGGAAAGACCGCAGAACACGAGGTTGTTCTCGAGCGCTTCGGCAGCGAAGTCCGCAGGCTTCTCGGTGTAGGTGCGGCTGGCGAGCGCAAGCACGCGCAGCGCCTGGTCGGCCATGGCCTTGTTGGCAGCCAGAATCTGCTCGCGACGCTCGTCGGTCATGGGAACAATCTTGTCGCCGTCATACACCTGCGTGCAAAGCCCCACGACCACATCGGGCGCACCCTTGGTGTACTGCTCGAAGTTGCCATCGGCTTCCTCGACCACGACGGACATCATCTTGCGGCCGGAGTCGAACGGAGCCTCGCCCACGCGCGGGTGCTCCTCGTCCAGTCCCTTCATGCCCATCTTGGCGGCGTCGTTCACGAGAGCGCACTCGGTGGGCTCGCCCACGGCCTCGCCGGCCTCTTCGTCCCACTTGGCATCGGAGCACAGCGCCATGCCCGCGAGCAGCTTCTCCTCAGGAGCGGCAAGCTCGTGGTTCACGACCGTCATCTTGTTCTGGGTGAGGGTACCCGTCTTATCCGAGCAAATGACCTGCGTGCAGCCAAGAGTCTCGACCGCGCTGAGGTTGCGGATGATCGCCTGGCGCTTGGCCATCTTGGTCACGCCGATGGAAAGCACGATGGTCACCACGGCGACGAGGCCCTCGGGGATGGCCGCAACGGCGAGCGACACGGCAACCATGAAGGTGTCAAGCAGCATGTGCGGCTCGGCGGTGACGGTGCCGATGCCGGCGCGCAGCACGTCGACGGCGAAGACGACCACGCAGATGACAATCACCAGGACGGTGAGGATCTTGGAAAGCTCGGCGAGCTTCACCTGAAGCGGCGTGAGCTCTTCCTTTGCGTCGTTGAGCGCACCAGCGATCTTACCCATCTCGGTATTCATGCCGGTCCCGCACACCACGGCGCGGCCGCGGCCGTACACCACGGTGGAACCCATGTAGCACATGTTCTTACGGTCGCCGAGCGGAACGTCGTCGGCACCGTCGAGCGCGATCGGGTCGGTGTGCTTCTCTACCGGGACGGACTCGCCGGTAAGGGCGGCCTCCTCGATCTTCATGGAAGCGCTCTCGAGCACGCGGCAGTCGGCGGGAACCGCGTCGCCCGCCTCGAGCAGCACGATGTCGCCGGGCACGAGCTCGGAGGAGTGGAGCGAGATCTGCTTGCCGTCGCGGATGACCTTCGACTGAGCAGCGCTCATCTCCTGAAGCGCGGCGAGCGCCTCTTCGGACTTGGCCTCCTGAATGACGCCGAGCGCGGAGTTGATGATGACGACCGTCATGATGATGATGACGTCCGCCCACTCGGACTCGCCCTGGATCATGCCGGTCACGGCCGAGATGACGGCAGCGACGATGAGCATGATGACCATGGGGTCGGCCATCTGCTGGAAGAAGCGGATCCACAGCGGGGTCTTCTCTTCCTCCTTGAGTTTGTTCGGGCCGACGCTCGCCAGGCGCGACTGCGCCTCAGCGGACGTCAGGCCTGATTCGGCACTCGACTTTTGCTCGTCGAGCACCTCCTCGGCTGATGCCAAGTACTCTTTCAAACTGATCCCTCCTGGCAAAACCATACGCTTCGGGCTCCGCAGGGCGGCGCCCCCTACCCTCTTCGTATGACGCCCGATCGTAATTCCAGGAAGGCAAGGGCTCGTCATACGATTTCGAGTCTCCATAATACCTGAGACAGGCGCGACCTCGAAGGGGAACCGAACATTTATCCTCACCTGTGGTATGCCAACCAAATGCGACCCTGCCGTCGGCAGCGCCGATGGTACGCGTGCCCTTCACGGAAGCCGCCTGAGATCGCAGGAGAAAAAACGAGGCGCCTCCCCTTGCATGGGAAGGCGCCTCGCGATGCGAATCGGTTTCAGGCAAGCGCTGCGGGCTTAGTGCACCTGAGCGACGTAGACGACGTTGGTCGAGGTGACCTTGTCCTCGAGCGTGACCGAGGTGGCCGGGTCGCCGGCGGTGATGACGCAGATGTCGCCCTGCTCGATCTGCTGGCGCAGCTTGGCCTCGTTGATGGCCTTCATGACGACCTCGTTGACGCTGCCCTCGGAATCACCGACGTACGGGACGACGCCCCAGAGGATGGTCATCTTGCGAACGGCCCAGGGATGACGCGAAACGGCGTAGATCGGAATGTTCGGGCGGAAGTTCGAGGCCAGACGCGCGGAGCGGCCGGTGGTCGTGGGCGTGAGGATGCACTTGGCGCCCACGCTCATGGCGGTGGTCACCGCGGCGAGACCCACGGAGTTGTTGATGACCGAGATGCCCTCGTCGTTGACGTGCAGGTCGAGACGGGCGTGCTCGGGCAGGAAGACCTCGGTCTCACGGGCGATGCGCGCCATCATCTTGACGGCCTCGAGCGGGTACTTGCCGGCAGCGGTCTCGCCGGAGAGCATGACGGCGTCGGTGCCGTCGTAGATGGCGTTGGCCACGTCGGCAACCTCGGCGCGCGTCGGGCGCGGGTTGCGGATCATGGAGTCGAGCATCTGCGTGGCGGTGATGACCGGCTTGTAGGCCATGTTGCACTTGTGGATGATCTCCTTCTGGATGTGCGGCACGTACTCGGCCGGCACCTCCACGCCCAGGTCGCCGCGGGCGACCATGACGCCGTCGGAGACCTCGAGGATCTCGTCGAAGTTCTCGACCGCGAGCGCGCACTCGATCTTGGGGAAGATCGAGACGTGCCAGCCGCCGTTGTCGTCGCAGAGCTGACGGATCTCGCGAACGGCGTCGGCATCGCGCACGAAGGAGGCGGCGATGAAGTCGATGCCCTCCTTGAGGCCGAAGAGGATGTCGTCGCGGTCCTGGTCGGTCAGAGCCGGGATGGAGAGCTTGGCGTTGGGCACGTTGACGCCCTTCTTCTCGCCGAGCTCGCCGCCGTTCTCGACGGTGCAGTGGATGTCCTGGCCATCGATGGAATCGACCGTGAGGCCGATGAGGCCGTCGTCGATGAGGATGCGGCCGCCGACCTGAACCTCGCGCGGGAGCTCCAGGTGGTCGAGGTAGAAGTGCTCGGCGTTGCCGAGGCGATCCTCAGAGGTCTCGGCAGCGGTGACCGTGACCTTGTCGCCAGCGGTGAGGGCGACCTTGGCATGGCCCTCGAGCAGACCCGTGCGGATCTCGGGGCCCTTGGTGTCGAGCAGGATGCCCACGGGCACGCCCACCTCGGCGGCGACGCGCTTGACGCGGTCGATGCGCTCATGGTGCTCTTCGTGGCTACCGTGGCTGAAGTTAAAACGGGCAACGTTCATTCCCGACTTGATCATCTCGCGCAGAAGATTCTCGTCCTCGCAAGCCGGGCCCATCGTGCAAACCATCTTGGTACGTTTGTTCATCTTGTCCTCCGAAAACAAGAGGGTACAAAAACCAGCTGGAATTATAGGAAACGCGAGAGGGCGTTTCCAGACGTTTGCGTACCAAAAAACGAGATAAGGTTATGTATCAGGTACCTTAGTCAAGATACCTCTACGCGAACGGTAGGCAACTGAACGCAATCGGCGCACGTCAGAGGGCGATTAACTTTTTTACCAGTGGCAAAACGTTTAGCCATCCACACACATGGAGGTTTGATGAACGCGTCATTCCCACCCAATGCCGCAAAACCGCAGGCAGATCAAATATGTGGAGTAAAACTCGCCGCTTTGTGCAAAAGACGCGCGACGGATTCGGGCCGCCCTGCAGGGTGTGCGACGTCCTTGGACCAGAACGCTCCGCGCACCCGCGCTGAGGACTTTCCTACTTCTCGACGACGCCCGTCACGGTGAGCGTCGCAGGCTCAGCGTCGCCAATAAGGAAGGGCTCCTTGGTGTAGTCGGCCTTGAGCGTAAAACGCATGCCGTAGTTCGGCGTGAGCGTGCCCTCGATAGTCGCCGCGCCGTCGCCGCCCGAGCTTGTACCGGTGCCGGCAAACGTGTACACGCGCCCGTCCGCCTGAGCGTACTCCTCAGTTGAGGGCGTTGCCGTCGCGCTCGTGACAGAGCACGCAAGCGAGCCGCTTACCGCGTTGTCGCCGAGCAGCGACGTTGCGCGACGCGCGTAGACAAGGGTAAAGGTCCCGGTCTCGGCGTCGACGTCCTCCACGGCAAACGTCGTGAACGCCGCAGCATCGCCCTCGGACCCCGCATACGAGCCCGCAAGCTCGCCAAAGCTCGCCGAGCGCACGACGTCTTCGGCAAGACGCCGCCGCCACCGCACCCCGTCAAAGGTGTAGGCGTAGGTCTGCGCCTCTTCCGACGTGCCGAACCACAGCTCCGTCGTCTCGGCAACCGTGAGCGTGCAGGTCTGCCGTTGGGCGTCGAACGTCGGGGCAAAGTCCTCGGCGCCGATCTCCTCGTCATGGTCCACGCCCGCCGTTGCCCTGGTCTCGGCCCGCGCTTCGTCCACCACGCCGATCCATGCGGAGCCCGAAGCGTCCTCGGGCACGTCGGAGAACAGCTCGGGGTACTGGTCTGCGTCGCGCGCCGGAGCAAACGAGAGCTCCACCTCGCAAGCGCTCGAGAAGCTTTCGTTCTCGAGCGTCGCCGTAGCCGTCACGTTCCAGATGCCGTCGGATCCGCGCTCCTCGCCCGCAACCTCTACGTCGCGCAGGCGGTAGGGCGTTGGCGTTACGTAATCGTCTTCGGCAAAGCCCGCCATAAAGGAGGCGTCGGCTTCGAGAACCGCCGCGACATCGCGCGATGTAGGGCCTTTGTCGGCGCCGAGCGACGTCCACGCAACGCCAACCGCAACGAGCACGAGGGCAACGACGGCGCACACCGCGCCCACCACGACAAAGCGCCTGCTGCGGGCCTCGCGCACGCGGTCGGCGGCGCGGGCGGCAAGCTCTTCCGCCTCGCTTTGGCGCAACCCCTCGCGGCGCGCCCGCATCATGCCGCTGCCGAGCGCCTTGGTCCGCGTCTGCTGGGCAGCCAGATGCTCGGTAGGAGCGGCCTCGTCCCGCGTTTCCGAGCCCCCGACAACGCGGGTTCTCGCGCCTTCGGCTCGCGCCGTCTCTGCCAAAGCGCGCGAGGCAGCCTCGCAAGCATCTGCGGCATCGACCGCGCACGTGCTGTCAGCGCTTACGTCAAAGCCCGCCTCCGCATGCGGCGCACGCGCCGATTCAGCGTCCATGGCACCGGAGCCCCTACGGCACTCCGTGCGCTCAGTGCTCTCTTTTGACATAGTGACCGCCCGAGACGTCGCTTCGCTTACCCACCGGCTATGGTACCCCCTCAGCGAACGCGCCGAGGCACGTACTCCGCAAACGCGGGATCGTCGCATCCGTGCTCGCAGGCGTAGGCTGCGGCCTGCTCGCGGCGCTCCATCCATGTTGCAACGAGCTCCTCGCGCGCGCCCTTCTCGCCCCGCGCGGCGTCGATGCGGCGCAGCGCACAGGCGGCGAGCGCCCAGCGGTCCATGCCGTTCAGGTACAGCATCATAAACGGCGACGTAGTGGCCCCGCGCTCGCGGAAGCCGCAGACCGTGAAACGGCTCGTGCTCGGCCGGTCAAACAGCAGGCGCTTGAGCGTCCCGGGGTACCCGTGAAACGCAAAGACCACCGGCGCAGTACGGCCGAAGAGCTCCCCAAAAGCATCCGGGTCGATGGCTCCGGCGTCTTCCTCAGGGCCGGCAAGGCGAAAGAGGTCGACCACGTTCACAAAGCGCACCGAGAAGCCCTGCCCGCCCAGAAGCTCGGCCGCAGCGAGCGCTTCGACGGTCGGCACGTCGCCTACCGAAGCGAGAACCACGTCGGGCTCGCCGCCGCGCTCGGTTGACGCCCACGGCCACACGGCAGCGCCTGCCTCGAGCTCGGAGCGCGCCTCGTCGGCGCTCAGGAGCACCGGCAGCGGCTGCTTGCCCATCACGAGTGCATTCACGCAGTTGCGCGCGGCAAAAGCGCGCTCCGCGACCGCGAGCGCCAAGCTTGCGTCGGCAGCGTAGTAGACGTGCGTGAGCGCTTGATCGCGAGATGCGCCAGAGCCGCCGGCGCAGGCGCGGTCCTCCCCTTCTCCGCCAAAGCGCTTGTTGAGCAGCACGTCGGCAAAGCCGGGATCCTGGTGCGAGAAGCCGTTGTGCTCTTGGCGCCACACATGGCTCGTGAGCACGATGTTGAGGGCAGGAACGGGCGCGCGCCACGGAGCGCAGGTGCGCGCCGACTCGAGCCACTTGCAGTGCTGCCCCACCATAGAGGACACCACTTGGGCAAACGCCTCGTACGTGGCAAAGACGCCGGAGCGCCCGGTCAGGGTGTAGCCCTCGAGCAGGCCCTCCATGAGGTGCTCGGAGAGAACCTCTACCACAGCGCCCGAAGGCGCCAGGTACACGTCGTTTGCCGGATCGGACGCACCCGGCGCGTTCCACTGCCTGCCCGTAGCCGCAAGCACGCCCTGCAGGCGGTTGGAGAACAGCTCGTCGGGGCTGAAGAGACGGAAGCGCCCCTCGTTGGCGGTCACGACGTCGCGCAGGTACGCGCCGAGGGCCGCCATGGGAGAAACCAAGGCGGACGGGTCGCTGCCGAGAACCTCGGCGGCGCTAGCAAACGGGTCGGGAAGCGCGAGCGGCTGCGCACACGAGCCTCCGTCGGCCTGCGGGCAAGCGCCCAGGCGAAGCGCGCCTTTGGGAAGCCAGGAGTTCACCTCAGGGCGCACGGAGCCCATCTCGTCGAAGAGCTCTTCCGGACCGTACGAGGCGAGCCAGGAACGCAGGCGCTCAAACGACCGCGCGTTGACGGGAGCATCGGCAAACGGCACGTCGTGCGTGCGCCACGAGCCCTCGAGGGCAACCTCGCCGTCGGTCGGCGGACAGGTCCACCCTTTGGGCGTTTCGAGCATGATGAGCGGATAGACAGGCTGGGGCGACGCACCGGAACGGGCGGCGTCCTTGATGTCGCAGAGCATGCGGAACGCGCGCTCCAACACGGCGGCAAACCGCGCGTGGAACGCCTGCGCGGGCTCGTCGTCAAAGCCCGCCCGGAACGTGAGAACCTCGTAGCCGAGGCCCCTGAAGAGCGCGCGGCGATCGTCTTCGGAGATACGCGCGAGCACGGTGGGGTTGGAGATCTTGTAGCCGTTGAGATGCACGACCGGCAGCACCAAACCGTCCGACGCGGGGCTCAGGATGCGGCTCAGCTGCCAGCTCGCCGCCGTGGGAGCGGTCTCAGCCTCGCCGTCGCCGACAACTGCGACCACGAGCAGATCGGGATTGTCGAGAGCGGCGCCGAACGCGTGAACCAACGCGTACCCGAGCTCGCCGCCCTTGTGAATGGACCCCGGGATCTCGGGCGCAAAGTTAGAGGAGATGCCCCCGGGAAAAGCGTACTGGCGGCAGAACCGCGCGAGCCCCTCGAGGTCGTCTGTGAGCTCGGGCATGCGTTCGCGCAGCGTGCCGTCGAGGAGCGCCTCGGCAGCGCCCGCCGCCCCGCCGTGCCCCGGACCCGCCACGACGAGGGTGCTCTGACCGTGGTCGACGATCAGGCGGTTGAGGTGCGCGTACAAGAAGTTGATGCCGGGCGTCGTGCCCCAATGCCCTACGAGGCGGCGCTTAACGTCTTCCTGAGTGAAGGGCTCTCTCATCAGGGGGTTTTGGCGGAGGTAGATCTCGCCAGCGGAGAGATAGTTGGCGCAGCGCCAATACCGGTCGACGCACGCCAGCGCCTCGTCAGAGACGGGTCCCTCGAAGCGCCGCCACGGCGTACCGACGACCTCGTGTCCCATAACGGCGCCTCCCTTGCGCGTGCTTGTCCGTCCCGTGCAAGCGCACCGGGCGATGCCTCGTTCTCTTGTGGTTTACAAACATCTTACCATTATCGCCACGAGCCACCGGAAGGACCGGGCAGACGGTCGCAAAGCCCCATAAGCGTACAAACGGGCAGCGTAGGGACTGTGTATGCGTCGCGCAAGACCTTACTGGGCGCGGCGCTGGCGCACCCTTGCCGCCACGCGCGCAACAAGAAGCGCCGCGAGCGCCCCGAACGTCGCGCCGGCGCAGTCGATCGCCACGTCGGAGAGCTGGCCGCACCTGCCCGGCACAAAGCGCTGGATCCCCTCGTCGCACAGAGGCACCAGCACAAGGGTCGCCACCGTGGCCGCCGCGGCAGAGCGCGCCGCGTCCTTCTCGCCGCGACATGCCTTGTGAGGCCGCCATGCGTTAAGGGCAACGATGCCCAGCACGGCGTACTCGGAGAAGTGCGCGGCTTTGCGCACGATGAAGTTCGTGAGCCATGTGTACGGCAGGCCTGCGGCGCGCAGGGCGCCCTGGGCGATCTCGAGCACGGTCAAACTCAGCGACCCGCTCCCCTCGCCGGGAACCAGGGAGTTTCCCCAGATTATGCATACGAGAACCGCCAGCGCCGCAAGCCACGGCGCCGAGGCGCGGCGCAGCAGCGGGCACTGGCGGTTGCGAAGATTCGCAAACGGCATGGGCTACATCGTCTTGCGCAGCTGACCCGAGGAAGCGCGCAGGAAGGACTCCGTGCCGCCGTCCACAACCGACAGGCGCGGACGCGCGTCCTGTGCGGCAGGGACAGGGGCTCCGCCCAGGCGCTCGGTCTCCTCGTTGAGGATCGCGTCGACGCGCGAGCGGGCCGCAAGGTAGGAGCTCGGAGCGGCGTGCACCGCCGAAGCGCGGCTGCCCTCCACAACCTGCGCCGTGCGCGCCGAGGCCATGGCCAAAAACGCGCTCGTAGAGGAGGGATCGGACGTGCGGGCACCGGCGGGAGCCTGGTACGAGCGCGCCGCCGTGAGGAAGGCGCTCGTGCTGCTCGGATCGGATGCCGCAGGGGCCTGGGCACGCTGAGCGGCGCGTTTGGCAGGCGCGGCTTTTACGGGCGCATCGCCGAGCTCGGCGAGGGCTGCCGCCCATACGTTCTCGTGGCCGCTGTAGTCGGCCATAGGAGCAGCTGCCGCAGAGGCCGCCGCTGCCGCGGGAGCCTTCTCGGCCGACGCGGACTGCGGGTCGGTGCGCATAACCGGAATGTCGGGAACCGGCGCGTAGGTGCGGCGAGACGTTGCCACGGCAACGTTCACGCGGTTGTCTCCGGTATCGTCGAGCGTGCGGAGGGCTGCTGCGGCGTCGGCCTGGCGCTCCTCCTCGGCGGTCTGCTCGGGGCTCTTGGCGGCCGCCTGAGGGGCAGCCTTGCCCGAAAGCTCGGCGAGGGCGATCTGGTAGATGTCGTGCGAGGTCTCGGGGTTGCAGTTGATCGGACCGCTCAGCGCGGCGTCGATCTCGGCCCATGCCTCGCGCTCGGTAAGGGCGTTGCTCGCGCGGGTAATGACCGGAACGCCGTCGAGGGCTTCGTGCTGGTGCGTGAGCGAGCTCAGGCGCGAGCGGAAGCGCGACGTGATGCCGGGCGAAGAGATCTCGCCGGTAACGGCGGTGTCGTCGTCATCGAGCGGAGTGAAGGGAAGCGGCGTCTCGGTGCGGGCCGACTCAAAGCGCTTGGCCTCTTCCTCGGCCTTGGCCGCACGACGCTTGGCGCGATGGCGCACGATCAGGGCAACAATGCTGGTGGCAACGACGCCCGTCACGAGGCCGGCCGCAAACATGGCCGCCCCGTTGCCGGTGAGCTCTTCCAAGCTGCCTGCGGGCAGTTCCAAACCATAAGCAGACATCGGAGCCGCCAAGGTCGCCCCGATGCCCAAACCGGCTGCAACAGCCAGGTGCCGTATCGTGTTCGTCATGGCCTTCCCTTCCGAGTCGCCCAGTTAGCATCATAAGACAAGTACCGCGCGCCGAAAGGAGATGAGCATACAGCAAGCCATCGGCTCCGCCGATGCAACGGATGAGTGGTTCGATTCATCTACATGTTCCGTCGCGACGCATACAGGTGTATACGTGTGATTATTATGGAAGACGCCAGGCAATAATGCAAGGCAACATCTAATGATTTGTTAGGCCTCAACCAACGAAGGAGCACCTATGCGCAGCATCGCCCTCGTTACCGGAGCATCGTCGGGACTCGGCACGGAGCTGGTGCGCCAGCTCGACGCAGGGGCGTTCGGCGCACTCGACGAGATCTGGGTCGTCGCACGCAGCGCAGACAAGCTCGAGGCCCTTGCGCAGGCATGCGCCACCACGATCCGCCCCTTCGCCCTCGATCTCACCGATCCTGCCTCGTTCGACGTCATCGAAGACGCCCTTGTCGAGAACCCCGACACCGCCGTGGCGCTTCTCGTCAACAACGCCGGGTTCGGGACGTTCGGCGCGTTCGCGGATTCCGACAACGTAAGCAACGCCGCCATGGTGCGCCTGCTCATGCTCGCCCCCGTCGAGCTCACGTACCGCGTGCTCCCCTGCATGCGCGCAGGCAGCCGCATCCTCAACGTCGCGAGCGTCGCGGCGTTTATGCCTCAGCCCGAGCTCGCCGTATACGCCGCCGCAAAACGTTTTGTGTTGGACTTCTCGCGCGCGCTCGACGCCGAGCTCAAAGAGGTCGACGTCCGCGCAACGGCCCTGTGCCCCAAGTTCATGCGGACGGGTTTTCTCGACCACGCGGTCAACGACGACGTGCTCCGGCGCATGAGCGCCGTCACCGGGTTCGAACCCGTAGAGCGCGTGGCCGCCAAGGCGCTGCGCGCAGCCCGCGCCGGACGCGCCCTCTGCATCCCCTCGCCCGATATGAAGCTCTTCTACGCGGCCTCCAAGGCGCTCCCCTATCCGCTCGCCCTCAGGCTCGAACGGACCCTCATGAGCATCCTCGAGCGATAAGGGCCTGTCCGGCTAGTGCCACATGCCCTTCTTCTTGAAGATCCAAGCGGCAACGAGACAGGCCACGAGCGCCACGAGCGTCGGGAACACCCAGCTGTCAAAGAACGGCACACCCTCTATGGGCAGATCGACGTTCATGCCGTAAAAACCGAAGATGATGTTGGGGATAGCCATCACGATGGTGATGACCGTGAGCACCTTCATAACGATGTTGAGGTTGTTCGAGATCAGGCTCGCAAACGTGTCCATGGTGCCCGAAAGCGTGTTGGAGTAAATGGAGCACATCTCGATAGCCTGGCGGATCTCGATAAGCACGTCTTCCAGAAGCTCCTGATCGTCTTCGTAGAGCTGGATCACGCGGCCGTGCATGATCTTGTTGAGCGTGACCTCGTCGGACTTGAGCGAGGTCGAGAAGTACACGAGCGACTTCTCCAAGCTGAGCATCTGGATAAGCTCCTCGTTGCGCATGGCGGCGTAGAGCTTGGCCTCGGTCTTGTTGGACAGGCGGTCGATGCGGCGCAGGTAGATCAGGTAGCGCTGCGAGACGCGCAGCAGAAGCAGCAGCAAGAAGCGCGTGCGGAGCCGCGTGTTGAGCTGACGGACGCGGCCGTGCGCCAGGTCCTCGATCACGAGGTTCTCGTACAGGCTGATGGTGACGAGCAGGTCCTTCTCGGGGATAAGCACCACCGAGAGCGGCAGCGTGGTGTACTGCAGCATCGAGGGATCGCGCATCTCCTCGACGTCCTCGGCGCTCGGGTAGTCGACGATGACGAAGGTCTGGTTAACGTCCTCGTCGAAGTCGATGTGCGAGGTCTCCTCCTCGTCGAGTGCGGAGCGCACGAACTCGGGGAGCACGCCGACCTCGTCTTCGAGCCAGCGGCGCTCGTCTGCCGTAGGAGCGACCACGTTGATCCAGCAGCCCGCCTCGGGCGCGTCGATGCGCTCGGTCACGCCGTCGAGATCGGTCTTGTAGCACTCGATCATAATGCCCCTCCGTTCGTCGAATATGCGGCGCCCCGCCGCCCCCCTACCTTACCGTAACGGCTGCGCGCCTAAAAACCTTCCCGGCGCGCAGCCTCTCGTTGAGCGTCTTTTTTGCGGAACGCTTACAAAACGTCCGGATGATCGGCGGCGCGCTTCGCAGAGCGAATGAGGAACTCCTCGTTGCTGCCCGTGCTCTTGAGGCCCTTGATAAAGGCGGCAGCGGCGCGCTCGGTGTTGTTCATGTTGGCGAGAATCCTGCGGATGCCCCACACAAACGGGCGCATGCTCTCGTCGATGAGCAGGTCCTCGTTGCGCGTGCCCGAGGCAACCGGGTCGATCGCCGGGAAGATGCGGCGGTCGGCAAGGTCGCGGTCGAGCTTGAGCTCCATGTTGCCCGTGCCCTTGAACTCCTCGAAGATGACCTCGTCCATCTTGGAGCCGGTGTCGATAAGGGCGGACGCCAGAATGGTGAGCGACCCGCCGTTCTCGATGTTGCGCGCGGCGCCCAAAAAGCGCTTGGGCGGATAGAGCGCCGCGGAGTCGACGCCGCCCGACAGGATGCGGCCCGACGCCGGTGCGGCCAGGTTGTAGGCACGCGCCAGGCGCGTGATGGAGTCGAGAACCACCACGACGTCGCCGCCGTCCTCGACGATGCGCTTAGCGCGCTCGATCACGAGCTCGGCCACGCGCGTGTGGTTGTCGGCGGGCATGTCGAAGGTAGAGGCAACGACCTCGCCCCTAATGGAGCGCTCCATGTCGGTGACCTCTTCGGGGCGCTCGTCCACGAGCAGGCAGATGAGGTGCACCTCGGGATTGTTGGCGGCAATGGACTGGCAGATCTTCTTGAGCACCGTGGTCTTGCCGGCCTTGGGCGGGCTGACGATAAGGCCGCGCTGGCCCTTGCCCACCGGGCTCACGATGTCGATCGCGCGGCCGGTGATCGAGTCCTTGCCGTGCTCCATGCGCAGGCGCTCGTTGGGGTAGATCGGCGTGAGGTCCGAGAACTTCGGGCGCTTGCGCGCCGTCTCGGGATCGGTGCCATTGACCGACTCGAGTTTGGCGAGACCCGGGTACTTGTCGCCGGGACGTGCCGGGCGCGAGGTGCCTGTAACGTAGTCGCCGGGGCGCAGCCCTGCGGCGCGGATCATGTTGGCGGAGACAAAGATGTCGTCGCGGCTCGGGAAGTAGCCCTTGGCGCGCACGTAGCCAAAGCCCTCGTTGCCGATCTCGAGGATACCGCTCACCTGACGGAAGCCCTCAGCCTTTGCCGCCGCCTCGTACACCATGCCCACCAGCTCGGCCTTCTTGACGCCCGCGACCTCGAGCCCGAGCTCGGCGCCGCGCGCACGGAGCTCGGCGACCTTCATGGCCGCGCACTCCTCACGGGTGAGCGTCGGCTCGTTGGGAACGTTGTAGCGGCCGCGCTTGCCGTTGCGCGCCTGATTGCGCTGGTTGCGGGCCTCGGCACGGCGGTTGGTGCGCTCGTAGCGGTCATCGCGGCGCTTCTCGTGCGTGCGGCGGTTCTCGCGCTCGGCGCGCTGTTGGCGCGAGGCGCGCTTGTCGTGAGACGCACCGTCGGCAGGGGCTGCATCCGCTGCGTCGGCCTTGGTATCAGTCGTCTCGGCGGGTGCGGGCGCGTCGTGATGGGCGCCGTCAGCGGAGCCCTCGACGGCAGCCTCTTCGCTCGCGGCCTTTGCCGCCGCCTCGGCTGCCTCCTGCTCTTTTTGCGCCTTGGACTTGCGACCGCGACGGCGAGCGGGCTTCTTCTCGGCCGTTTCCTCGGCGGTCTGCGCGCCTGCGCCCGCAGGAGCAGCAACTTCGGGCGCAGGCGCGGACTCGCCGGAACCAGAGGCATCGGACGCAGCTGCCTCGGCAGCGCGGGCGGCTTCGGCCTCGGCGGCCAGCTGGGCCTTTGACTTGCGGCCGCGACGGCGCGCAGGCTTCTTCTCGGCGGGCTCGGCACCCTCGAGAAGCGCTGCGCGCTCGGCGTCCTCCCTGCGCTCGCGGCGCACGACCGACGCCTGCGATATCTGCGCCAGAGCGCGCGCCTGAATCACCTCGGGCGAAAGCTCCTCGACGGAAGCTGCGGACTCGACGCTCTTGGCGGAGGCTTCCGCGTCGGGCTCGGCCGTCTTGCGCGGGCGTCCGCGACGCGTTGTGCGCTTGGGCTTCTCGGCGGCGTCGGCTTCGACGGGCTTTTTACGCGGACGGCCGCGACGGCGCGGGGCCGGATCGGCTGCCTCGGTCTCGGCTGCGGGTGCCTGGGTTGGCGCCGGCACCGGCTCGGGCGCGGCTGCGGGCGCTTCTGCGGCCATGACGTTGTCGAGGTTCTGTTCGCTCTGCTCTGCCACGGGTAGGATACCTTCTTCCCATAGGACATTACCGTGCCGCAAACACTGAGACTCTGGGCACGCTTCAAAACTGCGGCCAAACCTTGCGCGAGGCTCACGGCACGCAGAAAAACGCATCGCATTGACGCGAATCAAACAACTGATGAGCTGTATGTGCAGGATGAAAATAAGCGCTGTCGCGCACGCATGCTGCGCGCGCACGCGCTGAGTGTACCACGATCGGCGCAAAACCGAGGTGCGAAACCGCACGATTTAACGTGAATTCGACGCCGGACGGCAGCGTCCTTGGCGCTTTGCCGCGCAAAACGGAGACGGCCGCCCCAAGGCGGCCGTCGGCAACGCAACGTTAAAAGAGCGCTCTACATCTGCTGGGGCGCCGAAACGCCGATGAGCGAGAGCACGAGCGCGATAACGCGGCGCACGGCGTCGCACGCACCGAGACGGGCGCGCGAAAGCTCGGCGTCGAGCGGATGGTTCTCGCTCGGAAGAACCTGGCAGGCAGCGTAGAACGAGTGGAACGCGCCGGCGAGCTCCTCGACGTAGTGCGTGAGGCGGAACGGAGCGCGGTCGCGCGCGCACGATGCCACAAGCTCCTCGAGCTCGGAGATCTTGCGCGAAAGCGCGAGCTCGGCGGGGTCGGAGAGCAGCGCAAAGTCGGGGTTCGCACCGACGGCGCGCTCGGCTACGGCGTCCATGCCGATCTCGGCGGCCTCCTCGGCGCTGACGCCTGCAGCGCGGCGCAGAATCGAGCAGATGCGGGCATGGGCGTACTGCACGTAGTACACCGGGTTGTCCTGGCTCTTCTCCTTCACCGCGTCGATATCGAAGTCGATCATCTGGTTGCTGGAGCGGCTGATGAGGGTGTAACGCGTGGCGTCGGCACCCACCTCGTCGAGCAACTCGCGGAAGGTGACCATGGTGCCGCGGCGCTTGGACATGCGGACCGGCTTGCCCGAGCGCAAGAGGTTCACGAGCTGGCCGAGAAGCACCTCGAGCCTCCCCGGATAGCCCAGCGCCTCGCACACGCAGGAGAGGCGCTTGATGTAGCCGTGGTGATCGGCACCCCACAGGTCGATCACGTGATCGACGCGCTGGAACTTGTTCCAGTGGTAGGCAACGTCGGAGGCGAAGTAGGTGAACTCGCCGTTGGCCTTGACGAGCACGCGGTCCTTGTCGTCGCCGAGGTCGGTTGCGCGGAACCACAGAGCCCCGTCCTTCTCGTAGAGGTAGCCCATGGCGCGGAGCTTGTCGAAGGCACGGTCGACCGCGGTCTTGCCGTCGGCGTCCTTTTGGTAGAGCGTGCGCTCCGAGAACCACACGTCAAACGCGCAGCGGGCATCGGAGCAGGTACGGTTGATGTCGGCGAGCATGCGCTCGTAGCCGCGCTCGCGGAACGAAAGCACGCGCTCGTCCTCGGGAGCGCCCACCCAACGGTCGCCGTCCTCCTCGCAGAAATGCGCCGCCTCGTCGATGATGTAGCCGCCGCCGTACGCGTTGCCGCCGAGCGCCTCGTTAAAGGCGTCCATGTAGGGGTGCAGCTCGGGATGAGCGTTGTCCTCGTCGTCGACGAAGGCCACGCGATCGGCCTCGAGCGCGGCGTGGGCCTCCTCGAGCGAAATGCCCTTCTCGCGCATCAGCTCCTCAAGCTGCAGGTAGCGCATGGCGATCGAGCGGCCAAAAACGTCCATCTGGCTGCCGTGATCATTGATGTAGAACTCGCGCTCCACGTCGTAGCCAGCATGCTCGAGCACGCGGCAGAGCGAGTCGCCGAGGGCAGCCCAGCGGCCGTGGCCCACATGCATAGGGCCCACGGGGTTTGCGGACACGAACTCGACCTGGATCTTCTGACCGGCGCCGCCCGTCGAACGGGCAAAGTCCATGCCCTCGGCGCGGACGCGCGCGAGCACGGCGTTCTTCTCGGCAACGGACAGGTAGAAGTTGATGAAACCGGGACCGGCGATCTCGATCTTCTCGACGGCCTGGTCCTCGGGCATATGCGCCACGAGCGCCTCGGCTATCTTGCGGGGGGCGCAATGGGCGAGCTTGGCGGAGCGCAGAGCGCACGTGCTGGTCCACTCGCCGTGGCTCGTGTCGGCAGGGCGCTCGATGCCAGCGTCCGCCAGCTCAAACGCAGGCAGATCGCCCGCTTCCTGCGCCGCAGCGAGCGCAGCGCGCACCATAGACTCAATCTTCTCGGGCATGGAGGAGCTCCTCGAATAAAAGACGGTATGGGGAACTAGTGAATAGTAGCACAGCGCCGCAAGCAGCGATTCCGCCTGCGGGCGACCGGCGTCGGTGAACGGGAATTCTTCACGCAAAGAAATTTGTAATTATCACCCGTGCAACAGCTGGTGAACCGGAAATCTCTGAAACTGGTTCGAACAGGGTTTGCGCAGCTTAATTGTGTTCAGATTATGAATTCCGCTGGTATATACCAATTTTAGCGTGGTAGACTGTTCTTTGTGACTAAGCGATAAGCATAAGAAGTACGGAGGTTCAGCATGTTCAGCATCGGAGAGCACGTGATTCACCCCGGCCAGGGCGTTTGCACCGTCACCGGGTTCAAAGACTCGCCCGCGCCCATGCTCGTTTTGGAAGCGGGCACCGGCCATAAAAAGACCCAGCTCCTCTACCCCGTGGCGCAGTCGGATCGTCTCCACCGCGCGATCTCGCGCGAGGACGCCCTTGCCCTGATCGAGCATTACGAGGACCTCGAGTGCGACTCCTTTACCGAACGCAACGCCAATCTCGAAGAGGCGTACTTCAAGCAGATGCTCAAGCACGGCGCACCCGACACGGTTCGCGTGGCCAAGACCATGCACGCGCGCATCCGCGACGCCGAGCGCCGTTCCAAGAAGCCCAGCAGCTACTATGCGCGCGTTCTCAAAGAGGCGCGCCGCCGCTCGCTCGAAGAACTCGCCTGTGCGCTCGATTGCACCGAGGAGCATGTTGCCGAGATGATCGAAGCGCAGATGAACTAGCGCTTCTCCCCAACATAACGCCCACATAACGCAGCGAGGGCGCCGGAAGACCAGCTCCGGCGCCCTCGCTGTGTTTATGGCAGATAGAAGAGCGTGCCCTACTCCTTGCCGCCGACCTCGCCGATAAAGGCGCGGGTGCGCTCGGACTTGGGATGCTCAAAGACCTGCTCGGGCGTGCCCTGCTCGACCACGACGCCGCCCTCCATAAAGACGACGCGGTCGGCAACGTCGCGGGCAAAGCCCATCTCGTGCGTCACCACGACCATGGTCATGCCGCCTTGTGCAAGCTCGCGCATGACGTCGAGAACGCCGCGCACGAGCTCGGGGTCAAGCGCGCTCGTAGCCTCGTCGAAGAGCATGACGTGCGGGTCCATGGCAAGGGCGCGGGCGATGGCCACGCGCTGCTGCTGGCCGCCCGAGAGCTCGCCCGGGAAGTAGTCGGTGCGGTCGCCCAGGCCCACGCGCTCGAGCTGAACGCGCGCGACCTTGGCCGCCTCGTCCTTGCTGCGCCCCAGCACCTTCTGCTGGGCAAGCATGACGTTGTGCAGGGCGTCGAGATGCGGGAACAGGTTGAACTGCTGGAACACCATGCCCATGCGCTCGCGCACCTTGTTGATGTTG
>CALUOB010000033.1 GCA_944322175.1 uncultured Coriobacteriaceae bacterium
ATGGGGTTTACCAAGCCGCCGCGTTGCCGCGACGCTGGTGGTCTCTTACACCACCGTTTCAGCTTTTCCCTTTACGCCTGAGCGCAGGTGGGAGTCTTCTTTTCTGCGGCACTTTCCGTCGGGTCACCCCGCCTGGCTGTTAGCCAGCATCCTGCCCTGCGGAGCCCGGACTTTCCTCACGCGAGCGCGTAAGCGCCCGTCGCGCGGCCGTCTGGCCCGCTTCGCGGTCACGTATTGTAGCATGTCCCGCACGGTACCGGCGCCCATGGGGGATCATCTCGATCTTCTCCATGCTTGCGCTCTGGCGAGAAGCTGTGTGCAGCGCGTGCCGTAGGCGCATTTCGGCGAGAGGCCTGCAGAATAACGCACAAGGATATACAAATACGCTGATATGCACGCATCCCCGGCACCTTGTATCGTTCTTGTATCTGGAAAGAACCTAAAAAAGGACGTTTGACCACGACATTTCTATACAGTCTCGTCTTGCGCTCTTAGCAAACGCGTTACAATAGCCGAGGATTTGTAAGCAGAGAGTCAGACGAATGTAAAGGTTAACGCGGAGCACGACGTGGCTCGCCCGGGGAGGGCAGCGCCGCGCAACGTGCGCGCTCCTGAGTCCTGCCTCGGGATCCTCGTCGCTCTCAGGGAGCTCAGGCTCCCCTTACGGAAAGCGGTCATCAGTGGACGTTTCGTTTGCTCTGTTCGTGCAGCAGGTCTTTTCGAACCCGCTCTTGGCGATCACGGTGTTGCTCACCTTGGGTGTCATCTTCGTGAACGGCTGGACCGACGCGCCGAACGCAATCGCTACCTGCGTTACGACGCGATGCATGAACGTACGAGCCGCGATCATCATGAGCGCCGTCTTCAACTTCCTCGGCGTGCTCATCATGACGCACCTCAACGCATCAGTTGCCTCGACAATCTCCAATATGGTTGACTTTGGGTCCAATACCCATGAGGCGTTGGTAGCGCTTTGCGCTGCGCTGTTCTCGATCGTCGTGTACAGCGTCGGCGCCTCGATCTTCGGCATCCCCACCTCCGAGAGCCACAGCCTCATCGCCGGCCTGACCGGCGCTGCACTCGCCATCCACGGCGGCCTGAGCGGCGTCAACATGGACGAGTGGGTCAAGGTTCTCTACGGCCTTGTACTGAGCCTCGCCATCGGTTTTGTGTTGGGCTGGGTCATCTGCAAGCTCATCACCATCGCCTGCCGCAACGTTGACCGGCGTCGTGCCAACGGGTTCTTCACCGGCGCGCAGATCTTCGGTGCCGCCTTTATGAGCTTCATGCACGGCGCGCAGGACGGCCAGAAGTTCATCGGCGTTCTGCTCCTGGGCGTTGCCTTCTGCAACGGACAGCCCGACGTCTCGGGAGCCGTCATCCCCATCTGGCTCATGCTCCTGTGCTCTACGGTCATGGGCGTCGGCACGAGCGTCGGCGGCGAGAAGATCATCAAGTCCGTGGGCATGGACATGGTCAAGCTCGAGCGCTTCCAGGGCTTCTCGGCCGACCTCGCGGGCGCCATCTGCATTCTGCTCTCGACGGTCTTCGGCATTCCGGTCTCCACGACCCACACCAAGACGAGCGCCATCATGGGCGTGGGCGCGGTCAAGCGCCTGTCGGCCATCAACTTCACCGTCGTGCGCGACATGGTGCTCACCTGGATCTTCACCTTCCCGGGCTGCGGTCTCATCAGCTTCATCATGGCAAAGCTCTTCTTGTTTGCCTTCTAAGCTCAAACGATCTGCCTTCCGCGGAGGCGAACCCGCGGGCTCATGCTGAACCCCTACCTAATTGGAGGCATTACCATGGCTAGGAAAAACGACGCGTTCTACTTCGAGACCTTCTCCGCCTGCGCTGAGCTTTCGTGCCGCGCCGCCAACCTGCTCGGCGAGGTCATGCGCGCCTACGATCCCTCGCGCATCAAGGAGGCCATCACCAAGATGCACGAGATCGAGGAGCAGGCCGACCAGAAGAAGCACGAGATCAACGACGCGCTCGTGACCGCCTTCGTGACTCCCATCGAGCGCGAGGACATCGCGCTTATGAGCGAGAACCTCGACACCGTGACCGACCGCATCGAGGGCGTGCTGCATCGCCTGTACTTCGACAACATCCAGACGATCCGCCCCGACGCTCTCGAGCTCGTGGACATGATCGAGCGCGCGTGCACCGAGATGTGCGCGCTTCTCGGCGAGCTGCAGCAGTTCCGTCGCTCCAAGACGCTGCGCCAGCACGTCATCGCGCTCAACTCGATTGAAGAGGAGGCCGATTCTGCCTACATCGAGGCCATGCGCACCCTGCACACCACCTGCGACGACTTCCGCGAGGTCTTTGCCTGGCATGAGGTTTACACCTTCCTCGAGTACTGCGTCGACAGCTGCGAGCACGTTGCCGACACGGTCAACAGCATCGTGATGAAGAACAGCTAATCTGCCGTGCAGCTGGGCGGGAGCCCCGCCTCACGTTTGCCCACCCGAAGCGCCTTGCAACGCGTGTCGTTGCGGGGCGCTTTTGTTTTGGCGGGCAGGGCTCGAAGGTCCGTATAATGGTCGCGTCGGGAACAGCGGCTCGGTGAGAAGGGGAGTGCGCATGGCAGCGGACGGCGCTCAGGACAGCTACATCACCATGCGGTCAGGCGTGGAGGCCATAGGCGAGTTCATCGATCGCAAGAGCCGCTTCATCGCGCAGCTCGTGCACGCGGCGAGCGAGGAGGACGCGGCGCAGCACATCGCCGCGGTGCGTGCCCGCCACTATGACGCGCGGCACAACGTACCCGCGTGGATCCTACTCGACGGCCGCGAGCGCCAGTCAGACGACGGCGAGCCTTCGCGCACGAGCGGCATGCCCACGCTCGAGGTCCTGCGCGGCGCGGGCCTCAAGGACGTGTGCTGCGTGGTGACCCGCTATTTTGGCGGGACGCTCCTGGGTCCGGGCGGTTTGGTGCGCGCGTACTCTGCGGCAGCGCGCGCTGCGATCGACGACGCGCGGGCGCGCGGCCTTCTCGTTGAGATGACGTCGGTCACGCCGGTTCACGTGGCCGTTCCGTACGCGCGCTACGAAACCGCGCTGCGCATGGCCCGGGACGCCGGGGCGCACGACTTGCCGGCCGACTTCGCGGCCGATGTAACGCTCAACCTCGTGTTTCGCTCGGGAGAAGAGCGGGCGTTTATCGCCGCGCTGACCGAGGCCTTTGGCGGGGAGCCCGACGCGCTCGTTGAGGAAGCGCGCTTCGCCGAGTTTTAGCGCACCGTTGGAACAGTTTGCCGCGGGGCTGTTGACATGCCTTGCGCGGGGCGTATCCTGTTGCCCGACGCGTCATCCGCCGAGGGAAGGGGAGCCCATGGGCACGGGGACCGCAGCGGGCCCGGAAGGTAACGACGTCGAGGAGCGCGCGCTGCGCCTGGGGGCGCAGCGCAGTCGCACGCGGGATGGTGCGGCAGGGGCTGCTCCCGCGTCTGCGGCGTCGGACGCGGCGGCGAGCGCCTGCGAGACCGGCCGTGCGTACGAGGGCGAGGCGGTGGCGCCGGTTTCGCGCCTGCAGACGCCCGACGAGGCGCGCACGAGCGAGCGCGTCTCGCGCAAACGCGGCGAGGAGCCGCGTTCGATCAAGTTCTTCGCCATGCTCAACGCAGGTCTTATCCTCACGGCGCTCGCGATCGTCGTCTTCAAATCGCCCAACGGCTTCGCCTTCGGCGGGACCTCGGGCGTCTCCATCGTGCTTTCGGCCCTGGTGCCGTCGCTGCCGGTGGGCGCCTTCATGTGGATCCTCAACATCGTGCTCGTGGTATTGGGCTTCATCTTCCTCGAGCGGCGCGCGGTTATCTGGAGCGCCTACGCGTCGTTTGCCCTCTCGGCGTATGTTTCGCTGTTTGAGCTGGTTATGCCCACCACGGCCTCGATCACGGGCGACATGTGGCTCGACCTGTGCTTCGCGGTGTTGCTGCCGGCGCTCGGCAGCGCCATAGTCTTCGACATCGGCGCTTCCACGGGCGGCACCGACATTCTCGCCATGATCCTCAAAAAGCGCACGAGCCTCGAGATCGGCAAGGCGCTCATGCTGGTAGACGTGGGTATCGTCTGCTGCGCGGCGGTTATCTACGGCCCGCGTGTCGGCCTTTACTGCATCCTCGGGCTTCTTGCCAAGACCATGGTGGTCGACGGCGCCATCGAGAGCCTTCATCTGCGCAAGGTCTGCACGGTCATCTGCAAGTACCCGCTCAGGGTGGAGGAGTTCGTGGTCCGCGGCCTCAGCCGCACCGCTACCGTTCAGTACGCCTACGGCGCCTACACGGGCAAGCAGGTCACGATGCTCATGAGCGTGCTCACGCGCAAAGAGGCCATGCAGCTCAGGCTCTTTGTCCGCAAGATCGACCCCGATGCCTTCATCACGATCGTCAACAGCTCCGAGATCATCGGGCGCGGGTTCCGCGGCGTCAACTAGGCGCTCGCGAACGCGCCGCAAAACGAGAAGAGCCCCGCTCCGGATGCGCCTCTTGGGCACCCGGAGCGGGGCTCGCCTGTATGGGCGTGCGGGCCTTAGCCCAGCTTGACGCCGAGGCTCTCAAGCGACGCGCGCAGCTCGCTCGCGTCGCCGGTGAAGAAGCATCCCTTCATGCCGATGCGCTCGGCGCCCAAAACGTTGAGCTCGTTGTCGTCGATAAAGACACAACTTGCGGGATCGAGGACGAACTTCTCGCAGAACCGGCGGTAGATGCGCGCGTCGGGCTTCATGATATGCTCGGCGGCCGACCACATGAGGCCGTCGAAGACGCGCCGTGCCGGGGCGTTTGCGATCTGACGAGGGAAGCACATGCCCGCATTCGACAGGACGTAGACGCCGTAGCCGGCGCGGTGCGCGGCAAGGGCGATGTCGTTTACCTCCTCGATGGGCTCGGAGTAAGCGCGCCAGCCTGCGAAAGCGCGCTCGAGCGCGGGATGGAGCCGCTCGGGCAGCTCGTGGGCCGCCATGAAGAGGATCGTCTCGTCGTCGAGGGCGCCGGCGTCGCGCAGGGCCCATGCCTGGCTCGCAAAGAGCGCGCGGTTGAGCAGCTCGGCATCCTCCTCGGTCTCGGTGAAGATGCGGCTGAAGCGCATGCCGTCGAACGTGAGCAGCACGTTGCCCATGTCGAACACGATGTTGCGGATGACGTCTGCCATAACGGCCTCCTTGCTTGGTGCCCGAGCGGCGCGGCGCCGCGGGCCTTTTGCGGTTAGCGTGCGAGCGAGCCCATGGGGTCCCAAGGAGCGAGCTCGACGGGCTCGGTGTCGAGGACGGCGCGCTCCTCGTCGGTCAGGTACTTCTTGTCGACGACCACCTGGTACACGTACTCGTCGAACCATGCGTCGCTCATGATGTCGTAGCCCTTCTTGCCGCGGTCGTCGCCCCAGCTGTTCTCGACGCGCCAGCGCGTGGGGTTGCCCGCGGCGTCGAGGTTGACGCCCTGGAACGTCATGGCGTGGGTCATGAGGGACTCGCCGTAGTCGAGGCGCGCCGCTCGGTCGAGACCGGTCTCGATGGGCAGGCCGAAGAGCTCGTCGGTTGCCACGGCGGCCTGATCCATGATGCCGTCGGCGCCGAGCGACGCCTGGCCCACGTCGCAGCCGAACCACACCGGCAGCCCGTCTTTGAGCTGCGCCACGGCAGCGCGCTTGAGCGAGGCGATGGGCAGGTTCGCGTAGCGGACGCCGCCGGCCTCGCGCACGTTGCCGAGGAACTTGACCGTGTAGGAGCGCATGAAGGGCTTGTCGGACGTGGGCGCGCTGATGAGCGAGACGTAGTCGTCGAGCTCCATACCCACGAACTCGGCAAAGAACGCCTGGGGCGTGTAGGTGCCCTGCGCCTTGAGCTCGTTCTTGTCGTTGCGGATGCGCACCTCGAAGGTCTTGGGCGGCTCGCCGAGGCAGATGGCGAGGATGCGGTACGCGCCTTCCAGAAGCTCGGCCTTCTTGGCTTCGGCCTCCTCTGCAGTGCCACCTTGGGCGAGAAGCTCGCGCAGCTGCTTGGCGCCGGCGCGCAGCCAGCGCGTGAGGTAGCCGTTCATATGCGCGGTGTGGCTCGAGGCATAGGTTTCGGGCATGGCCTCCTTGGGCACCACGCCGTACTTCTTCACGATGGCGCGGAACATGTCCCACTGTCCGCCGTCGCCCATGGGCGCGTCGAGCAGGTAGGCAACCTCGCGCGAGGTAAGGGGCTCGTGCGCCGTGGCGATGATGTTCTCGAAGAACCAGTTGGCGCGCTCGTACTTGTCCCAGAAGAGGGGATAGGCCTGGCTCAGCTCGAAGGTCTTGAGGCCGAGCTTCTTCATAACGCGGAAGCGCATCGTGTTCAGGCTGGCAAACATCCAGCAGCGGCCCGAGTGAAGCTGGTTGGTAACGTCGCCCTGCTCGAGCTGCACGTCAAACACGGTCGTAGCGAGGGCCGCGGCCTCGGGGGCGCGGGCGGCCTGGCGCACGTCTGCCGCCGAAACGGCGTTTTTGGCCACGATGTTGGCGCGGTCGGCAACGAAGGCCTCGTGCGCCCGCGCGATGCGAGAGGGAGTGATGAGCTGACTCTCGTCCATGAGCGATACCTCTTTTGTCTCGGGCGCTCGCACCGGGCGCAGGTGCGCCGGCAAAGGCGAGCGCGGTTACAGGTCGAGAACAGCCTACCGCGGGCGCGGCGGGCCGTCAAAGGAGCCGCGCGTCGCGTCTGAGGTATACTGCAGCGTAACGAAAGCATATAGATAGAGGCCTGCGGCGGGAGGAGGCCCATGGGAGCTGCTGATTCGAGCAGGGTCGCTGAGGCGTGCGCGGCTGAGCCCTGCGCCTCTCTCAACGGACATACCCCGAGCGCGGGCGCGCTCAAGGTTCTGCGGATCCTCGAGGATGCCGGATACGAGGCATGGGTCGTCGGAGGCTGGGTGCGTGACGCCCTCATGGACCTCCCGGACCACGATGTTGACCTCACGTGCTCGGCGCCCTGGCAGGAGTCCGAGCGGGTGCTCGGCGCGGCAGGTGTCAAAGTGGTGGAGTCGGGCACGCGGTTCGGCGGCATCACGGCAATTGCCGACGGCGAGCAGATCGAGGTCACCACCTACCGCGTCGACGGCTTCTACAGCGACGGCCGCCACCCCGACGAGGTTCGGTTTGCCTCGACGGTCGAGGAGGATCTCGGCCGGCGCGACTTCACCGTCAACGCCATGGCCTGGCACCCCGAGCGGGGGCTTCTCGACCTGTATCACGGCGCGGACGACATTCACGCGCGCCTGATTCGGGCGGTGGGGGATCCGCGCCGGCGCTTTGAGGAAGACGCGCTGCGCATGCTGCGCGCCGTGCGCTTTGCCTGCCGCCTGGACTTTAAGATCGAGAAGGGCACCGCAGACGCGCTTGCCGCCTGCGCGCCGCTCTTGAGCAACGTGGCGAGCGAGCGTATCGGCCACGAACTCGACGAGATTCTCGCCACCGGCCACGGCGGAGACGCCATGGCAAACTGCCCCGAGGTCATCTGCGCGGCGGTGCCCGAGCTCGAGCCCGCGCGCGGCTTCGACCAGCGCACGCCTTACCATGCCTACGACGTGTACACCCACGTGCTGCGCGTGCTCACGGTGGCGGGCGAGCTTGCGCTTGCCGACGCCGGCCCCGGCGAGCGCCCGTCGCGCTCGCTCATGTGGGCGGCGTTTCTCCACGACGTGGGCAAGCCCGAGACCTTTACGGTTGACGAGAACGGGCGCGGCCATTTTTACGGGCACCCGGCGGCGAGCGAGCGCATCGCGCGCAAGGTCATGCGCCGACTGGGGCTCCCTGCCCGTCTGGTTGCCGAGAGCTGCCTGCTCATCCGCTACCACGACACGCCCGTGAAGCCCGACCGCACGGCGCTGCTCAAGATGCTCGCGAACTTCTCGGCCGAGGGGCTCGACACCCGGCGGCTCACCGACGAGCTCATGGACCTCAAGCGCGCTGACGCGCTCGGCAAGGCTCCCGGGTGCTTTGACTTTGCCAACGAGATCGAGGAGATGCGCGCGCAGATCCACGGCCTGCTGGACGAAGGCGCGGCCTACAGCGTGAGGACCCTGGCCATCCGCGGCTCCGACCTTATCGAGCGCGGCATCAAGCCCGGTCCGCACGTGGGGCAGCTGCTCAAGCGCGCGCTTTCGGCAACGCTCAAGGGCAAGGTCCCCAACGAGCGCGAGGCTCTGCTCGACTACCTGCGCCTCGACGCCTGGGCACGCTCGGAAGACGTGGACGCCTCTGCTGCGGGCGAGCCCGGCAAGGACGCGTAAATCGTAGAGGTTGTGTGCGCCTGCCGCGCAAATGGGTATAAGCCCCGGTAAACATTTTGACGATCGCGGCATATGCCGGGAAGGGTCGTGTCACATGGCAGCAGGCTGCTTCGAGAAGAACCTCGCGGCGATGGTCGCGGTGCTCGCCAGGGGCGAGAAGAGCGCGGGCGAGCGGAAGGTCGGGCTGGAGCTCGAGCGGTTCTTGATCGACGCTGAGGGCAAGAGCGTTCCCTACGCGGGCGAGAAGGGCGTGCATGCGCTGCTCGAGACCCTCGCCGCGCGTCATGCGCCCGAGGAGCGCGTGTTCGTGGACGGCCATCTCATGGGGCTCGCCTATACCATCGAGACGGGAGATATCGCTGTTCCGGTGACCGTGTCGCTCGAGCCGGCGGCGCAGATGGAGCTTTCGGCAGGGCCGTCGACTTCGGCCGCTGCCCTGTACCAGGCGCTGCTGCGGTTTGACGAAGAGGTTGCCCGCGCGCTTGACGAGCTCGGGCTCGACGCGCGCTTTGCGGCGCGCGGCTACAACCCGCAGGCGTGCGCGCCCGAGGAGCTCGAGCTTATCCCCAAGGACCGCTACGCGCTGATGGACGCGTACCTGAGCAAGCGCGGTGCCTATGCCCGCGACATGATGCGCGCCACCGCGAGCACGCAGGTGTCGCTCGACTACGTGGACGAGGCCAACGCTATGCAGCTCGTGCGCCGTGCCACGGTGCTCGGCCCGGTCTTTGCCTTCCTGTTTGACAACGCCCCGGTCTTTCGCGGCAAGCCTGCGCCCGCTATGGCCCGTTCGCATATCTGGCGCGCGGTCGACGCTGACCGATGCGGCACGGTGCCGGGCAGCATGGAGGCCGATGCGGAGGGTGCGAGCACGTTCTCGTTCGAGCAGTACGCGCGCTGGGTTGCGGGTGTAAAGCCCATCCTCTTTACCGACGCCTCCGGGCGCACCGTTTCGACGGGCAACCGCACCGCCGCTGAGCTGATGGGGGAGCGCGAGCTCGAGAGACCCGAGCTTCTCCACTTGTTCTCGATGGTGTTTCCCAACGTGCGCCTCAAGGGGTTCGTGGAGATCCGCGAGATGGACGCGCTGCCGCCGCGGCTTGCGGCTGCGTGCGCGAGCCTTGTGGCCGCAGCTGTGTACTGCCCCGACCTCGGTGCGCGCGTGGGGATCGATTGCGCGGCGCTTGCCGAGGAGGACGTTGAGCGCGCCCGCACCGCGCTCGAGGAGAAGGGCTGGGAGGCCGAGCCGTACGGCGTGCCCGTGCCCGAGCTTGCCGAGCGCCTGGCGGCCCATGCGCTTGCCGAGGCGCGCGACGAGTTTGACGCCGAGTCGGCGAAGATGCTGGGCGATCTCTGGGCGAGCCGTAAGCTTCCGCGCGACCTTGCTGAGGGGGAGCTGCCGGGGAAGAGCGCCTAAACGCCCGGTTTTCGCGCTTTTGGTTCGAGCGTTGGCTCATGCAAGCGCGCCCGCGGTGTCCGCGGCATTCATAAGGTGCCCACAACTGAGGGCCGCAGCAAAAAAGTTCTCTTTGGGGCTTGCGATTCTCGGAGGCTTCCCATATTATATGTTCTCGCGCGGTACCCCCGCGCAGGCGTACATTGGGATGTCGTCTAATGGCAGGACAGCGGATTCTGGTTCCGTCAATGGGGGTTCGACTCCCTCCATCCCAGCCAATGTGCTCCTTTACAGTGTGGCCCGTTCGTCTAGCGGTTTAGGACGCCGCCCTCTCAAGGCGGAGATCACCGGTTCGAATCCGGTACGGGCTACCAACTTCGGCCCGTTCGTCTAGCGGTTTAGGACGCCGCCCTCTCAAGGCGGAGATCACCGGTTCGAATCCGGTACGGGCTACCAACTGTTCAACCCCCGCAGGTAAGAGCCTGCGGGGGTTTTATTTTGGCCTGGTGTCGGTTTGGCTCTTTCGAGTTGCGCTGCGCGCGGCGTGATCGGTTGCGCTGCGCGCCCGTCGGTCTCTACACCGTGCCGCGGATCAGGCCTTTGACGATGGCGAGGCACTCGCGCAGGAGGTTGTTGGGCAGGTACCACGGGTGCGACGGCGCCGCGATGCCGCGAAGGGCGAGGCCCTGCTTGCGGGCGATGGCCAGAGCGCGGGGAAGGTGGAAGTCGTTGGTGACGAGGCCTGCCGCCTCCACGCCTGCGATGAGGGGCCGCGAGAAGCGGATGTTCTCGACCGTTGAGGTGGAGCGGTCCTCCCGTACGATACGGCTGCGCTCGATGCCGTGCTTGACCAGGTAGTTGGCCATGGCGCGCGCCTCAGGGCACGGCTCGTTGGGGCCCTGCCCGCCCGAGACGATGCATTGGCACGCCGGGTGCGCGCCGAGGTAGCGGACCGCCGTGTCGAGACGGTGCCTCAGCGCTTGGCAGGGCACGCCGCGCCTGCGCACCTGGGCGCCGAGCACGATGATGCAGTCGAGGTCGCCCGGATCCGACGTTTTGGAAACCGCCGCAGTGAGGATCGACAGCACAAGAACAACGGCCAACACCGCGATAAGCGCGTACACTGCCACGTGCACGGGCAGCGGGAGGTTGCCCCAGCCGAGCGCGACCGCCGCCGTTCCGCAGGCGAGCGCAACAGCGGCGATGCCGTACCAAACGACGTAAAAGCGCGTGCCGGAGCGGACCGCCATGATGGTGGCTCCGTACGCGGCGGCCGCGATGCCGAGAAGTATGAGAAACGCTCCCAAGAAGGTCCTTCCGTTGATTTCCTGACGGACGCGTCGCCCGCCGTTTTTCTGCGGTGCGTAAGGTCCGCTAGGGTACACTGAGGGTAAAGCCAGCGTTCGCTTTGCGGGATGTCATGGCGCGATGCAGGCGCTTTGCGTGTGCTTGCCTTGCATTGTTCCCGCGCAACGATTCCTTAGTCTTTACCCGAGGAGCATTTCATGTCGAACACTCCACACGGCAACGCGCCCAAGCCCACCGTCGACGCGCAGTCGACGGGCGACGACAAGAAGGGCGCGCGCCGAGGCGCGATCTTCATCGGGTGCGTTCTGGTTGTCTACGTGGTCTACCTCGTGATGAGCGGCCAGGTGGCTCAGTTCGTCGACGCCATGGCCAACATCAAGGTCTCGTGGCTTCTGGTGGCGTGCTTCTTCATGTTTTTGTACCTGGTGTTCGGCATCATCGCCTACGCCATTGCCGTGTGGCTCGACCCCGACTCGCCGGTGGGCATCAGAGACCTCATATCGGTTGAGGCTTCGGGCATCTTCTTCGGCAACCTCACACCCATGATGATGGGCTCCACGCCGGCTCAGATCTACCGTCTCACCAAGGCGGGGCAAAACGTCGGCGAGGCGGGCGCTACCCAGTTCACGCGCTTCATCGTCTACCAGTTCGGCCTGTGCGCCTGGGGCGCCATTCTGCTTGCGGCGCGCCTCGGGTTCTTCACGGGGCTCTACGGCAACATGGTGCTTCTCTGCGCCTTCAGCTTCGGCGGCCACGTCTGCATCCTTATCGGCATCTTCGCCGTCGCCCTGTGCCCGCGCGGGGTCACGCGCCTCGCGCATTGGCTCATCTCGATCCTCGCGCGCCTCGGCGTGGAGGAGGACAAGATCGAGAACTGGCGCGAGTTCGTTGACGAGGAGATCTACTCCTTCTCGCAGAAGTTCAAGCACTCCGCAGGGCACTTCTCGTCCATGGCGCTCACCGTCGTCATCACGATGCTGCAGCTGCTGTTCTTCTACATGGTGCCGTTCTTCTTGCTCTACGCCTTTGACTGCGGCGATGCGAGCGACTTCGTAACGGTCATCGCTGCTGCCGCCTTCGTGCAGCTGCTCTCGAGCGCGGTGCCCCTGCCCGGAGGCACCGGCGGCGCCGAGGGCGGGTTCGCGCTGTTCTTGGGCCACATGTTCGGACCCTCGGCCACGGCGGCATTCTTGGTGTGGCGTCTCGTGACGTTCTTTGCGCCCACGCTGCTCTCGGCCCCGCTGCTGGGTCTCAAGTCGGCGCGGCACGCGAGCATCCATGCGCGTTGGGATCGCCTGATGAGCCGCTTCGGGCTGAGCCCCAAGAAGCCCGCCGCGCCTGCCCCCGATCCGGTGGCCGAGTTCAACCGCGCCAAGCGCCAAGAGGAGGAGAAGCGCCGCGCGCGCCGTGCGGGCACTGTCGTGACTCGCGCCCCGGGCGGCGTGACCGTGAGCCCGCACAGCCTCAAGCGCAAGGGCGAGAACGGCCCGTCCGATGAGTAGCCTTGTCGTTCTCGGGGTTGTAGCGCTCGTTCTTTTGGGGTTGCTCGCTCTTGCGGGCAACCTTCTGTTTGACTTCGCGCTCAACCCTCACGCGCGGTTCTCGATTCTCGCGCGGCTTCGCGCCGGGCAGCTCGAGGGCATCGACAGCGATCAGTTCAGCGGTAACGCGCAGCTCGACGACGCGCGTGCGTGGTTTGAGCGCGCAAAGCAAAGCGTTATGCTCCGCGCCTCTGACGGCGCAGAGCTTCTCGGGTGGTTTGTGCCGCCCGAGCCCGCCGACGCCTGTCAGCGCAAGTACGCCGTTTTGTGCCACGGCTTTGCCGGGAGGCCTTCGGACAACGCGGTTGCGGCATCCTACGCCCATGCCGCCGGCTATGCCGTGCTCATGCCCGCCGCCCGCGCCCATGAGCGCAACGGGAGCGGCTACGTGCAGATGGGCTGGCGCGACAGCGCCGACTTGGTGGAGTGGCTGGAAGAGCTCGTGCGCCGCGATCCGGGCTCCCGCATCGTTTTGTACGGCGTTTCGATGGGCGGCGCCGAAGTCATGATGGCATCGGGTCGCGATCTTCCGAGCCAAGTGCGCTGTATCGTGGAGGACTGCGGCTATACGAGCGTATGGGACGAGTTCTGCGTTCAGCTGCGCATACTCTTCCATCTGCCGCCGCATCCGCTGCTCGACGCGGCGAGCTTGGTGTGCCGTTTGCGCGCGGGCTTTGGCTTTCGCGAGGCGTCGGCGGTGCGGCAGCTGCGCCGCGCTCGCGTGCCCATGCTCTTCATCCACGGCGGCGACGACATCTTCGTGCCGGCCGCCATGCTCGACGCGGTGTACGAGGCCTGCGCTTCTCCGGTAAAAGAAAAGCTCCTCATCGAGAGCGCGGGCCACGGCGCTGCGGCGTTTGTCGACCCCGAGCGCTACTGGGGCACGGTGGCCCGCTTCGTCGAGGAACATATCTAGGGAGCGTCGGCCCTGCGGCGCCGAGATCGGGACGGCCTGCGCCCGTTGCCCGCTCTTCTCGTCCCGCAAGATTGCGCAGCTGCCCGGCTTTGCCACAAGAATACGCATGGACGCGGGGCTACTGTCGAAATAACGTCGGTAGCCCCGCTTTGCTGCGTAATCTTGCGGCGGGGGAGTCGTGCCGACTTGCCGGGCGGCACGCCTCGGGCGGTTTAGAGCGCGTCGGTGCGCAGAGCGTCCACGATGCTCGAGGACCGTGCCTGATGCAGGGCAAAGGCCACGCTGGCGAGAATCACCGCCACGATCACGGCGGCGGAGATGCCGATCTGGAGCCAGGGCAGGCTGAACTCGTAGGTTGCGTACGAAAGCGTCATGGACTGGTAGAGCCCGACTGCGGCGGCGAGCGCGATGACGAACCCGGCCGCAAAGCCGCGCACGGCATAGCTCACGCACTCGTAGGCGATCATGCCCCTGAACGCGCGGTTGCCCATGCCCACCGACTTGAGAACGGCAAACTCGCGCTGGCGCAGCATGAGCGAGTTGGTGAGCGTGTTGAAGACGTTTGCCACGGCGATAAGGCCGCAGACCACGGCAAAGCAGTAGATGAACGTGTTGATCGTGCTGGTCATGAGGCGTGCCTGCAGCTTGCTGCCGGCAACGTTGTAGTACGTGACATCGAGCTCTGGGTGCTCGGAGGCGATCGACTCGAGGGCGTCCTGGGCGTCGCTCGCACGGGCGGCGTCGCCGTCGGTTGAGAACGACATGTTGGCGTACGAGTACCCCATGGTGTCGGCGAGCTTTATAGCAGAAGCGGGCAGGATGAGCTGGAGGGTGCCCTCAGACGAGCTCACGCATGCGGGCGCATGGTCGGCAAGGGCGCCCACCTCTACCGACGTGGTCTCAGCAACCGCCTCATCCAGGGGCATGGCGCGTTCGTTACCGCTCTCGTCGTAGTAGGAGGCCTCGAGCTTTCCGTCGGGTCCGCTTTGCACGGTCGAGAAGAAGCTGCCGTCAAGGTCTGCGAACTCGAGTGACTCCGCGGTGCCCGTTGCGGCAAGCGGCTGCCAGTGAGCATAAGCCTCGTTGTTGTCTGTGTGCGAGTTGTATCCGTTTACGGCAATGGCCTTGGGATGCGCGGGGTCGCAGAACTCGTCCCGCGAGAGCCCGAGCGCGCTCACGTAGTCGTCCCAGCTCTTCTCGTCGACGAACTCAACGTAGGCGCTGCCGTACCAGCGTCCGTCGGACAGACGCGTTCCGTCGGGATCGAAGCTGCCCATGTCGTCGGAGGCCATGCCGGTCGAGAGGATCATCTCGGCGAGGTACGTCGTGGTGTAGCCGTTGGCCTCGGCGCCCTCAACGTCTTTCGCGTCTGCGTAGAAGCGCGCGAGCGCCTTCTGCATGCCCGAGCCGTCTACCTTGCCGTCGGCGAGGGCGAGCGACTGGTCTGCCCCCGCGCCGGTGGCATCGATGTTGAGAAGGAGGTCCTGGCCCTCCATGGTGTCGAGCGCGGTGCCGCTTGCGTACTCGAGCGTGGCGCCGATGCTGCCGGAGATGATGAGAAGCGCGACCGACACGGCGAGTGCCGCCACCGTTACGCGTCCCTTGCTCGTGCTGCGCGTGAGGTTGCGATGCGCCACGAATCCGGGCACGCCGAAGAGGCGTGCGGCGATGCCGTGCAGGCGCACGTCCTTCTCTGCCAACGGCTTGGCGCTTCCTGCGCGCTGGGCGCGTCGTGCGGCGCGCCGCAAAGCCCGCCTGCCGCGGCGCGACAGCCGCACGTCCTGAGCCTGTCGGATTGCGTCGACGGCGGACACCCGGCCCGCGCGCAGCGCCGGAATCCACGCGCTGGCCAAGAGCGTGACAAGCGCGAGAAGCGCCGACAGGGCGAGCGCGGGGGCGCTTACGACCACGCGGACGTTGACGGCGGCTCCTGCCTCGGCCGCCCCCAACATGGCGGCGAGTCCTTCTCCGGTGAACCCGAAGACCGCGTAGCAGCCGGCGAGTCCGAGCGCGAGGCCTAAGGGGATGCCCACGGTGCCCAAGACAAGCGCCTCGGTGAGCACGGTGCGCCGCAGCTGCCGCTTGCTCGCGCCGAGCGAGGCGAGAAGACCGAACTGCCGTGTGCGCTCGGCGACCGAGATAGCAAACGCGTTGTAGACGAGCGACACGCCGGCAACGATGATGACGGCGGCCAAGATGCCCGCGATCCAGTAGAGGGTGTTCCAGATGCTGGTGTCGGGCGTGACGCCCATCCAGCGCAGCAGGCTCGTGTGCGCCCGTGCGGCGGCATGCGGGCCGCAGGATGTCTCTTGGACGATGTCGTCCGCCGTGCGCTCGGCGTCGGCGGGGTTGCCGGTGCGGAAGAGGACCGATGCCCAGGTGGCGTCGGAATCGTCGGTCAGCACGCGTTCAAGCGCGGTGCCGTCGTCGTAGACGTAGGCGGAGTTGCCCTGCATAGCGTACGTGGAGGAGATCCCGTAGCTGCGATAAAAGCCGACGACAGTGCCCGTGATGGATCCGAGGTCCTGTGCGTAGGTCTCGCTTTGGGCGGTGTCGGCAATGACGTCGCCGTCCATCGACGTCGCGACACGGCTCGTGTCGCTCTTGTCGTCGGTGAGGGTGCGCGTGCCCAGCTCGAGCGTGACGGAGCTGCCGAGCTTGATGGCGCCGCCTCCCGCAGTGTTGACGCCGCAGGGCTCGAGCTCGGCGTTCTGCAGGTAGTGGGGGAGCACGATCTCTCCTGCCGCTTCGGGCGCGCGTCCGGCAACGAGCTCGGGATCCTGCACCAGCGGCTCGCTGCCGTCTTGCTTGGCAGGCCAGGTCTTGGCGTACAGGTAGCTCCCGAAGACATCGCTGTTCTCGTCGCCCAGCGACGCCGCGCCGAGATCGGCGATGCCGGCCCAGTCGGTGACGTCGGGGTTGCCTGCGAGACGGTCCAGTCCTTCCTTGCCGACGTCTGCCACCTCGGCGTACCACCAGCCTTCGTCCGCGCCGGTGCGCTCGAGCAGCATGGTCGACAAGCTCACGACGCTCGTGAGCACGGCGGTGAGAAGCGCGCATGAGAGCGCGATGCCGACGATCGAGACGGCCGTGCGCACGCGGTTGCGCGCAAGCGACCTCAGGGTAAACCGTCCGAAGATGCCCATCAGCGCACCTCCTCGGCCTTATTGCGCGTGCCGGCCGCAAAGCGCGTGCCTGCGTGCGCGCCCGTCGAGACAGCGCCCGAGAAGCGCGAGCCGCGCCCGAGCTCCGTGCTGCGCGCACCGGCTTGGCGCCGCCGCTCGTCGCGCGCGATGCGTCCGTCTTCGATCGCGATGACACGGTCAGCGGTGAGCGCGATGTCCTCGTCGTGCGTGATGACGATGAGCGTCTGCCCGAGCTCCTTGTTGGAGCGCCGCAGAAGCCCCATGATGTCGGCCGAGTTCTTGGAGTCCAGGTTGCCCGTGGGCTCGTCGGCGAGCACGATGGCCGGAGCGTTCATGAGCGCTCGTCCGATGGCGACGCGCTGCTGCTGGCCGCCTGAGAGCTGGTTGGGCAAATGGTGCTCGCGTCCGTTGAGCCCGAGCGCGCGCAGCAGGTAGTTGAGCCGGTCAACGTTCACGCGCCGACCGTCCATCTGAACGGGCAGGGTCATGTTCTCCACCACGTCGAGCACGGGGATAAGGTTGTAGAACTGGTACACGAGCCCCACCTCGCGCCGCCGAAACACGGCGAGCTGCTCGTCGGTGCGCGAGAAGATGTCTTCGCCCTGCACGCGCACGGTCCCCGAGCCGGGGCGGTCAACGCCGCCGATGAGATGCAGAAGCGTCGACTTGCCTGATCCCGATGATCCTACGATCGCCACGAACTCTCCGGCCTCGACGCTAAAGCTCACGTCATCGAGCGCCCGCGTGGCGGCGTCGCCCTTGCCGTACGTTTTGGAGAGGTGCTCCACAGAGAGAATGTTCATGGTGCGTTCCCTTCCTGTGCCCGGAGGCTTTGCCTGACGATACCATCATGGCCACCCGCCCTTGCCCGCCCATGACGCGCGTGTGACACATCCGTCATCTTCGGCTCCGTGTTTCTCGCGTACCATAAGGCGAGAAGAGCAGGCGCTTCCCGTGCGTTGAAGCCGGGAGTCCGCTCGGGCCCCTCGGCCCGTCGTTGCCTGCTCAAGCACATCCTGACTCACGACGGAGATGCCGGAAACGGCATCTCCTGTTCGTGCGGAACCTCGCATTCAACGACGGGCCGAGGGGCTTGTGGCCAGATGCTTTGTTGCAGGAACGACACCCTGGCTGAGAGGTCCGGGGGCACTTTCCGCGCGCAGATTCCGCATGAGCAGAAGGCGCCAGTGGCGCCTTCGTC
>CALUOB010000034.1 GCA_944322175.1 uncultured Coriobacteriaceae bacterium
TTACTCTTACCGAGGAGGAGCTGGAACGCACGCGCACTGCGCGCGACCGCAGCATCCGCATCCTGCAATTCACTCCGCTAGAGTACATCCCACCGGTATATTTCGATAAGTCCTACCTTTCCACACCCGACGGAAGCGACCGCGCCTACGAGCTGCTCAGCGCGCAGGCCGACGTAATGAAGGGATGCATTCGGTAGGGGGCGACTCTCGATAGCAATCGGCCGCAGTCGTTCACGGCTCCCGGTGTCCGCAGCTCTCGATAGACACGGGCCCAGCCTGAGTCCACGGTTCGCGCCCGCAAGATTACGCATCAAAACGGATTTGCCACAAGATTACGCACTCGCACGGAGATACAGGCGGCGTTAACGCTGATAAGCCGTCGTTCTGCGTAATCTTCCAGCAGATCCGACAACCTGCGTAATCTTGCGCGTCAGCCCTGTGGAGAAGATCGGCTCTACGCAAGCGATAAGCGCGTCCCGCGCAACCCACACCACCACCTAAAAGCAAACCAAAAAGCATCCCCCGCACCACGTTATCTATACAAACAACCCGGGGAGGGGTCAAAATCGCAGGCAAGCTGCGCCTGGCGTCCGCGCAAGCGCCGGTCGCAGCGCGTATTCCTGCGAGAAGAAAGGATCCCATCCCCATGACAACCTACGGATACGCGCGCGTTTCCACCCGGGAACAAAACCCGCGCCGCCAGATCGACGCGCTGGTGGCATTCCCGCTCCCGCGCAGCCGGATCTACGTGGACCACGCCACCGGCGCCACGTTCGATCGGCCGCGCTACCGGCAGCTCATGCGCCGGCTGCGCGCAAACGACACCCTGGTCGTAAAGTCCATCGACCGCCTCGGCCGCTCCTACGCCGAGATCCTCGCCCAATGGCGGCACCTCACCCAGGACCGGCAGGTCAACATCGTCGTGCTCGACATGCCCCTGCTCGACACCCGCACCACCGCCGCGCAGGGCATCACCGGCACCTTCATCGCCGACATCGTGCTCCAGCTCCTAAGCTACATCGCCCAGGTAGAGCGCGAGAACATTCGTCAGCGCCAAGCGGAGGGCATAGCTGCCGCCCGCGCCCGCGGCGTGCGTCTGGGGCGCCCGCCCATGCGGCGCCCCGACGCGTGGCCGCAGGTGAGCGAACGCATCAGATCGCACGAGCTCACCCAGCAAAAAGCGGCCGACGAGCTGGGCGTATGCCGCAACACCATCATGAAGTGGCTGCGCGAGGACGAGCAGGCCGTAACGCAGGCCATAGGGCGTTCGTAAACGTCCAGGGTCAGTAGCCGCTACATTCGCACGCGAACTAACGCACAGAATGAATGGTGTCTGCAAACGAACGAATGGCACCAAAACAGCGTCAGTATTGGTTGGTCGGACCAAAAGCTGGTTGTAGGTTAGAAGAGAAGCGCAGGTAGAAGGGCTAAGTAAAAGCTCGCTAACCCACAGGGCCCCGAGCGGCCCATGCGCACAAAGGTAGACCTTTTTGCACTCCCAAAAACAACTCAATAAACGGGTCTGAGAAGCCTCTGGGAACCTCTGGGCGATGCTCTCAACTGCGCAAATAGAGAGAATCCACCCAATGCATGTACGTTTTCAGATTCTAATCACGCTCCCTACAAAAGTCTACTTTTGCGGACTCTCCCGCAAATCCAGGCCCCAAGCAGCCCCGGTGCGCGGCATCCCGCAAGGGCGGCCAAGCGCTTATGCACGTAACGGTGACTCCGCGGTTACCGGCCGAGACCGACCCCTCAGCCGCATGTCCGCGTTCACACATGGCGAGCGCCCGTCCAAGTTTCGACCCACTTGGCGCCGCGTTCGTTGGCAAATGCGCACGGGCCCTTGGGAACCCAACCCTCCCACAGGGCCCTGCGATTTGCATCAAGCCTGTCCGCCTCCGATCAGCGCAAGCAGCATCGGGGCGGATTTCAAGCTTTGGGGGAGCAGCGCCCTAACGCTTGAAATCCATCCGGACGGGACAGCACAAGAGGGGCGCAAGCTCCGCTGCAAGCTCGACCGATCAACCGTAAACCAACGGACGCTGGGAAGAGGTTCGATATGAATACAAAACAGGAACCGAGAACCTTCAAAGCGAACAGCCTGCGCTCCAGGTTCTTCGCCCTGTGCGGGTTCGCCATGCTGGTGGCGTGCCTTGCCGCATGGGGGAGTGTCTCGGGTCAGCAGGCCTATGCAACTGAAGATACCCAGGCCGAGGCCGTGTCCGTTGGCACCGACGAGGGTACCCAGGCCGATGCCGGCATGACCTACAAGGTTCAGGCAAAGTCTGAGGCCAAGGCCGCAAAGAGCGCCGACGCCGACGCGAGCGCCAAGCTCCCCGTCGTGACGGTCGATGCCCCCGAGGGCGCGCTGCCCGAGGGCGCCGAGCTCCACGCCGAGCTCGTGGAGTCCGAGAAGGACACCCAGGCCGTGGCCGACGAGCTCGAGAAGGCCGAGGTCTCCTACGACGGCTTCCTCGCGCTCGACGTCTTCTTCACCGACGCCGACGGCAACGAGGTCGAGCCCTCCGAGCCGGTCGACGTTCGCTTCGAGCTGCCTAAGGGCGCCGTGCCCGAGGGCGCCGAGGACCTCGCCGTCCACCACCTCGCCGAGGCAGAGGACGGCACCGTGGCAGACGTCGAGGCCGTGGCCGACGACGCCGACGCCACCGATGGCACCATCGTCGTCCAGGACGACGCCACTGTCGACGCCGAGTTCACGGTAAGCAGCTTCTCGACGTTTACGATTACGTGGGGCGGCAATTGGTGGCAAGCCATCGACATTCATTGCATCGATGAGTCCGGCAATGAGATCGGCTCAAATCTCAATAACGTCAATCGCAACAGCGCAATAACGATGAGTGGGATTGCCCCAACGATTCCTGGTTACTCTTACAGCCATGCCAAGGTTGCTCAGAGCGCAACCGCTGCCGGAACGACTTTCACTGAGCTTCGGTACAGCGGTAGCGGCTACTATGTCCGCTGGCAATACCGTAGCGGCGGCAATCAATCCTGGGAGGATGTTGGCAGCAGGAACGTCTATCTCGTCTATTCCAACGACTCTTCCGAACTGAATCCCATCGACACTGTAGCGACGTCCGACCGTGGTGTCAGCATTTCTCTGTACGATTATCCTGAAGAAATTAACGGTAACTATATTGGCGGTAATGGAACAAATCAGTTCATGTTCTCAGGGGGCGATACCCGATTTAATAGCAATACTAATGATAATTCCTGGGTCAATCATTGGACTCAAGGTGGCGGCGGCGTTACGCAGGGAATCGTTGCGAGCGAGCTTGACGATAGCGGGTATCCCACGGTAACTGGTCAAACGACGACCAGGAATGGCCAGAGCCTTGGCTATCTCTTCGGCGCTGACAGCAAAGCCTCGGGAATCACCGGCTACGAGAATCTCGATTACCTGTTTACCTACGACAAGGAGACAGGCTACTACACGTATGACAGCTCGCAAAACTTCGCGTCAATTTACGATGCAGACGGAGACGAGGTGAAGGGCGATAACGGGCACAGGAGCTTCGTCGTGTACGACGGAGCGAACACCGGAACGTCGAATGGCAGCTCCGGCCACCCCTATTTCCTTCCCTTTAACCAGCCGGGAACGAACGAGGCTCAGGGCAACTACCATTTCGGAATGAAGATGACCGTCGACAACTTCCTCATGCCGCGCGACGGGCAGGTCAACGGCAAGGACATGATTTTCTCGTTCTCCGGCGACGACGACGTGTGGGTCTACATCGACGGCGTTCTGATCCTCGACATGGGCGGCATCCACAACAGCAACGACGGTAGGATCAATTTCGGCAGCGGCAAGGTCACTGTCGACAAGGTCAACAACGTTAGTGGCCGGTCGCATCAGAATCAGATGAAGGAGGAGTACATCGGCGACCTTCTGCACGAGGCGTACGATGGTGACGAGGACTACATATCCGAAAACCTTGAGAAACGAGATGGTCACTGGTATCTGAAGGACTACACGACTCACGACCTCTCGTTCTTCTACCTCGAGCGTGGCGCCGTCGACTCGAACTGCAAGATCGAGTTCAACCTTCAAACCATTCCCACGGGAACCATTACGGTGGGCAAGCAGGTTGAGTCGAATGCGGAGGAGTTCGTAGACGCTGACTTCACCATGAAGGTCACCGTGTCCGACAAGGAGAACGGCACGTACGTCCCGTACGTGGGCGACTACATCGTGAGCACGGACGTGAACTTTAGCACTACCGTAGACACCGGCTTCACCACCGACGGTACGGTTGACATCAAGCACGGGCAGTTTGTTCGCTTCACCGGAGGGGAACACTATCGGACTAAAGGCCAGGTGGGTAATGTAACGCCGGTTGATGCCTCGACGTGGTACAAGGTGGTCGAGACAGGGGCATCCGGATTTTCGGATGATTACGTCTTCGATCTAACTGACACTAAGCTCGTCGATCCTAACCAAGATCCCGATCATGAGGGCTCGTCTGTCCAAGATGAGAACCAGATCGGCGGCACTGTTGCGCTGCGAGTAGACACGAATCCGTGGATTCAGGTGCTCAACAGGTTTACTGCCTTGGATAAGTACCGTCTCGTGATCCAAAAGAAGATGGCGGAAGGCCAGGAGGCTCTTGAGGGCCAGACCTTTACCATCAAGCTGACTGCCGCAGACGGCGTAACGCCGTATACAGGCGAGTACTATGTCCGCGATATTGGCGGATCCGGAGTTGGCACGCGACATGACGGGGCGGATGACGGAGAGATTACCATCTCAGCTGGCCAGGAGATTCTGGTTATCAATCTGCCGACAGGCGCAGAGTTTGTGGTTCAGGAGACGGGTCTCGATAAAGAGGCGTTCAAGGATCCTGAGTACTCGGGAGACGGTGATAGGCGTGAAGAAGGCGGAGTAAACGTCTCTATTGAGCATGAGGAAGGCAAGACCGTTGACCGTACGGTAACGGTAACGAACAGCTACGAGGTGGCTCCTCTTGTCTATGATGGCTACTTCACCATCTTGAAGGACCTCAAGGGCGCTGATCTTGCTAGTAATCAGTTTGAGTTTAACGTAACGGCTGTTGATAAGTATTCTGCAGACAAGGCCTCCGGTGTTCAATGGGGGTCCGGCTACTCGTTTGACTTCCGCAATGCGAATGGCGATCAGCAAAACAGTGACGGTCTTGCCGAGGCTATTGCGAGAACCGCGAGCAAGCTCGTGTTCACCAAGGACGATGTCGACCATACCTATACGTATATCTATACGGAGAACCAGCTATCCAACGATCAGACGGCGGCTGGTTATGTTGGCGATGACACCGCCTACAAAGTCGTGCTTGCCGTTAGTGAAGCGAGAGGTTCTGGCGGAGTTGCCGTTAAGGTGACCGCAACGGTATACAGCAGCGAGAACTACAGCAGCGGTGAATCGAGTGTCGCAACTTGGAATCCTGTAGGTGAGCCGCACGTAGCGGTTGCAGGTGAGAACAAGAAGGACGAGTTCTCTATTACTTTTGAGAACGAGTTCAACCTTCTCGGTCTGCAGATCGTAAAGGTCGATAAGAAGACTCAGGACCGGCTGTCGGGCGCTGTGTTCACGCTGACAGACAGTAGCGGTAAGGCCGTACAGGCTTACAGCGGACCTGATCCCAGCGATCAGAACAAGATTACCGGCGACGCTGCAACTAACGAGCAGGGCATCCTCTACTTCTATGGTCTCAAGAACGGCACCTATACCCTGACCGAGACTCGCTTCCCGTCTGGCTACCAGGCCGAGTCCGAAGAGGGCGTAAGCTCCCAGCTCAAGGTTGAAAACGGGGCCGTGAAGTTCAAGAACGGTGACGGCTGGGCCTCTCTCGATCCTGCGCGCGTGAGCGGCGATCCGGAGGACCAGAATTCCAAATTCGTGGACCATTGCTTCTACATGCAGGTTTCCAACACCAAGATTCCCGACCTGCCGCAGTCTGGTTCTTCGGGCACGTTGATCATGTCTTCGGTCGGCGTGGCGACGATCATTCTCGCCGGCGTGTATCTGCTCAACAGGCGATTCCCGCTGAGCAAGTAACGGCTGTGTAGCGCGCGGGCGGTTCGGGCGAACCGCCGCCGCCCGCGCGTGCCTTCACGGCAACTCCCGTCAGGTTTCCGGACGGTGTTGATAAGCAAGGAAGTTTGTGAGCGAAGCTGCATATGCAGCAGAAGGAGGTAAAAATGGCTCACATCACAAACAAGCTGAGGGGGCTGGTGGCTGCGTTCGTAGCGGTCTTCGCCGCCTTGGCACTGGTCCCGGGGTCGGCGTTTGCCGATTTTTCGGAAGCGTTTACGCAGACGGGAACCATCCATATCGAAGGGACCAATAAGTATCCGGTTACCGCTGAGGGCAACACCTTCGTCGTGAAGAAGGTCGCCGACGTCATGCGCGACCCTGTCACCAACGAGACGGACGTTATCGCCGTTTCGGGCGTTAACCAGACCGACGTTGACACCTGGGTCACCACCACTAACGCGCAGAACGCGGAGAAGATTGTTGCTCAGACTGCCGGTCTCGCTGCTGAGAATATTGCTTCTTCGGTCACTGACCAGGACGGCAATGGCGTAACGCTCGGCAACTTCACTCCTGGCATCTATTACGTCCAGGTTTCTGATTCGACTGGCACGGTCAAGTACGAGAGCATCGTTGTCGGCGTTGGCGTTGACCGCGCTGAGGGTTCCAACAACTGGGTTGTCGTCGATGGCGAGGTCACCGTCAAGGCCTCCGACGCCTCTCTCGACAAGACCGTTGTGGGCGATGAGGATGGCGACGACGTTATCACCGCTGCGCCTGGCGAGACCCTGACGTTCCAGGTTGCCTTTACCCTGACCGAGAACATGCCCTACTTCTGGGTTTCCGATACCATGACCAACATGGAGCTTGTTGGTGATGTCCAGCTTTTCGCTAAGGATGGCGAGACCGCAATTGCCACCCTTCCGGTCGATGATCCGTGCGTTGACGAGGGCGCTACGTTCTCGGTTACGCTCGACAACCCCGCTCAGCTCCTCACTGAAAACGGCACCTCTGAGTTCTACATTCAGTACAAGGCTAAGGTGACCGATTCCGGCACTGTTGCCGATGGTGCAGCGAACGCCGCTCATGCGAGCAACAACGGCACCGACGAGGTTGACGTTCAGTTCGCCGGTCTGAAGGTCTACAAGGTCGATGCCGACAGCTATACGGCTGAGGAGTTTGACGCTGAGGCAATCAAGGGTGCCACTATGCTCGACGGCGCCGAGTTCGATCTTTACATCGAGAACGGTAATGCCGATGGCCTGCAGATGTCCGGTACGGAAAACGCCGATACCGTGCTCAAGCACTTCGCCACTGCCGACGGCGGTGTCTGGTCGACCGATGACGAGCAGTTGCTTCTCGATCCTGACGCGACCTACTACCTCGTTGAGACCAAGGCCCCCTCTGGCTACGTTCTGAACGACCCTACTCTCGTTAAGACCTTTGCTGGGCTCGATGCTAATGAGGTGGCTCAGGTGGTCGTCAAGAATGACAAGGGCGATAAGGATCAGGGTATTGGTCTGCCCGAGACCGGCGGCATGGGCACCGTTGCGCTGACCGCTGCCGGCGTTGTGCTCGTTGCCGGCGCCGCCGCGTTCATCGTTCGCTCCCGTAAGCAGAACTAAAGCAGCGGCTTTGTAGCGAACCGCCTGTTTGGCCCGGCTCCAATGTTCTGGAGCCGGGCTCTTTTTAGGCGATCTGCTGCAGATGGCCAGACGAATGAAAAGCGTTAGGCGCGCGCATCTTGGCTTGCGACGATGGCTGTGCGCACCTTACTCTTCTCCGCATCTTCGGGATTTAGGAGGACTACTTTATGGCGGCCAAGCACCATGGGGGTACGAAAGGGCAGCCCCGCAATCGTATTGGCGTTCCATACTCCCAACCCCATAGTACGCCTGCGGGGTCGCGAGCTTCGCGGCATGCCGAGCCTCTGACCTCCGGAAAGCCTGGGGGCGACGATGGCTTACCACTGAGGGCTGTGCCCCAAATGTTTACGTCTCCCATTGTGAATGCGGAGTCGGCTCTGTCTCGGGACGGAAGCGTTCGAAAGCGCGCCCGCCGACAGGTCGCGATTGCGATCTTGGCGCTGCTCCTTGGCGCTCTGTGCATTGCGTACCCATTTGTGAGTGACGCCGTCAACCAGAGTCGGGAGCAGCAGGTGATCGAAGCGGTTTCCGGACTTGTCTCGGACACCGACGAGGACACCCTCGCCGCGGAGCGGGAGAGGGCGGTCGAGTACAACCGGCAGCTGCTGGACGGGCGCGCGGTGGTCACGGACCCCTTCGACCCGGACGCGGAGCGCCCCACCGACGAGGACTACGACAATGTCATGAACCTCGCCGGGGACGGCGTCATGGGCACCATCAACATCCCCGCCATCCACGTGGAGCTCCCGATCTACCACTCGGTGGACGACGACGTTCTCGAGCACGGCGTGGGACACCTCGAGGGAACCTCGGTGCCCATCGGCGGCGAGTCGACCCACTGCGTGCTCTCGGGGCACACGGGTCTGCCTTCTATGAAAATCTTCGACAACCTGGACCGGCTCGAGGAGGGCGACTACTTCGTCCTCTCCGTCCTCGGCGAGGACCACGCCTACGAGGTCACCTCCATCGAGACCGTGCTCCCCGACGAGACCGACTCGCTCGTGATCGAGGAGGGCAGGGACCTCTGCACGCTCGTCACCTGCACGCCCTACGGCGTGAACACGCACCGCCTGCTGGTGCACGGCGAGCGCTGCGAGGTGCCCGAGGAGTGGCTGAATAAGGGCGACGCCGACTTCCCGGCGGGCTATTCCGAGCCGCCGGACAAGGCGCTGCTGCCGAGCGTGCTGCTGGGCCTGCTGCTGGCGTTTATCGTGATCGGCGGGTACACGGGCGTGCAACGCTTGCGTAAACGCAGGGCCGAGGCGGCGGCTGCGGCCGGGCTTGCTGGCGGTACTGGTGGGCGCAGAGGCCGTGGCGGGGCTGGTGGCGCTGGCGTGGCCGGTGGCGCGGCGGCGCAGCCCGGGCCGGGTCTGCGCCCGCTTGAGGGGCCGTTTCCGGGCAACCCCTACGGTCGCCATGTTGGCCCCGACGAGGATCTTGCTGCAAGCGCCGCCAAGGCTGGCGCGCCCGTGATCCCTGCTGGGCGCGATAGGCGAGGGAGTGCGGGCGCCGCCGCGGGTGCCGGAGCCGCTGCCGCGGGTTCTGGTGCCGTGCGCGGGGCCGGAGCCGCTGCTGGCACTTCTCGGCGCGCGGACGTGAAGTCGCATAAGCCGTCATCTCACTCGGCTTCTGCGGGTTCCGCCCGCCCCGCCGGCAAGCGCTTCAAGCTGGGTCACGGTTCTGCCGGTGCTTCTCAACCCGGCTCTTCTCAGCCGCCAGCGGGCAACCATCGCAAGAACCCAGGCGCAGGCACCCCCACCCCGCGCGGTCATCACTTTAAGTAGTTTTTTGGCCCCTGCCGCCCGCTCCCCAAAGCGGCCGGCAGGGGCTTCGCATTTGATCGATCTTGCACTTGGTCTCTTCTTCTGGGTTCCGGTGCGGGGCTCTCTCGGGCTCGGGGATGCGGGTGATTCGCTGTTGGCCAAGTTCGAAGGCTGGCTCTCTCTTGCGTTAGCGGCGCTCAAAACTTGATCGCGTTGTCTTCCTGGGTTCTTCTCTGTAACTGGTCTATCCACTCAAATAGAAACCTTGCACGCGAGTTCCTCTTCCCTTGTTTCGCGAAGCATCGTTCTCGCAAACCGGGATGTTGTGCTGCCTGTGCCCGTACATTGTCCAGTCTTGGGAAGGCGGCTGCCTCTGTCTCAGCCGTGGCGATTCTCCTAAGCTGGGTTGATGCGCAGCGTCTGTCCGCACATCGTCCCCGCTTGGGAGAGGCCGGCGCATCTGGTGGCAGCAATCCTCCCAAGCAGGGACGTTGCGTCGCCTGCGCACGCGCATTGTCCTGGCTTGGGAGAGGCTTGTGCGTCCATCCGCTGGAGCTCTCCCAAGCAGGGACGTTACGCGTCATTCCCGGCACATCGTCCTTGCTTGGGAGAATCCAGACTCTGCAGGCGCCGAAGGCGGCCCGTATCTGCACAAGATCCCGCCTTGGGAGAGAATTGCCCTTTTGGGTGGAGAAAGCCTCCGACGTTTCCGCAGGTAAACGGAGTGGCCCTTCTCGCCGCCTCTCCCGAGCCGGGACGTTGCGCCAGAATCGCCCGTATTCGCTGCTCGGGCATGGCAAATCCTCCCAAGCCGGGACGTTGCGCCAGATGAGCGGCGCATCGTCCTTGCTTGGGAGAAGGTGCTGCGTGTTTGGTCGAAGAGATTCTCCAAAGCCGAGGTATGGGGCGGACGCGATGCGGCTTTGGTGCGCTGTGCGGCCCGACGCTCGGGTTTCTGGTGCGGTGTGGGGTCTGGTGCCCGAGTCCTGGTCAGCTGTGGGGCTTGGCGCTTGGACTCTCGTACCGCACCGGTAGAGAAAGCCGAGGACCCCGACGTGCGGGGCCCTCGGCGGGGTGGGGTTGTGGTTGTTTGCCGGCCCACGTTGGATGGGTTTAGGGGAGGCAAGGTCAGGACCGGTTTGGCGTGCAAGGGGCTTGACGGGATCGGCTCGCGGAACCATCGTGCCGGACGACTGTGCTGAACCGCTCTGCCGGGTAGTTGTGCCGGACCTGTTGCGCCCTGCCCGCAAGGCAACGTTGCTACATCGGCTCGTTGTCTTCGTCCTTGTCGTCGTTGTAGAGAGAGTAGCTGTCTACCAGACCGTCATCGTCGTTGCCGATACGTTTGACCAGGTGAGAAGCGCCGAGTGCTGCAGCGCCAACGGCAGCTGCGCCGCCGACGAGCATGCCTCCGAGGTCACCGGTGGAGGGGAGGATACCGCCGGAGCTGCTGGAGCTGCCGGTGCTGCCCGTGCTGCTGGAGCCGCCCGCGCTGCCAGCGCTGCCGGTTCCGCCCGTGCCGGGGTCGGTCGTGCCGCCGCTGCCGGAGCCCGTGTCGCCAGTGTTGCCCGAACCGCCGGTGCTTCCCGAACCGCCCTGGTTCCCGGAGCCCGTGCTGCCCGACCCGCCCGGCTTGTTGCCGCTGCCGGGCTTGTCGCCGCCCGTGCTGCCGCCGGGGGTGTCCCCGCCAGGCTGGTCCCCGCCGCCGGGCTGGTCCCCACCCGGCTCATCTCCGCCGCCAGGCTGGTCTCCGCCGGTCGTGTCGGCGGCAAAGCTCCAGGTGCCGGTTACCGTCGTGTCGGCCTCAATGGCAAAGCCGTTCTCGTGGTCCCAGCCCTCAAAGGTCCAGGTACCGGCCTTGCCGTCTTTCTCGCCAGCTACTTCGGTGCCTACGGCGGGCTCGGCGGGTAGGGCCACGGTGTCGCCGGCCTCGTAAGCGTTCTCGTCAACTGGCAGCTCAACGCCCTCGGGCGCTGCGCCGTCCTTCCAAGCGTACGTAACGGCAAAGGTGTCGGCCTCGGTGCCCGGCGCCACCGGGAAGCCCGCGGCCAGCGCCGCCGCCTCGTCGCGCGAAGGGGCCTTGGAAAGAATCGCCGCACGCGCGATCTTGGCGCCCTCGCGTATCACGAGGTCCGCACCGCCGGCGGAGGTTACGTCGGCGCCCACGTAGAAGGCGCGCGCACCCTCGGCCGGAACCTTGAGGCCGCCCGTGGCCTCAAGCTCCTCAACAAGCTTGCCGTCGAGGAAGATCCGCGCCATGCCGCAGGAGTACACGCCGAGCACGTGGTGCCACACGTCGGGCGTGACCTGGGCCGCCGGCTTGGGCGTGCCGGAGCCGTTGGAGTTGAACCAGAACGCGATCTTGCCCTTGGTGTCGCCGTTGCCCGCGACCTCCAGGCCGTCGCCCGCGGTCTGCTGGTTGGAAAGGAAGCACTGGTCGGTCTGCGTGTCGTGCACCATAAACACGAGCTCGAGCGCGTGCTCGTTGCCCAGGTAGGCGTAGTCGTTCTCGGTAAAGGCAAAGCCAAACGCGCTCTTTCCGTCGCCCTCAAAGACGTTCTGGCCGAGCGCCTCGTCGGCGGCGATCGTGGCGCTCGCGGCAAGCTCGGCGTGCACGGCTTCGTGCCCCGCCGCGTCGGCCACGTCAACGCCCGATGCGACCTCGGCAAAGTCAACGCTCAAGAGCTTCTCGGGCGCGGGCGCGAGCTTGCTCGCCGCATAGGCTGTGGCCGCCTGGCCTGCGGTCATGGCGTAGGGGAAGATGCGCGCAAACGCCACGCGCGTGCCCGCCTTGCAGAGAATCTCGGACCCGTTGGAGCTGCTCACGTCGGACAGCACGTAGTAGCGGTTGGGGTTCGGCACGGTCATGCGCCCGGCTGCCGCCTGGTCGACCTGCTCGCCGTTCACGTACAGCGTGACGTTCTCGCCGTCAAAGGTGGCCACGGCGTGCACCCACGCGCCCGTCTCGACCGGCGCGCCCAGGATCTTGCTGCCCGACTCGTTGTTGTACCAGAACTCGATCTTGCCGTTCTCGACCTCAAAGCCGGCGCCTGCCTGCTGCTGGTTGGAGAAGAGGCACTGGTCGGTCTGGTTGTCGGTGAGCTTGAAGAGGCACTCGTGCGTGGAGGCTCCGGCAAAGTGGTCGTAGTCGCCGCCGGCCAGCGCGTAGCCCCACGCGCCCTTGCCCGTGCCCTCGAGCACCGGGTGCCCGAGCTCTTCGTCGTCGACGATCTGCGGGCCGTCCTCAAACGTGGCCGCGTGGCCCATGGCGTCCTCGCCTGCGCCGGTGCGGTAGTCAATATCGAGAATCGCGCGCGGCTTCTCGTTGGGCATGGACGTGGAGAAGGACGCCGACACGAGCGCGGCGGAGGTGGAATTGGCGGCAGGGCCCGTGCTGTTGGCCCAGGTGCCGGAGCCCTCGGATCCCGCCTCTTTGTTCCACGAGGTCTGCGCGAAGACGTTGAGCGTGTAGGTGGTCTGCTCGGCCAGGCCACGGAACGTCACATCCCAGGTGGCGCGGCGGTAGGGGAGCGGGCGGTAGTAGTCGCCGAAGATGCGGCGCACCACCTGCGTGCCGTCCTCGGCCTCGGCCACGAGCTTGTACTCGTGCACGAGGTCGTCGCCCTTGTCGGAGCCGGGTTGCGCGGCAGGAAAGTGCACGCTGGCGGAGTTGTTGGTGATGTTGTCGACCGTTACCTCGGCGCCGTCGGGCCATACCGGGGCGGCGGTGGACTCGCGGGCGGTGGTGTAGGCGCCAAAGTTGGCGGGGTCGATGACCCACGGCTCGTAGAGGTAGACGGTGCCCTCGCCCTCGACCTTGCTGCGCACGAGCGAGACGCGGTAGACCTTGGCGGTGCCGTTCTCCATCACGTCGATGATGATGCACTGCGAGGCCTCTTGGATGTTCTTGCCCTCGGTGAAGGCCGGCGAGGTCTGCGGCGGCACCGAGGCGCCGTTGCCGGAGTCGGGGTCGACCTTGCCCGTCTCGTTCTCGTAGTAGGCGCCGATGGTGGAGTCCTGGATGGCGGTGAAGCCGAGGTCCTGGCTGATGGAGCGCTCGTCCTCGAGCGTGGCGTGGCTGTGGCCCGAGACCTGGATGAGGTTGGGGTAGGTGCCCATGAGCTTGGCGAGGTCCTGCGCGCCGCCCTGGCCAAAGTTGCCGTGCCATTCGGGCGAGGTGTAGGAAGTGCCCTGCATCTGGTGGTGCGTCAGCACGAGGAAGGGGTCGGTGCTGCTGCCCACGTAGTCCTCGAGCTGCTCTTTGAGCCACTGGTAGTGCGGGCGGTAGTCGCCGTCGCTGGCGCCGGTTGCCGCCGGGCCCATGGTGATGACCGTGACGCCGTTGACGCTGACGACCTTGGTGGCGTCTTGGCCGGTGTACTGCTTGAAGCGCTCGGGGGCGGCCGCCACGCCTGGTTCGTACGTCTCGTGGTTGCCTTGGCAGAGGATCATCTGGGTATGGCCGGTGCCGTCGGCGTAGCCCGTGTTGTGGGCGCCGCCGTCTTTAATGAGGCCCATGAGGCGCGTGTACTGGTCGGTGGTGCCGTTGTCGGTCAGGTCGCCTACCAGGCAAAACGCGTCGAGCTGGGGGTCGATGGCGTAGATGGTGTCAAAGGCAAACTGCAGCTTTTTGTCGGCGTCGCAGGGCTCGGCGCCCGTGTTGTTGTTGATGTGCAGGTCGCTGCCGAGCAAAAAGCGCGCCTTGACGCCCTCGCGTGAGAGGCCGGTGCCGTCGGCCCAGGCAATGCTTGGCGCGCTGGCGGCGTTGGCGGCCACAAGGCCGAGGCCCGCGGTCATAACGAGCTGCAAAAAGCCGCGGCGCGAAAAGCCGCCGCGGTCGCGGTTCTCGGCTTCGGGCGCGGTGCCAGGTGCGGCGCCGGCGGGCTTGCCGGCTGCGCGCTTCTCGGCATGTTGGGTACGTGCTGCGTGATGCTTCATGTACGTGCCTCCTACGGTTGCATGCGGCGCATGCCGCGGTTTGCCTTTGGCGTTGTGGCGCGGCGGTTTCGCGTGCCGCCTGCGGCTTTGCGTCCCTCGTGTGATCCGAGCGTGCCCATCGCTCCGGAGAGAGGTGACGCGCCTGTAGGGGCGGCGTTTTTCTCCGGCAGGGGAGGCAGGCTGGCACGTGGGGCTGCCGACCACATTTGTGGCGGCGGGCAGGCGCATGAGGCTGCCGACCGGCACGCGGTTTCGCGTCGCGCCAAACGCCACAATTGTGGGATGCGTTTGTTAGGGGCTCGCAGGCGGCGCGTAAGACAAGGGCAAGCATTCTGTTAGGTTTGCAAGCTCCATGTCTGGTGTTGGGGTAGGTATCGGTTTCAAAACAGACTCCGCCGAGATCCCACCGAACCCCGGCTCTCCCGGGCTATGATCTTCTGTCCTTGTTGTTCTCCCAAGCCGGGACGTTGCGCAGGGTGGGCGGCATATCGTCCCTGCTTGGGAGAGATGGTCTTGCTGTTTGACGAGATGCTCTCCCAAGCAAGGATCTTGCGCAGGGCGAGTGGCGCATCGTCCCGCCTTGGGAGAGGCGGTCGCGTTGGCTGGCAGGGCGTCCTCCCAAGGCGGGACGACGTGCGCCATTCTCGGCACATCGTCCCCGCTTGGGAGAATCCCGGCCTCTGGAGCGCAAAATCGGCCCGTCCCCGCCACAAGGTCCCGCCTTGGGAGAGAATTGCCCTTTTGGGCGGAGAAGGGCTCCGACGTTTTCGCAGGTAAGCGGCTTATACCTTCTCGCCGACTCTCCCAAGCCGGGACCTTGCGCACTCGTATTTCTCCCGAGCCGGGACGTTGTGCAAGAATCGCCCGTATTCGCTGATCAGGTATGGCAAATCCTCCCAAGCCGGGACGTTGCGCAGGATGAGCGGCGCATCGTCCCTGCTTGGGAGAGATTGCCTTACTGGTTGGCATGGGGCTCTCCCAAGCAGGGATTTCGCGCAACTTTCTCGGCACATCGACCTGCCTTGGGAGGGCTGGGCCGCAGTTTTTTTGGGAGGTGTTTGCGCGGGACGCCAAAAACATCTCCCAAGCCGAGACCTTGCGGCATGAGGAGCCGACCGAGACCTTGCGGCATGAGGGCCAACTGCGGCGAGGCGGCGCGAGAGTTAGGACGTTGCGGCACGAGGGCCGCCCGGGGCATTGCGGCACGAGGGCCGACTGCGGCGTGGCGGCGTGTAAGCCAGGACCTTGCGGCATGAGGGCCGACCAGGACGCGCCGGCGCGCGAACCGGGACGTTGCGGCGCATGGGGTACTGCGGCCTGAGGGGCGGGAGTTGCGGCCCGAGAGGCGGGGACACTGCGTGGCGGTACCTTGGCCCTTGACTGCCCCCGTCCCGTACTCTGGTGAACGGCGATATAATGGGCGCATTGCTGCCGTGCGGGTCGGGCACGGAGATTCTCGCAACAGTTCATGTGCACGAACGAAGCCTGAAAGGGGCTGCTCGGTGCGTAATGCAAACGGTTCTCAGTCGGGGTATGACGAACGCTTTAGTACGGGCGCGGCCGGCGGTCCGGAGTCGCCGGAGGCGCAGCCAGGTCGCGGCCGTAAGCGGCGCATCGGCGGGCGGCTCTCGCTCTTCATCGGTATCGTCATGCTGGTTGCGGGGCTCGCGCTCGTGCTGTATCCCACGGTAACGGCGGTAAGCGCGCAAAACGACGTGAACGAGGCGCTGGCTGCCTGGCGCTCCGGTGCGGTTGACGGCGAGAACAGCGCCGACGCTGCAGGCGAATCTGAAACCGAGGCGACCGAGGGCGCAGACGCCGAGTCCGCCGCATCCGCCGACGACGAACCGGAGTTTCGCTCCAAAGAGGGCGACGCCACCTACGAGAAGCTCGTGGCGTACAACGAGCGCGTGCGCGAGGGCGAGGGCGGCAAGGTGAACGATCCCTTTGCCTTTAGCGACGACTCGCTTGCCGAGCTAGGGCTGCCCGACGGCATTATCGGCAGCATCTCTGTTCCCAAGATGGGCGTGACCATCCCGCTGTACCTGGGCGCCACCGAGGCCAACATGGTCGACGGCGCAGGCATTGTGGCCGGTACGTCGATGCCGCTGGGGGAGGAGACCTCGAACACGGTGATCGCGGCGCACCGCGGCGGGTACTTTGGCCTGCCCATGTTCCGCGACATCGAGGATCTCGAGGCGGGCGACACGGTGACCATCACCACGCCGTGGGACAAGCTGACCTACGCCGTGCGCGAGGTCAAGGTAGTGGCCCCCAACGACACCGAGGCGGTGGGCGTGCAGGAGGGCCGCGACCTGGTGACGTTGCTCACCTGCCATCCGTACGGCACCAACCAGTCGCGCATGCTCGTGTTCTGCGAGCGCGTGCCCAATGAGGAGGCGCAGGAAGACGCGGGTCCTGTGGCAGCTGCGGTCAAGCAGATTCTGCCGGGCAACGCCGACGACTCGCCGCTGCTCATGATCGAGAACGCGCTCAAGCTCGCCGGTCTGGTGATTTTGCTGTTCTTGGGCGTGTACCTGGTGGTCGATTCGGTGCGCCGTATGCGCAGGCGCCGTGCCGACCGCAAGTGGGCCGCGGCGGTAGCGCGCGCCGAGGCGGCACGGGCAAGTGCTCCTGTGGGGCGCGCTGCGGCGCCTAGGCCGAGCAACGAGGCCGAGAAGAACGCCGCGCAAGCAGGGGCCGTCCAGACGCCCGGGGCGCCGACCGAGGACGCGCCCGCCGGTTCCGAGCGAGGCGGCCGGCACTTTAGGTAAGGCAC
>CALUOB010000035.1 GCA_944322175.1 uncultured Coriobacteriaceae bacterium
CCTGCTTCACCTAAGGCGTCGGCGACCGCCGCGACCGAATCTCCCACCCCACACGACAGGCTCCCGCACGGTTACTTAAAGGAGTTCTCATGAACAAGAACAAGGCGAAGCAGGCAAGCCTCAAGCGCCGTCAGCGCCGCGTTCGCGGCAAGATCTCGGGTACCCCCGAGCGTCCGCGCCTGCGCGTTACCCGCACCAACGCCAACATCTACGCTGCGATCATCGATGACACCGCTGGCCGTACCCTCGTGTCCGCCTCCACCATCGAGTCCGACCTCAAGGGCGAGAACGGCTCCAACAAGGCCGCTGCCGAGATGATCGGCAAGCGCGTCGCCGAGCGTGCTCTCGAGGCCGGCATCACCGAGGTCGTCTTCGACCGCGGCGGCCGTATCTACCATGGCCGTGTGAAGGCTCTCGCCGATGGCGCCCGCGCTGCCGGTCTGAAGTTCTAGGAGGATACGTACATGGCTCGTAATCAGAACAAGCGCCGCGAGGAGGCCTCCGAGCTTCAGGAGCGCGTTGTCTTCATCAATCGTGTGTCCAAGGTCGTCAAGGGTGGCCGTCGCTTCAGCCTCGCCGCGCTCGTCGTCGTTGGCGACGGCAAGGGCAACGTCGGCCTCGGCATGGGCAAGTCCGCCAAGGTGCCGCTGGCCATCAGCAAGGCTGTCGAGGACGCTAAGAAGAACATGTTCCAGGTCCCCGTGGTCGATTCCCGCACCATTCCGCACGAGGCTCTCGGTCACTACGGCGCCGGCAAGGTCATCATCCGCCCGGCTATCGAGGGTACCGGCGTTATCGCCGGCGGCTCGCTGCGTCCGCTCTTCGAGATCTGCGGCATCAAGGACATCATCGCCAAGTCTCTGGGCACCGACAACGGCCTGAACGTCATCAAGGCCGCCGTCGACGCGCTCCAGCAGCTTTCCAGCGTTGAGGAGACCGCCGAGCGCCGTGGCCTCACCGTCTCCGAGATGTTCGTCGGTAAGGAGAACTAACGATGGCAGACACCATTAAGATCAAGCAGGTCAAGAGCGTGATCGGCTGCAAGAAGGACCAGGTCCGCACCGTTCGCGCGCTCGGTCTGCACCGCATCAACGACACGGCCGAGCTGCCCGACAACGAGAGCGTGCGCGGCATGATTTTCAAGGTCAAGCACCTTGTTCAGATCGTAGAGGAGTAGCAAATGCAGCTTCATGACCTTACTCCGGCGGCGGGTTCCACCCATCGTCGCAAGCGTGTGGGCCGCGGTAACGCTTCCGGTCACGGCACCACCGCTGGCCGTGGTCAGAACGGCCAGCTCTCCCGCTCCGGCGGCGGCAAGGGCGCCGGCTTCGAGGGCGGTCAGACCCCGCTCGCTATGCGCCTGCCCAAGCTCCCCGGCTTCCGCAACTTCAACCGCGTCGAGTACGCTCCGGTGAACGTCTCCCGCCTCGAGGAGAAGTTCCAGGATGGCGACACGGTGAACGCCGAGACCCTCGTGGCCGCCGGCATCATCAAGAACATCGACGTTCCGGTCAAGGTGCTGGGCGACGGCGAGATCACCAAGAAGCTCACGGTGAGTGTCGACAAGATCTCTGCCTCCGCGAAGGCCAAGATTGAGGCGGCTGGCGGAAAGGTCGAGTAACGTGCTAACTGGTCTGAAGAATGCGTTCCGCATCCAAGAACTTCGCGGAAAGATCCTCTTCACCATAGCCATGCTCGTGCTGTACCGCATCGGTGCACACATTCCGGTCCCCGGTGTTCCCTTCCAGGGAATGGTGGACCTCTTCCAGGGCGCCGGGGCCTCCGTGGCCTCCGGCGCCATGGCGCTGCTGAACCTTTTCAGCGGCGGGGCGCTCAGCTATGTGTCGGTCTTTTCGCTGGGCATCATGCCCTACATCACCTCGTCCATTATTCTGCAGATGCTGCAGAGCGTCGTGCCGTCCCTTTCGGCACTGGCGCGCGAGGGTGAGGCCGGCCAGCGCAAGATTACGCAGTACACGCGTTACCTTACTCTTGGCCTCGCTATTCTCAACGCCATCGGCTACCTGTTCCTCTTCAAGAGCTTCGGCATCAGCTTTGCCGGCGCCGGTGCGCCCGAGGTTGTCTTCGACATTATGATCGTGGGCACGCTCGTTGCGGGCGCCATGCTCATCATGTGGATCGGCGAGCTCATCACGCAGCGCGGTATCGGCAACGGTATGTCGCTGATCATTTTCGCCAACATCATGGCGGGCCTACCGCAGGCGATCTTCTCCTCGGTGACCGATACGGCCGGCATCATCATGACCGTCATCGTCTTCGCGGTCATCATCGCCGTTATCCCGCTCATCGTGTTCCTCGAGCGCGGGCAGCGTCGCATTCCGGTTCAGTACGCCAAGCGCGTGGTCGGTCGCCGCATCATGGGCGGCCAGAGCACGTATCTGCCCATCAAGGTCAACACCGCGGGCGTCGTGCCGATCATCTTCGCGAGCGCCATTCTCTACTTCCCGGCTCAGCTCGCCGTGTTCTTCCCGGGCATCGGCTGGGTCCAGGCAGTTGCGAACGCGCTTTCGAGCGGTTGGATCAACTGGATCCTCAACGTCGGCCTGATCGTGTTCTTCGCGTACTTCTACACCTCCATGGTGTTCAACCCCGATGACACGGCCGACAACCTCAAGAAGCAGGGTGGCTTCATCCCGGGCGTTCGTCCCGGCAAGGCCACGGCAGCCTACATCAAGAACGCCCTCAACAAGATCACCCTTCCTTCGGCTATCTTCCTGGCGCTTATCGCCATCGTGCCGTCGATCGTGTTCTCGTTCACGGGCAACCAGCTCATTCAGGCCTTCGGCGGCACCTCCGTACTTATTATGGTTGGCGTGGTGCTCGATACGATCTCGAAGGTCGAGAGCCAGCTCAAGATGTACGATTACGATGGATTCTTCAAGTAAGAGAGCGTCGTGAAGTGGAGGCTCAGATGAACATCGTATTGCTTGGCGCGCCCGGAGCGGGCAAGGGCACTCAGGCCCAGAAGCTCGTTGCCGACTACGGCATCGCGCACATCTCGACCGGCGACCTTCTGCGTGCTGCCGTCAAGGCCGCTACGCCGCTTGGTCTCAAGGCGAAGAAGTACATGGACGCAGGCGAGCTTGTCCCTGACCAGCTCGTGATCGACCTCGTCAAGGAGCGTCTTGGTGCCGACGACGCCCAGAAGGGCTTCATTCTCGACGGCTTCCCGCGCAACACGGTTCAGGCCGTGACGCTCGATTCCGAGCTTTCGGACATGGGCCGCGAGCTTGACTGCGCGCTTCTCGTTGACGTTGCCGCCGAGGTTATCGTCAATCGTCTGTCGTCTCGTCGTACCTGCCGCGACTGCGGCTACACCGGTACGGCCGCCGATGCGACCTGCCCCAAGTGCGGCGGCGAGATGTATCAGCGTGACGACGACAAGGCCGAGACGATCCAGAACCGTCTCGACGTGTACGAGAAGTCCACGAGCCCGCTCATCGAGTACTACCGCGGGCAGGGGATCCTCAAGTCCGTCGACGGCGATCGTCCGGTCGACGAAGTCTATACGGACGTTAAGGAAGCACTCAATCTATGATTCATCTGAAGACTCCTCAGGAAATTGAAGAGTTCAAAGGCGCCGGAGCACTGTCGAAGATGGTGCTCCGGCGCGTTGGCGCCATGGTCCGTCCTGGCGTCTCGACCTTTGAGCTCGACCAGCTCGCCGAGCAGCTTATCCGCATGCACGGCGGCACCCCTTCGTTCAAGGGCTACGGCGGGTTCCCCGGTACGATCTGCGCCTCGCTCAACGAGCAGGTCGTTCACGGCATCCCGAGTCCCGACGTGATTCTGCGCGAGGGCGATATCGTCTCGATCGACACCGGCGCTACGGTCGACGGATGGGTCGGCGACAACGCCTGGACCTTCTACTGCGGTGAGCCCGCTCCCGAGGTCAAGGCGCTCTGCGAGTGCACCCGCGACTGTCTCGTCGCCGGCATCGAGCAGGCCGTTCCCGGCAATCATCTCGGCGACATTGGTCATGCGATCCAAACGCTTGCCGAGTCCAACGGCTACGGTGTGCTGCGCGACTACGTCGGCCACGGTGTCGGCCGCCGGATGCACGAGGACCCCAACGTGCCCAACTACGGCAAGAAGGGCAAGGGCGTCAAGCTTCAGGCCGGCATGGTTATCGCCATCGAGCCCATGATCACGCTCGGCACCAACCGCGTGACGGTGGGGAAGGACGGCTGGGTCGTCTCGACAAACGACGGCAAGGCCGCGGCCCACTACGAGAACACGATCGCCATCACCAACGACGGCCCCGTGATTCTCACGCAGGACAAGCAGGGCCCCTGGTGCTCCATGCAGGGCGGAGTTATGTAGCGATTGCGAATATCTTCGTCACGCTTGAAAGTGCGCTAACATACACTATTGCTGTCATTCCGTAGAGAAAGTTGATGCATGAAGAAGGAAGACGCTATCGAACTCGAGGGCACGGTCACCGAGCCGCTGCCGAACGCCATGTTCCGTGTCGAGTTGGAGAACGGCCACAAGGTCCTCTGCTCTATTTCGGGCAAGATCCGCATGAACTACATCCGCATCCTTCCGGGTGATCGCGTTGTAGTCGAGCTCTCTCCGTACGATCTCTCCCGCGGCCGCATCACCTACCGCTACAAGTAATGCGCAGCGCCGTTGCCCCTGCCCGGGGGCAATGCTGTCTTTTGGCTATTCACGTCTGCGGCTGGACGAGTACATAACATTCCACGTTGGTTGAGCACTACCGAAAGGAAGAACGATGAAGGTACGTCCTTCGGTCAAGAAGATGTGCGACAAGTGCAAGATCATCCGACGCCATGGCAAGGTTCTCGTGATCTGCGAGAATCCGCGTCATAAGCAGCGTCAGGGTTAAGAGAGGAGAACAAGTTGGCCCGCATCAGTGGTGTCGATCTGCCGCGTGAGAAGCGCGTTGAGATCGGTCTGACCTACATTTACGGCATCGGCCGCACGACTGCCTCGAAGATCTGCGCCGAGTGCAACATCAATCCCGACACGCGCGTCCGCGACCTCACCGAAGAGGAGACCGCGGCGATCCGTGATTACATCTCCAAGAACCTCATGATCGAGGGCGATCTCCGTCGTGAGCGCTCTCAGAACATCAAGCGTCTGATGGACATCGGCTGCTATCGCGGCCTCCGTCACCGCAGGGGTCTGCCTGTCCGCGGTCAGCGCACCCATACGAACGCTCGTACCCGCAAGGGTCCGAAGCGCCAGATCGGTGCCAAGAAGAAGAAATAAGGAGAGGTAGATGGCTACTGCTAAGAAGAATGCGCGTACGCGCATCAAGCGTGCTGACCGCAAGAACATCGCGGTTGGCCAGGCTCACATCAAGTCGAGCTTCAACAACACGATCGTCTCTATCACCGATCCTCAGGGCAACGTCATTGCCTGGCAGTCCGCTGGCACCGTCGGCTTCAAGGGCTCCCGTAAGTCCACCCCGTTCGCCGCTCAGATGGCCGCGGAGGCTTGCGCCAAGGTCGCCATGGAGCACGGCCTCAAGAAGGTCGCTGTCTTCGTGAAGGGCCCGGGCTCCGGTCGCGAGACCGCCATTCGCTCCCTCCAGGCTGCTGGCCTCGAGGTCTCGAGCATCCAGGACAAGACCCCCATTCCGCACAACGGCTGCCGCCCCAAGAAGCGCCGTCGTGTCTAACCGAAAGGATCGATAAACTATGGCAATCAATAGGACTCCGGTTCTTAAGCGCTGCCGCCAGTTGGGCATCGATCCCGCTGAGCTGGGTTACAGCGGCAAGGAATCCAAGCGTCAGCCCAAACGCCGTCGCAAGGAATCCGAGTACGGTATGCAGCTTCGCGAGAAGCAGAAGGTGAAGTTCATCTACGGTGTTCTCGAGAAGCAGTTCCATCACTACTACGAAGAGGCCCTGCGTCGCGAGGGCGTTACCGGCGAGAACCTGATGCAGCTCCTCGAGCTCCGTCTCGACTCCGTCGTGTTCCGTCTTGGCTTCGCTCGCACCCGCAAGGATGCCCGCCAGTCGGTTACCCACGGCCACTTCCTGGTGAACGGCCGTCGCGTCGACATCCCCTCCTACGAGGTCAAGGCCGGCGACGTCATCTCCGTTGCCCCCAAGTACCGTGACCTTCTCCCCATCAAGGAGGCCATCGTCCAGTCCGAGCGCTTCGAGGTTCCCGGCTGGCTCGAGGTCGACATTGAGAAGCTCCAGGGCACCGTCCTTTCGCTTCCCAACCGTGACCAGATCAGCGGCGACATCAACGAGCAGCTCATCGTCGAGCTCTACTCCAAGTAATAACAAAGCTGCTGAGGCTGGAGGTAACACATGGCAGAATTCATCAGGCCCCAGGTTCAGGTCGAGGAGATCAACGACACCTCAGCGCGCGTCTCCGTCGAGCCTCTCGAGCGCGGTTACGGCGACACGCTGGGCAACTCCCTGCGTCGCGTGCTTCTCTCCTCGCTCGAGGGTGCGGCGGTCGAGGCTATCCAGATCGATGGCGCACAGCATGAGTTCATGGCGATCCCCAACATGGTCGAGGACGTCACCGACATCGTGCTGAACATCAAGGGTCTCGTGTTCCGCTCCCTCGGCACCACCGAGGAGGCCACGGCGACCATCTCGGTCGACGGCCCCTGCGAGGTCACCGGCGCCGACTTCTTCGTTCCCTCTGAGTTTGAGATCGTCAACCCCGAGCATCACATTGCGACGCTCGAGGAGGGCGGCCATCTGACGATGAGCATGCGCATCGGCTACGGCCGCGGCTATGTCTCGTACGAGGGCAACAAGCGCGAGGACGATCCCATCGGTATCATCCACATCGACTCGCTGTACTCGCCGGTCCGTCGTTGCGCCAAGCTCGTCGAGGCGTGCCGTGTCGGTCAGCACACCGACTACGATCGCCTGGTTCTCGAGATCGAGACCAACGGCGCTCTCACTCCTCGCGAGGCGGTCGTTCAGGCGGCCAACATCATCAACCAGCACATGGCTGCGTTCATGAACCTGACCGAGACGCCTGAGGTCGTTGAGGAGACGTCGATCTTTGCTCCCGAGACGACCAACGACAACGCTGAGCTCGACAAGCAGATCGAGGATCTCGACCTTTCGGTCCGTTCCTACAACTGCCTGAAGCGCGCGAGCATTCACTCCGTGCGTCAGCTCGTCGAGTTCTCCGAGAACGACCTGCTCAACATCCGCAACTTCGGCGTCAAGTCGATCGAGGAAGTCAAGGATAAGCTCGAGTCCATGGGCCTGAGCCTCAAGCAGTAACGCTGACAGTCCCTGTAGAGGAGATACGAGATAATGAGACACCTTAAGAAGCGCGGTCTGAGGCTCGGCACTGACTCGGCCCATACCAAGGCCATGAAGCGCAGCCTGTGCAAGTCGCTGTTCACCTATGACCGCATCAAGACCACCGAGACGCGCGCCAAGGCTATCCGCGGCGACGTGGATCGCATCATCACCTGGGCTAAGCGCGGCGACATTCACTCCCGTCGTCTCGCCATCGCCAAGCTGAACGACAAAGAGCTCGTTCGCGAGATCTTCGAGAAGGTCGCTCAGGGCATGTGGTCCGACCGCACCTGCGGCTTCACCCGCATCATGAAGCTCGGCCCGCGCAAGGGCGACAACGCGCCGATGGTCATCATCGAGCTCGTGACCGAGCCGGTGCAGAAGAAGGCCGCCAAGAAGGCTCCGCAGAAGGTTGACACGGTCGCTCCCGTTGCTGAGGAGAAGGCCGAGGAGACTGCCGAGAGCACCGAGGCTGCCGAGTAGCGCGCCGCGTATAGTTTGTTTTGCAAGAGGGGCTGCTGGCGCGGCCCCTCTTTTCTGTCTTACGGCAGTTGGGCCGCGTTTGAGGTCGGAGAGGAGGGCCGCATGCTCGAGGTTCGCAACGTTCGGTTTTCGTACGGCCGTGCCTTTGCGCCCGAGGAAGATTCCTCGTCTGAAACATCGAGGGGCGCCGCGCTCTCCTTTGCCCTCGACGACGTGTCCTTCTCGGTGGCTCCAGGGGAGCGCGTGGCGCTTATCGGCCCTAACGGGTCGGGCAAGTCAACGCTTGTCGCGCTTCTCGGTGCGTCTCTTGCCCCTGCCTCGGGCAGCGTGACAGTAGACGGCGTCGATCCGTGGGGCGGGAGCAACGAGCGCTTTGCCGTCCGTCGCTTGGTGGGCGTCGTGCGCCAGGACCCCGCGCTGCAGCTCGTGTCGACGGTTGTTGCCGATGACGTTGCGTTTGGCCCGCGCAACCTTGGGTTCGAGCCTTGCGAGGTTGAGAAGCGGGTGAGTGCGGCTCTTGACATCGTGGGGCTTGGCGATGTTGCGCAACGCGACGTGTCGACGCTCTCGGGCGGTCAGCAGCAGCGTTTGTCGCTCGCCGGCGTGCTTGCCATGGAACCGCGCTACCTGGTGCTCGACGAGGCCACCTCGATGCTCGATTCTGCCGCGCGACGGGAAATGCGCGCGCTTAGCGAGCGTCTCCGCGCGGAGAAGGGCGTCGGCATCGTTCAGGTGACCCACGATCCGCTTGAGGCCTTGTCTGCGGACCGTATCGTGGTGCTCGAGGGCGGCACGGTGCGTGCGTCGGGCACCCCTTCCGAGCTTGCCTCAGCGCATGCCGAGGTGCTTGCCCGCGAGCTGTATCTGGGCTCATACGGTGCTTTTGCGCTCGCTGTGCGCCGTGCCGGCTATGCTGGCAGGAGCGTGGAGCCCGAGGATCTGGGCACTTGGCTGCGCGGCCAGTCTTCAGAGGTGCGCAGAAGCATCTCGTTGGACGCCGCCCGGTTTGCTTCCGCTGCCGAAGGCACGCCTGTGGTTTGCCCTGCTTCGGGCGGGACGTCCGGGCTCGCGGATGAGAATCCGCCGCGCCACCTTCGCCTCGAGCACGTGGATTTTGGATACGACGAGACCGACGTGCTCTCGGACGTGAGTCTTGACGTGGCGGGTGGAGAGCTCGTGCTCGTTGCCGGACCCTCGGGCTCGGGTAAGTCGACCCTTGCGCGCGTAGCCGCCGGTCTCTACGAGCCCTCACGGGGCTCTGTGACCTGCGCTGGCTCCTCTGTGAGGCCCGGAGACGTGGGCATTGCCTTTCAGAGGCCTGAGGACCAGCTGTTCCTGAACACGGTTTGGGACGACATTGCCTTCGCCCCGAGGAACCGCGGACTCAGCGAAGCTGACGTGGCGCCGCGTGTTGAAGAGGCCTGCCGCATGGTCGGTTTAGAAGAGAGCCTCCTCGGACGCTACCCCGTGACGCTGTCGGGCGGGCAGGCGCGTCGTGCCGCCCTTGCCGGCGTAGTGGCGCTGGGGCCCTCTGCGTACGTGTTTGACGAGCCTACCGCCGGTCTCGACTGCGCAGGCAAGCGGTTCGTCGTGGCGCTTGCGAAAAACATGGCGCGCACAGGGGCGCCGGTGGTCGTGGTGAGCCACGATCTTGCCGAGTGGCTCGAAGTGGCCGACAGGGTTGTGCTTCTCGCGCACGGCCGCTTGGTGTGGCAGGGCGATCCGGCGCTTCTCGGGTCCTCGGCAGAAGCGTTTGCTGCGGCGGGCATCGAGCCTCCGGAGTGGACGCGGCTGTGCCAGGCGTGCCCGTGGGTGGGCGACGCGTACGGCGCGCGGCCGCTTGCGGGCCTGTGCCCTTCTTCTCGCGAGGCTCATCGTGCCGAGGGCGCGAGCGCGCAGCAGCCGCGATCAGGGGCAGCAGGGCGAGCGCGCAAGAGAAAGGCGCCTGCCGGTCTGCGCACGTTCGGCAGCTTCACCGCGCCTGACGCGCCGCTTGCGCTCGTTGACGCCCGGGTAAAGCTCGCCCTGCTTCTTATGCTGACGGTGGCGGCGTTTGTCGTGCCTGCGCCAGCGGGGTTGGCGGCGCTCGCCGCCCTGCTCGTCCTCACGGCGCGCGCTGCCCGCGTGACGCCTTTGAGCTTCCTGCGCGCCCTGCGTCCCGCTGCGTTGATCTTGGCCTTCTCGCTTTTGGCTAACGCGCTGCGCGTTGACGGCTCGGGCGAGTTTGCGCTTCTGGGGCCCGTGGGCTTTGATCCTGTCGGCGCCGCGCGCGGTGCGGTGGCGGTGGCGCGCATCGGCCTCTTGGTCGGGTTTGCGCTCACGGTCTCGGCGAGTACGACCCCAACGGCGCTTGCCGACGCGTGCACGCGGCTGCTCTGGCCGCTCAAGCGCCTGGGGTTCCCGTCTGCCGAGATCGGCATGACGGTGTCGGTGGCGCTGAGGTTCGTGCCGCTGGTTTCGGAGGAGCTCGAGCGTATCCGTCTGGCCCAGCGCTCGCGCGGCGCACGGTTTGACGAGGGCGGTGTGCTGGCGCGCGTGCGCGTATGGGCAAGCGTGGTGACGCCGTTGGCGGTGAGCCTCTTCAGGCGGGCCGACGCGCTCGGCGAGTCTATGGAGAGCCGCTGCTTCGGCGCGGCCGAGCAGAGCGCGCTTCCGCCGCTCGCGCTCGCCGCATGCGACCGCGCGCTGCTCGCGTGCGGGGCGCTTGTGCTCGCGGGCTGTACGCTGTGGGCGGCGCTCGCGTAATGGGTGCCGTGGTGCAAGAGGCATGGTAAAGCTGTGGGCACGCCGCGTGCTTAGCACGCGCGCGGGCGTGCCTGGGTATAGGACGCTTTGGCAGAAAGGCGCCGTATGGAGCGCCTCGAGAAAGGACGCAACGTGGAGCGTATCGAGACTCACGTGCAGAGCGCGGACGCTGACGGCATGACGGAGAACCGTGTGGCTACGGGCGCCGAGGCAGGCTTCGTCCCCGAGCGCGCGCTTCTGGACGGCACGCTGGTGATGAGGCTTGCCTACGACGGTGCGGGCTTCTCGGGCTTTGCCGAGCAGCGCGAGCCCGAGCTGCGCACGGTGGCGGGGGAGATCCGCCGCGCCCTCGAGACGCTGCTGCGCCGGCCGGTGGAGCTTACCTGCGCCGGCCGCACCGACGCAGGCGTGCACGCCGTGGGCCAGTACGTGAGCGTCCCGGTGACCGCCGAGGAGCTCGAGCTTTCTGCGGGGCGCCTGCAGCGCGCGCTCGGGGCTCTGCTGCCCGACGACGTGGCGCTGAACGGCCTCTACGCCGCTGAGAAGGGTTTCTCGGCCCGTTTTGACGCCCGTGCGCGCAAGTACCGCTATCGCATCGCCCAAGGGCCGTATCGGCCGCTTATGACGCGCTCGTACGCGTGGTGGCAGCGCGACGAGCTCGACGTTGAGGCTATGAGCAGGGCGGCAGCGCACCTGCTCGGCGAGCAGGACTTCAAGAGCTTTTGCAAGGCCTCGTCGGCGGTGGGCAAGCCCACGTGCCGCAACGTCCTCGAGGTCGGGTTCTCGCGCGAGGAGGCGCTCGGCGAGGCGTGCCTTGCCTTCGACATCGTGGGGTCGTCGTTTCTGCATTCGATGGTCCGCACGATCGTGGGCAGCTTGGTCGAGGTCGGGCGCGGGCACCGCGACCCCGACTGGATACGCGAGGTTCTCGCCGCATGCGATCGGCGCGCTGCCGGTCCGTGCGCTCCGGCGCGCGGCCTGACCTTCGTTGACGTGGTTTACGATGAGGGCGCGCTCGCGCCTTGGAAGGACTGACGCTCTCGATGGATCTTGTTCTGCACGTGCTCGAGCACGCGCTGTCCGACACGGCGCACCTGGTGCCGTTTTTGTTCGTGACGTACCTCGTTATGGAGGCGCTCGAGCATACGGCGGGCGACAAGCTCGAGCGCCTGGTTGCCCGCACGGGCAGGGCGGGCGCGTTTATCGGCGCCGTTGCGGGCGTTGTTCCGCAGTGCGGCTTCTCGGCTGCCGCATCCACGCTTTACGCGGGGCGCGTGATCTCGGTTGGTACGTTGGTGGCGGTGTTTCTCTCGACATCCGACGAGCTGCTCCCTATCTTCGTCGCCGAAGGCGCGCCTGCAGGCGAGCTCGTGGCTATCCTCGCAGTCAAAGTCGTCATTGCCGCGGCGATGGGCTTTGCGGTCGACGCGGGGGCCCGCGCGCTCGGGCTCGGAGGCGACGGCCATGCGCATATCCACGATCTGTGCGAGCACGACCACTGCGCCTGCGACCACGAGTCGCCTGTTCTGTCGGCGCTCAAGCACACGCTTACGGTCACGGTGTTCATCTTTCTGGTTACCGTGGTGCTCGACGGGGTGATCGAGACGGTGGGAGAGGACGCTATCGCCGCTGCGATTGCGCAGAATCCAACGGCGTCGGTGTTTGGCGCCGCTGTGGCCGGGCTCATCCCTAACTGCGCCGCATCGGTGCTCATCACCCAGCTGTACCTCTCGGGCGCGCTCGGGTTTCCGGCGCTTATGGCAGGAAGCCTCGTGTCAACGGGCGTTGGCGCGCTCGTGCTTCTGCGCACCAACCTCCACGCCAAGGAGAACCTCTGCATCTTGGGCGCGGTGTTTGCGATCGGCATTGCCTGGGGTCTCGTGTTCTCGGTTTCGGGCGTTTCTCTCTAGGCCGTCTCGGGGCGTGGGCGCTGTCGGGTTCCGCGAGGTGTGGCAGGCCAAGTTGCTTCTTGGTAGGTCTGTGGTTGTTGCGGGGCGCTTTGTGCCATGGGCTGAGGACGGTTGCGGGGATGGTACCATCGGGTGAGGTTATACGGTCGGAAGGTGCTGAGGTGCCCCGTTTTGTTCGGCGACAACCTGATGTAACGGTGATTATGCCCGCGCGCAACGCCGAGGGGCATATCCAGCGCGCGATCGAAAGCGTGCTCAACCAGAGCTGCGAGAGCATCGAGCTTCTGGTTGCCGACTTTGGCTCCACCGACCGCACCGTCGACATCTGCAAGCGCTTTGCGGAGCGCGACATCCGTATCGACGTGCTTCCCGGCGAGCGACGGGAGCGCGGGGCGGCGCTCGATGCCGCGCTCGACGCGGCGCGCGGCCGCTACCTGTTCGTGTGCGAGGCACGCGACTGGATCGCCCCTCAGATGCTCGAAGAGGTTCTCCGCTACACCGATCGCCAGGAGCTCGAGCTCGCGGTCTGCGGCATCTCGGTCGACGAGATCCAGGGCAAGGCCCCTACAGTGCACTCCACGCTTGTTACGCTTCCCACGGCGGCGTATCTGACGCAGTCCTCGTTCCGCAACAAGACGCATCCTTTCTTCCGCGCGGGGCTCTTCTCGGGCGTCGGTGCCAAGTTGTTCCTGCGCTCCCGTGTGAGCGAGCTTGACCTGCGCTTTGAGGACCACGCCGGCAGCGAACGCGCCTTTCTCTACGAGTACCTGCGCGACGTCGAGCGTGTGGGCATGGTCGAGCGGCCCCTCTACCATCATGTGATCGACGACGACCGTCCGGTCTTCGACAACATGAGCCTGCTCAGGTCGTTTGACCGCGCTGAGGCGGAGGAGCGGGTGCTGCTCGACCTGTATCGTCATTGGGGTATGCTCGACTCCGGCGAGGGCGCGGCGACGCTCCAGGAGCAGTTCCTCGGCGCGCTTATCTCGCGCATTGCGATGCTGTGCCGCCGCGAGTGCACGCTGAGCCCCTCCGAGAAGCGCGCCAAGGTTGGCGATATGATCTGCTCGGACGTTGCCCAGGAGATCATGGCCTGCGCTTCTCCGCGCGACCCGATCTCGCGCTATTTTGCGCACACGGTGCTGCGCAAAGACGTCAACCTGTGCTACGTAGAGGGCTGCCTTTTGAGCATCGCCAGGGCACCTAAGTTCGACGGCTCCTGTCTCGCCTGCTAGCGGGTGGGTCGCAAGGCTGCCAGACATAAATAAAGCGGCCCATTTTAGTCAAATCTTTGTATACAGATCGGCGTAAACCCGAGAAAACCGCTATGCTAGTACGCAACGGATTGCATAAGCCCGCGCTTTGCGCGCAGGCTTGACGGGATTGGTGAGGCGCCATGAAGAAACGCAGCAGCCGACAGGAAGCGATTCGCGATATCGTGCGGGCAAAGGAGATCCGCACGCAGCGCGTGCTGGTGGAGGAGCTCCGCGCCGCCGGATTCGACTGCACGCAGGCAACCGTCTCGCGCGATATCGCCGACATGGGCCTGCGCAAGCTTCCCGAGGGCGTGTACGTTCTTGCCGAGGACCAGCACCTGCAGCACATGGTGTCGCAGCTCGTAGTGGGCGTGTCACGCGCCGACAACCTCGTGATCATCAAGGCTCAGCCGGGAACTGCCTCAGGTATTGCCGCCGCGGTCGACGACGCCGAGCTGCCGCATATCGTAGGCTCGCTCGCCGGCGACGACACGATCCTCGTGATCACCCGCACGGGCGAGGACGGGGCACAGCTCGAGGGCATGCTCAACAAGCTCAGAAACGTTCGCTAGGGGGGTAGCTATGGCCGGCATCATGGTGCTGCACATCGCGCTGCTCTCGGCGCTTATCCTGCTGCCGATCGCCCTGGTGGCGATGCTCGTGTGGTACTTTCTGCGCGATCGCGCGTACCGCAAGCGCTAACAGGTGCAGCAACTGCTTCTGTTCCGCAAGCGACCGCAAGACTGCGCACCAAACCGCATAGACCGCAAGAACGCTTTGGCGGTTGAGAGCCATGAAAAAAGGAGGCCCGTAGGCCTCCTTTTTGCTAAGCAGTGGTTGTTCCGCCGTTTACCGGGGGAATCACCTCGCCACCTCCGGTGTCGCCGCCGGGGTCAGGGTCAGGAGTCGGGTCAGGAGTCGGCTCGGGCTCGGGCTCGGGTTCGGGCTCGGGCTCGGGTTCGGGCTCGGGTTCGGGCTCGGGTTCGGGCTCTGGCTCTGGCTCGGGAGTCGGATCCGGATCGGGGACGGGCGTCGGATCGGTTCCGCCGCCGGTATTGCCGCCGGTGCTGCCGCCCGTGCTGGGATCGGTGGTCGGCGGGGTGGTCGTCTGGGTGTTGTCGTCGGTATCGTCGTCTTTGCGATCGTCAGCGTCGTCGCTCTTGGCGTCGTCGTCGCTGCGCTCGTCGTCGAGATCCTCGTCGTAGTCGGTGTCGGTGTCCTCGCTCGTGCTCGGGCCGGCAGTGGCCCCGCTCCAATTGGAGGCGTCCTTGTAAGCCGGTGCCTTGGCGTCGGCGCACGGGAACTCCTCGCGGGGCGCGTCGGCAAGGGCCTCGTTGATGAACGCACGGAAGATCGGGTTGGGCAGAGCGTCGGTGGTGGGCTCGCCGCCGTAGGGGTAGGTGATGGGGCTGTTGTCGCGATGGCCGGTCCAGACCGCCACGGCAAGCTGCGGGGTGGCGCCGGTGAACCAGAGGTCCTTCACGTCGTCGGTGGTACCGGTCTTGCCGAAGACGGGCTGGTCGACGCTCGGCTGAGCGCCGGTGCCGGTGCCGCTCGTGAGCACGCCCTTGAGGACGTTGATGACCGCGTTGGCCACGGAGTCGCTCACGGCCTCCTCGGGCTGGTCCTCGTTCTGGTAGAGCACCTTGCCCGAGCGCGAGGTGATCTCGGAGATGGCCACGGCCTCGCGGTGCTGGCCGCCCGAGGCGAGCGTGGCGTAGACCTCGGCCATGCTCAGGGGCGACATGGCGGCGGGTCCGAGGGTCAGCGTGTCGGCGATGGGGAGCTCCTCGTCAACGCCCAGGGTATGGGCCATGTCGATCACGGACTCGGTGCCGAGCATCTCCTGTACGCGCACGTAGCCGGTGTTGGACGAGAGCTCGGTGGCGCGAGCGAGCGAGATGTTGCCGTATTGGTCGTTGCCGAAGTTCTCGACCGTACCGCTGCCGCTCTTGGTGCGGTAGGGCGAGTTGCAGTTGAGGTACGTGGTGTTGGGGTTCATGCCGGCGTTGACCGCCGCCGTGAGCGTGATGGTCTTGAACGTGGAGCCGCAGCCGCGAATGGAGGTCGTGGTCATGTTCTGCTGGCCGCTGACCGGGTGCGAGGCGCCGTCGCTCGTCTCGGTGGTCTCGGTGGAGTAGTAGTCCTTGCCGCCGACCATGGCCTTGATGTAGCCCGTGTCGGGGTCGATGGCAATGAGCGCGCCGTCGAGGGTGTCGTCGCCAAAGTCGTCGAGCACGCCGTTGACGGCGTCCTCGGCCGCCTCCTGCATGTCGGGGTCGATGGTGGTCTTGACGGTCAGGCCGCCCGAGAAGATCACGTCGGTCGAGAACTCCTCGGAGAGAAGGGTCTTGACGTAGTCGACGAAGTACGGGTCGTCGTAAATGCCGTTGAGCTCGGTCTCGTGGACGTTGAGCTTGAGCTCCTCGGCCTGCGCCTCGTCATGCTCCTCCTGGCTGATCTTGCCGTTGGAGAGCATGCGGTCGAGCACGAGGTTGCGGCGCTCGACGGCGAGGTCGGGGTTGATGGTGGGGTCGTAGAGCGAGGGAGCGTTGGGGAGCGCGACGAGCAAAGCCGACTCGGCGAGCGTGAGGTCCTTCGCGTCCTTCGAGAAGTACGTCTCGGCCGCTGCCTGGATGCCGTAGGCGTTGTGGCCGTAGGGGATGGTGTTGAGATACATCATCAAGATCTCGTCTTTGGTGAAGATCTTCTCCATCTGAAGAGCGATGTATGCCTCGCGCACCTTGCGCTCGATGGTGTTGTCGAACTGCTCCTCGGAGAGGATAGTGTTGCGTACGAGCTGCTGGG
>CALUOB010000036.1 GCA_944322175.1 uncultured Coriobacteriaceae bacterium
GCGTCTGCCGCATCCACGACAGCGCGTGTCTCCTCGGGCGTGCCGTCCATCCACTCGCCGCCAAAGCCGATCTCGCTCACGCGCAGGCCGGTACGGCCCAGCCCCCGATAACGCATGCGCCCTCCTCTTGTTGAAACTCGTACGCACATCGTAGCAGGGATGGTTCGAATGTGCCCTCAACGTGGCAAGCACATCATTGAGATGAATTTTGCGATGATAGCTCTTCTCGATGAGATGAAGTCACCTCCACCATCTCAGAGCGACAAGACACCTTGCTCACGCCACTGCGGAGGCCCTATCCCGCCGACCATAGGCTCCGGAACTTCGTGAAACGCCTCTCCGCTGAAAACACTGGATTCCAGCACGAAAGACGCGAAGACTCAAGAACGAGATAGATCGGCGTTCTTCTCGTCATGGGCGCGTACATAGGAAACGTACCAGTCGGGCGCTGCGGGGGCGCGGCTAGACTCGATCTTGGGAAAGAGCTCGCGCGGAGCGACTCCCACCGCGCCGACGGCAACGCCATAGACCAGCTGCTCGCCCCACAGCACGACGTCGGTGAGATGTGCATCGCGCGTGCGCGTGAACTCGACAAGGTAGCGCTGAAACGCATGGCAACGTACGAGCAGCGTGCGACCCTCGGCTGTGTAGACCTCGCGTGGCCGCGAGTAAACGACCGTCATGGCCAGCCCCGGCAGCCCGAAGAAAACCATGGGCAGTACGTCAAAGCCCACGAACAGAAACGCCCCAAGAACATAGGCAGCGAGAAGCACGATTGCGAGCCAGAAGAGCGACGGCGAGACGCCCTCGACGAGATGGCGCTCATGCATGTCACCGGTTGCCCTGCTGGAAAGACGACGGCTCTGGCGCGTGTGGTAGGCGGGAACCTCGAGGCGCGCTTCCGCGAGCTCCTCTGCCGTGACGCTCGTTCGGCCGTCAACAAAGACCAGCTCGAGCGTCAAGCGCTCGTACTCAGTCAGGCGCTCTGGGCGCACGTCAGACACGAGCGAGATGCGATAGGTGTCGCGCTCGAGGCTAGCGGCGCGCTGGGCGAGCGTCTTGGCCGCATGGGCCTCGTCCATCCGGTCGTCGATCCTCAGACAGCGCCACGCCGAGGGAACGCGCTCGATCCGCACGACGCCCTTTTGCTCGAGGGCAAGAACCGTCGCAGTGACACCGGAGAGCACGAAGTCCTCGCCCATCACGCGCGCCAAGAGCATCGGCTCGTCGGTGCTGGGAGGCTCGCGCAGGTAGCCGTCATGGATGTCCGAGCGGCCAACGTGCGCTAAGCGCGCGCGGTCTGAGAGGCGCACCATGACGAGAACGAGCACGTACGGAAGGATAACGTAGTAGAGGAAGTTGGTAACGAAGCTCATCTTGGCTCCCTAGCTGTCGTTCGCGCGGCTCTCCTCATGGACCGCGACATCAAAGAGCTCCTCGAGCGCGCGCAGCGGCGAGGGAAAACCCTCTGCGGGCGAGGCAAGAAACCATGCGATACCGTCGTCTCCTGAGCGGAGCGCGAGCTCTGCCACGACCTCGTCGTTGAGCCCGAACGCCAGCGCGAAGCGCAGCGTGCGGTCGACGCGTGCCGTCGGCCCCGACAGCGCCTCGCCCGCGCGATAGCGCTCGACGATCCACCGACGATGCGCATCGGCTCGCGCGAGCGCGTCACAGAGCTTGTCGGCGTCAGCCCCCGTGCCACGCAAACCCTGTGCGAAAACCAGGACGGCAAACCCGCCGATCACGACCGCGATCGCAGAGAGCCCGGGCAGCGTCGTAAACGCGATGAGGCACGATCCCACGATGATCTGCGCCAGCATGAGGACAACAGTAGCAGCTCCGAGCTCGCGGCCCTTCTCAGGCAGATGCCCTGATCTTGCCACTTGGTCATTGGCGAGCTTCATGAAGTTGCGCACAGGGTCGTATGCGTCGTCCGGTTTCTTCACGTAGCGCGCGATGGCGCCCCCGACCGTGTTGTCGCGCGCGCGAGCCGGAAGGCAGACGCGCGCGGTCGCAGAGGCAAAGTCCTTTCCCGAGAGCAGGCTCTGATCAAGTACGTCAAAGCGATAGGCGCCCTCTTCTGGAGACTCCGTTGGCGTCATAGCGAGGCGGCCGTCGCGCAGCAGGCAGAGCACCGAGAGCGCAAAGATCCGGCGACCCACCTGCCCACAGAAGGGAATCCCGAGCACCTCCGGCCTCATGTCGCCAGGCAGCTCGTCAAGTACGTCGCCCGAGAAGATCGCGGCCTTTGGCACGCGCTCCCCCATGCGATCATGTCGCGCCGCACAGGCCCGTGCAACAAGCAACACGACAAGCGGAATGCCGAGAAACACCGCGACAAAGGCGATGTTTACGAATTCCTGCGTAACCGGAGCACCCGCCAGGAGCCCCTGCCCGAACAACGTCTCAACGCCCAACAAACCCACCCCTTTCTCAGGGGCACGATAGCAGACTCACGTTAGCGCAATGTAAGGGGGGCCATAGTTTTTTCTACGAGGGAACGTCGAGCAAAGCGGGCACAACGCCCCGAGGTCAGCTCGCCAGCTGCGCCTTGAAACCTTCGCCCCAGGTTTTGAGCGCGTCGATCACCGGGGCAAGGCTCTCCCCCAGCGGCGTGAGCGAGTACTCCACGCGCGGCGGCACCTCGGCGAAGACCTCGCGGTGCACGAGCCCGTCGGCCTCCATAGCGCGCAGCTGGCTCGTGAGAACCTTCTGAGACACGCGCCCCACCCCGCGCTGGAGCTCGCCAAAACGTTTGGTGCCGCCCAGAAGCTCGCGCAGAATAAGCACCTTCCACTTGTCGCCAATGAGCGAGAGAGTGGTCTCCACCGGACACGCCGGCCACTCACGATGCTTGAGATTCTTCTCGTCCACCGCAGTTCACCGCCAATAGTTACTTCGAGGTACTTACCGCACTATATTGTGCCTACTTTCTCTTTCACACTGGTGGAGAGACTATACCGGTGCCAGCAGGAACACAAGAGAAAGGAACCGCAATGTCCGAGAAGAACCTCAAGGTCGCCGTCGTCGCCGCCAACGGTCGCGTGGGCCAGCTCGTAGTGGAGGAGACGATGCGTCGCGGCATGGACGTCACCGCCGTCGTGCGCGGCGAGAACCGCACGGCCGCCGAGAAGGCCCTCGTGAAGGACGCACTCGAGCTCACCGCCGCCGACCTCGCCGGCTTCGACGCCGTGGTGGACGCCGCGGGCGGCTGGACCCCCGAGACCATCCCCGCGATCACCAACGTGGCCATCCACCTGGCCGACTGCGTGGCCGGCAACACCCCCGTCATCATCAAGTTCCCGTTCTGGCGCATGGCGGCCGAGAACCCGCACGCCACCTACGCCTGCGTGAACCTTGGCGAGACCATGGCACCCGTGGAGATCGCCGAGCGGAGCGTCCTTCTCGACAGGGGCGCAGCAGAGCTGATTGAGGCGCTGCGCAAACGCTAGGGGCGCACGACAGCGCTACTCGTCCCTGCCGAACGCCTCCCAGAGCAGCGTCACGATGCCACAGAGAAGCCCGCCGACCGGCCATGCCACCCAGAACCACATGGCAGAGGTGCCCTCAGGGTCCCAGGAGTCCATGTTTGGCGCCGAGAACACGGGGGCAAAGAGCAGCGCCAAGCCCACGATGGTGGCAACGATCATGATGACGCCGCACACCGCGCCGAGCTTCTTGCCGTGCTTCTTCTGGGCGAGGAGAGCATCGCGCCGAGCCTCGTCCAGCTCCGCGGACACGATGTCCTCGACCTCGAGGTCCTCGGCAACGGATTTGTTGTACTCGGCAACGTTCGTACGGCCGAGCAGCATGCCGCCGCGCACGATCCACCACACGCCCAGCGCGATGAAGAGCATGAGAAAGAACAGCGCCCAGTTCTCCGCCATCGGCTCGATCATGAGCAAACAGCCGATGCCGGCGAAGATGAACGCTATGCCGGCGATAAGTGCCGCGGAGAACTGCTTGCGCGCCGCGGCGCGGTCCTCGTCGGAGTAGAAGTCCTCCACGTAAGGATGCGCCTTCTGAAACGCCGTGTGTTCCATCCCCGCGGGCACAAGCAGCGCGAGGCCCGCGAGAATGCCCACGAGGACGATGATCACGAAGAGGCCGTCGCGCGCTCCCGCTGAGGCCAACTCGGCGGCACCCTCAAAGAGCAGGCCGAGCGCGATGCCCAGAAGGATGGCTGCAACGCCCGTGGGGACCCTCCATGCCATCATGCGCCAGTGATCGTCATAGCCGCAGACGTCGGTGGGCGGGCCTACGGGAACGGCCGTTGCCGTCGACGGCGTGGCTCGTGCGGTGAGGTCGCCCGTCACAAGCTCGTCGAGCGTGCAGTCAAAGATCTCGCACATCTTGAGGAGCTTGTCCATCTCGGGTTGGCTCTTCATCGCCTCCCACTTGGTGACGCTCTGACGGGAAACACCGAGCAGCATGGCCAGCTGCTCCTGGGTCATGTTGCGCTCTGCGCGCAGGTGCTGAAGGTTGTCGCGAAAGCTCATGGTCTGCCCTTCGTCGGGGTGTGCTCTGTCTGCCGGCACCTTGTATTCTGCGGGCGCGCACGGCACTATTCTACCAACCGGCGGTGCGCAATTTGCCCGATCTCGCGGCAACCAGAAGGCGCCTACCGGTTGCAAACCGCAGGTAGATGGGCTTATTGGCACATTATTAGACCCGGCACCTTTGCTAGGATCTATCTTCGCACATTCTTTCAGGTATACCTGAAGCTCGGCTTCTCGAATACAAGAGTTTCGAGCATAGTCGAAACACTAGTAGCAAGAGGGTCTCCTGGGTAGACCAGCGATAACGGCACGACCGAGGAGATGCCCCATGGAGAAGAGACGCCTCATCAAGCCCGCCATCATCTACGGCGCGGTCTGGCTCGCCTGTCTTGCTTTGTATTAGGGCAGCCTCGCAACAGGTACCCTCGGCGGCGGGGGTATCATGGGCTACGTGATCCTGCCGCTCCACATCGCTCTGCCGACTTCCGGAATCGTCTCGGCATTTCTCATTGGCCGCTCCTCAGAGCTCAGCTGGCGGCGGCTCGCCGCGGCGGTCGCGATCGCCGTGCTCTACGTGCTCCACACCGTGGCGACGTTCAGCCTCTCAAACGCCCTCGGCCTCACCAACATCGCGCCAGCCAACCTGGTCGCTTTCATGTACGGCCTTGTTCTCGCCGCCATCGGCCTTGCCGTCGGCTGGCTCACCTGTCTCAGGCCTTCACAAGCATGATCTGCGTCATCTGGTGCGCACACGGCGCTCGAGAACGAGGGTACGCAGAAGCGAAAGGCACAGCGCTACGGCAACCAAGCCGGCAAGCAGATGGAACACCGTCGCGAGCCCGTGCATGAAGAGCTCGGGGCGATCGGCGACGAAGCTCGTCACTCGCTCCCCCGCCTCCGCACTCATAGTGCCGTAGAGCACGCCCATGGAGATCGTCGTACCGAGCGACTGCCCGAAGTAACGCATAAGATTGCCGAGCGATCCCACAAAGCCCAGCATCTCGGGGGCGGCGTGCCCCATGATGAGCGAGTTGTTGGGCGATTGGAACATAGCGCTCCCCAGCGAGGTGAACATGAGCATGGGCACGACCCGCGCGATGGGCGTGTCGAGCGCAAGCGTCGAGAGACCGAGGATGCCCACGGCAAACACCGCTTGACCTGCGAGCGTAGGTTTGATGCACCCGATGCGGTCCGAAAGCGCGCCCGAGAGCGTGCCGATGGTGGCGTTCACGAACGGGTAGCAGGCCATAACGAGACCTGCGACCGCCGGATCAAGGCCGAGCGCGTCTTGCAGATAAAACGGCATGATGATGGTCACGCCCGAAAGGCCGAGAAACACCAGCACCATGGCCGCGAGGTCTATGTCGAAGCTCAGGTTGCGGAAGAGCCCGAAGTGAACGAGAGGCGCGGGCTGACGGCGCTCGATTGCGCCAAAGACCGCAAGGAGCGCCAGGCCTGCGGCAAGCATGCCGAGCGAGCGCAGATCGATCGCGCTCTCCATAAGGGTGATCGCCGCGAACACAAGCAGGATCGCCGGAACGATGACAACTGTCCCCGGAACATCGAACACGCGCTTCTCGGTCGGCTTGCGATTGGGAAGAGCATAGGCGCCTATCGCGAGCGAGATGATGCCGATGGGCACGTTGATGAGAAAGATGACCTCCCACGGAAACGCCGAGACGAGCACGCCGCCTACGGTAGGCCCCGCCATAGCGCCGAGCGCCGTGAACGTTGCAACGAGCCCGAGCGCACGGCCACGTGTATTGGCAAAGAGCTCCGTGATGATGCCCTGGTTGTTGGCAAGGCTCGCCGCGACGCCGAGCGCCTGCACCGCACGTGCCGCCACAAGAAGATCGAGCGTGCCTGAGCAGGCGCACAACGCGGACCCGACGATGAAGAGCACAACGCCCGCCTGGAACACGCGCACCTTGCCGAGAACGTCCCCCAAGCGTCCGAACACGAGCAAAAACGCGCAGGTGACGACCAAGAACACGCTCGATACGAGCTGGATCTCGGTTCCGCCCACCCCAAGCTCACGCTGCATCGTGGGCAGGGCCACGTTTACGATAGTGCCGTCGAGCGTCTCCATGAACGTCATGCACAAAATGGCGAACAACGCGAGCCCGCGCCGCGCCGCGCGGACCGATCCGCCCTCGGCAGGCGTCTTCTCAGTCATGGGGCCTCCCTCTCCCCGTTCGCCGACAACAGCAAGCGGGCACGTTGGATTCTCGATGCGCTAGAGCGGTCGTTTTTGCTCGTCTCGTATTGTAGACCCACGCCAGGGCAAACGCTCGAAGCGCATGCGGGGGTCGGCGCGGCGCTCGGCGAGACGAATGCCCGCGGAACGGGCGAGCCACACACCGAGCGCGATCATACCCGCGCACACGCCGCTGCCCACCGCGCCCTCGGCGATGCGCCGCGTCATCTTGACCGGCAGGCTCTCCCATCCCACGCGCGAGAGCAGCACCGTCTGCAACGCAAAAATCGAGATAAGAGCGCTCGCCAAACTGAACGCGCGCACGCCCTTCACCTGAACGAGTTCCTCTTTGCGGGCGCGCACAAGATTTACCAGCGAGATCACGATCTGCAACAGCGCGTAGAGCGCGTACGCGTAGATAAGCGCTCCTGAATAGCTTCCGCCAAACCCGTGCACCACCAGGCGCATCACCGTGCCCGACATCGCAACCACGAGCAGTGCGAGGGCGATGCCGGCGTTGCGGCAGCGCTTCAGCGACTCGATGCTCTCGGCGCCCTCGTCTATGTCTCCGTTGGTAAACGCCCCCGAAGCCACGTACGACTTGCCCACGTTGAGCGCGGCGATGACCACGCCCACCGAAAGCGTCCACAGCGAGCGGGTAAAGACGCCAACGAAGATGTTGAGCAGGGCAAAGATCACGTGGGCCGAACCCGCGAGCAACCCCAACAGCATGATGCGCGCATGACGGTTGCGCACGAGCGGATCGGAGACCACGCTGCGCACCGCCTTGCGGAGCCGGGATATGCGCCGAATCGTAACCGCGCCCTCACGGTCAACCGGAACGCCCGCGAGCGTCCTGAACGCCCTGACCACGGCGATCCGCATACGGGTGCGCAACCGCGCGCGCATACGGCTCTGCGTCTCGACGATAATCCGCATGCCGCACCTCCCCGCGCCCTTGCGATGCCACCCTCTCTCCCATCATAACCGGATAAAACACCGGATCACCTGCAGGGACAACAGCAAAAAGGCAAGGCGATAAGAGCTGCCGCCCCAGAGTCCGGCACTGCGGCTCCGCACCGACACTGACCCCGCCAAGGCAAAGCGCAGCCGCGAAGCCCGCGCTCAGACCTAGCGCGGCGTCAACCCGTGCACGTCGTTTTTGAGTAGACGGTAGGCTATAGCGGCAAGAGGAACGCCGACGAACATTCCCACGATACCGAAGGCGCCGCCGCCCACCGTAACCGCCGCCAGCACCCAGATGCCCGGCAGCTGGATGGAGGAGCCCACTACATGCGGGTAGATAAAGTCGCCCTCGAGCTGTTGGAGCACCACGATGAATACAAGGAAGACAAGCGCCTGGATCGGTGACTCCATAAGGATGAGAAACGCCCCGATGACGCCCGAAAGAAGCGCGCCGACGATAGGGATGAGCGCCATGAACGCCGTGAGCGCGCCGATCATCATGGGATGCGGAAGCCCGAGCACGAACATACCCGCCGCGCAGAGCACGCCGAGGATGACCGCTTCGGTGCACTGACCCACCAAAAACCGATGGAAGCAGTCGTCGGCAATTCCGAGTACGTAACGCACGCGCGCGAGAGCGCGCTCGGGCAGGTACCGCTCGAGGACGAGGCTGCCCTGCGCAGCGAGCCGCCTTTTGCTCAGAAGCACGAAGAGCGCGAACACGAAGGCGAGCACGAAGTTCGCCGTGCCGCTCGCGATGCCGGCGACAACGTCGACCACGCCCGACATGATGACGGAGGCGGCGCTGCTCACGCCGGTCTTCCAGTCAAACGCCTCGAGCGACGCCGAGGCGCGGTCGATGGTCTCGGGAGTCAGCACGCCCGCATCCTCGAGCCAAGAACCGAGCGCAGACAGCGCAACGGGCAGCTCCCCCGCGAGCAGTCGAACGCAGTCGACAAGCTGAGGAACCACGAGCACCACAACAGCGGCAACAATGCCCACGAGTGTCACCACGGCGGCAACGAGGCTCGCAAGCGGACGCACGCGCGTCACCAGCGAGCTCTTGCAGCCGGGCAGAACATGCCGTTCGTAGAAGCTCATGAGAATGTTCAGTGGATAGGCAAGCACAAAGCCAAACGCGATAGGCGCAAGCGAGGATGCGAGGACGCCAAGAAACCCCTCGACGGCGGGCCAGTAGTAGATGCCGAGATACACCGCAAAAGCCGCGAGCGCGACCAAGGCAATCGTGCGTCCGCTCGGTTTGTTCATAGCTGTTCTCCTTTTTGAGGATCGTCAGGCGTTTCGAATCATCATACCCACTTGCATGAGTGCAGCCTGCGCGAGGCCATTTTCGACAAGGTTCAAACCTACTCGTTCGGCAATATCGACAAGTTCTCGACCGCCGGCCTCGTCACGCGCATGACCACCGACGTCACCAACATCCAGAACGCCGCGCTCATGCTGTTGCGCATCGCGGTGCGCACACCGGTCATGCTCGTGTCGAGCCTGGTGATGTTCCTCTCCATCTCGACTGCGCTCTCCCCCGTTATCATCGTCGCCGCGGTCTTTTTGGCCATCGCGTTCACGCTCATCGTGTCGAACGCCACCCGCACGTTCAACCGCGTGTTCGACACCTATGACGACCTCAACGCGAGCGTGCAAGAAAACGTCGGTGCCATCCGCGTGGTCAAGGCATTCGCACGCGAGGTCTACGAGAAGGAGCGCTTCCGCGCCGCGGCCGAGAAGCTCTACAAGCTGTTCGTCAAGGCCGAGGGCATCGTCGCCCTCAACACCCCGTCATGATGATCGCCATCAACAGCTGCATCATCGCCGTGTCGTGGCTGGGCGCGCACTTCGTGGTGGGCGGCACCATGACCACAGGACAGCTCACGAGCGCCTTCTCCTACGTGTCGCAGATGCTCATGAGCCTCATGATGCTCTCGATGATCGCCGTTATGATCACCATGAGCATGGCGAGCGCCCGCCGCATCTCGCAGGCGCTCGACGAGGTGCCCGACATCCACGACCCTGCCGAACCGGTACGCGAGGTTGCCGACGGCAAGATCGACTTCGATCACGTGAGCTTCGCCTACGCTACCGGCGACGGCGAAAACGTGCTCCAAGACATCGACCTGAACATCGCCTCGGGCGAGACCATCGGCATCATCGGCGGCACGGGCTCGGGCAAGTCGAGCCTCGTGAGCCTGCTCAGCCGCCTCTACGACGCAACCGACGGCTCCGTCAAAGTCGGCGGCATCGACGTACGCTCCTACGATCTTGCCGAGCTACGCGACGCGGTGTCAGTCGTGCTGCAGAAAAAGAGCTGCTCGCCGCGGGCGGCCTCTTCGCCCGCATGGTGGCGCTCCAGACCCAGAGCGCGGACTGGGCGCTGTGACAAAGGGGCGGCCCCTTTGCCGCTCGCGTAGGCGCAGCGCACCGCAGCCGGCGCGCTGCGCTCTCTTTGGCGGATGGGGCAACCTCGTCTTCACGATCGTGTTCGCCGTGCTGCTCGTGTTCATGACCGCACGGGCCGTGGCGGGATCCCTAGTCGGTGGCGCCCCCCCGAATGGAAATCGGCGAACAGTGTGCGGAGGAAGCGGCGGGCGACGGCGGTCGCGGCTTCATCCGGCATGCCGCTTCGCTTCGGCTCAATCTTCTATGACTATACAGATATAGGCTGTATATGGACGATTGCTGTATACTGTTTAAAAGGAGGACGGGCATGAAGACACTAGAAGCACAGCGGCGTTTCTCTCAACTCGAAAATGTCAAGAACGCATACCGCTCCCGCGACATCGAGCTTCTGCTCGAGGAACGTGGAGAGAAGCTGAGAAGCACCATTAGGCGCCTCGTCGACGCCCGTGTCCTCGTGCGCGTCGCGCGTGACCTGTACTGGCACCCCACTACAGCCGCAACCAAGTTTCAGCCCATCGAGGAGATTGCCGCGCTGCTGCGGATCGGCAGCAGCTGCTACGTGGGCATGGAGAGCGCCGCTTCGAGATGGGGCATCATCTCGCAGGTCCCCGTCGACCGTCTCACCGTGGTCACGACTGGACGCGAGGGGACGTTTCCCACTCCCTTCGGAACCATTGAGTTCATCCACACCCGCGCGGATGCATTCGAAATCGCGAAGAACACGGTCGATGTCCCCAACAGCCCCCTGCGCCTCGCGACAAAGCGTTACGCCGCCGTCGGCCTCAAACGCGCACGGCGCTCGCTTGACCTCATCGACTGGGAGGAGCTTGAAGGTGAGCAGTAGCACGTTTTCCGAATTCGCACGAGGGGTCGCAGCGCGGCACCAGCTGGAAACCCTCCTTCCCGTCGTGGAGAAGGAGCTTCTGCACTACGACATCCTCGCAGCGCTCGATGCCTCGGGGTGGCTGAAACGGCTCGTGTTCCAGGGTGGCACCTGTCTGAGGCTGTGCTATGGCAACGTAAGGTACAGTGAGGACCTGGATTTCACGACCCCCGATGAACTCAATGAGATCGACCTCGCCGGTTTTGCCCAGGTGCTGTCACAAGCTCTCGACACACAGTACCATCTTGGGGTCCGCGTCAAGGAGCCCACCTCCGTCAAGGCCTTCAGCGGAGGCGGAAGTCTCAAACGCTGGCAAATCATCGTAGACACCGCCCCCGAACGCCCTGACCTTCCTTCGCAGAGAATCAAGATCGAAATCGCAAGGATTCCATCCTACGATACTTCGATGCGCTTCCTTACCATCAACTATCCTGAGCTGCCCCGAGCTTTTGTCAACATGCTTGTGCGCTGTCAGAGCACAGATGAGATTCTCGCCGACAAGCTCATCTCGTTTGCCAATTCGCCTGTAGCGCCGCGCTACCGTGACCTGTGGGACATTCCGTGGATCGTCGGAAACCATGGGTGGCACATGGACGAAGTCGCTCGCATGGTGGGCCTCAAGCATGTTGATTACGGATGCTTGCAACGCCTGCCGGAGCTCCTTGAGTCCGGACGGGCGCGAGCGCTCGCGCTTGCCACCTCACGGGAGTTTGCCGACCAGATGACGAGATTCGTTCCGCGCGAGGCGTTTGAGAAAACCCTCGGAGTCCCCGGATACGCGGAGGCGCTCGCCACGCGCATCAGCGAGACGTACAGCACCGTCACGCAAAGGCTCTGCCCTTAGTTCAAACTCACCCGAGTGACGTTGTACAGGCCGGCAGTCGTGACGCGGGAAACGGCACCGCCGAGGACGATAACGACGTTGATCATAGCAACCCCCTTACGAACCCACGTTCTTCTCGCCCACCGTACCTGCCCAGAGCGCGAAGAGCGTCCGGCAGATGACGAGCACCATACCCATGTTTGCCACGAGCGACGCCCATTGAAGGGCAACGCTCGCGCCCACGTACCTCATGCTCCCCGGCACGATGCCGATGAGCCGCTTGTCGATCATCACGTGTCGTCGCCCCTCACGTCCGACGTCCTTCTCTGTTAGACAGAGTAAACTATTCCGGGCCGACTGTTACCCAACCATAACTTGCATATTTCTCTGTGACATTCTTCAAGAGGTCCGGCATCGATCTCATACGAATAACGTCGCCGAAATAGACAGCAACCCTATTCCGTAATTGCCTTGACGATGATTTCTGCAAGCAGTTCGGCATGCACCTTAGAAGCGTTCAGGCAGGGAACGTAGAGCAGACCATCTGAGCCATCGGCCCGTATAGAGCGGTACGTTGCGCGCAAGACCCGATCGATGTCATAAAGGGTCTCGAGACAGTCGACCGCAAAGCCCGGACATACCACCACAAGACGCCGCCCCTCGCTCTTGGCAAGGCGTTTGACCGTTCGCGCTGTATTGGGCCCCGTCCATCGCCTCCCGTCCTCAAACGGAGACTGATAAGCAATGGACCATGAGCCCTCCGGCGCGCCGAGACGTTTCGCGATAGCGCAGGCGGAGCGGCGCACCTGATCGGGGTAGGTGTCTCCCGCGTCGACGTCGGGAAGCGGCACCGCGTGCAGCGACAAGAGCAAGTAATCGCTCGCGGAACGGTAACCGGCCAGGAGAATTGAATCCGCAACCGCATCGAGATACGCGCTATTGTCACCGTATGCCTCGACGGAGGTCACCGGCACCTGCCATTTTGTCTGCTCGATACAACGATGGAGCGCGTCGAGCGCGGCAGCGGTCGTCGAATAGGCCGACTGCGGATACAACGGAAGCGCAACGAGCTTAGCGCACCCTAAGCTTCTGAGCTCTTCGAGAACCGAAGCAACTGACGGCTCTCCGTATATCATCGCCGTGCGAACAAGCACAGTCTCCGCCGCGGGCACTCCCTGTCTCACTGCCTCGTGGGATCGCAAAACAGCTTCGGTACGCGCCGCAAGCGCACGGCAGCCCGCAACAAGGGGCGAACCTTCGTCGCTCCAAATCGTAGCGTACTTCTCGGCAGAAGCCGGACAGCGCTTTGGCAAGATCATGTGCCCAAGAATCACGCGCCATACCGGTGCGGGCAACGGCCTGATGCGGTCGTCCATGAGAAACTGCTCGAGATAAACGCGGACCGCCTCCGGGGTCGGCGCAGAAGGAGACCCGGTGTTGATCAGCAGCACACCCGTCGGCCCTTGCATACCCCGTCCGTCCATTCGGTCCTCCACAGTTATCGCAGGCAAGAAGATCACCGTATCTTACCACGAGCCAGCAAGGCGCTGTTCTCACCTCTATGGCCAGCAAGTGCAATCTTGGCAGCGCCTGAGCACTGAGGTACGCGGGCGGGGCGCCGGTCTTTCGGACGCGCCGCCCGCGTCAGCTTTGATGTTGTTGAGGGTTGCGCATCACGCCAGCGCGGCGCCGAGCGCCTTGCAGGCAGCCGAGGCCTCCTCGTCGGGGTAATCCTTGGCAATGACGGTGTCGGCAACCGTAACGCCCGCTGCCTCCGCACGCTCGCGCCACAGGTCCATCCACTCGCCATCCGCCCAGTCATAACTGCCAAACAGCGCTACGCGGCGACCGGGAAGCTCCGGCTCCACGTCGTCCCACATGGGCTCGAACTCTTCGCTCTCCAGCTCCTCGGAGCCCATGGCGGGGCACCCGAAGGCAAATGCGTCGAAGTTGTCCAGGCTTGCCGAAGAAAAATCCGCACAGGCGATAACTTCCGCCTCGGCGCCCTCGGCACGCGCGCCCTCGGCAACGAGCCCAGCCATTGCTTCGGTGTTTCCCGTGCCGCTCCAATACACCACTGCCACCTTGCTCATGCTTGTTCCTTTCTCATCCAGAGCCAGCCCTGTGCTAGCCCGCGTGACCAATCAGCACCAACAACAGCTAGGCAACCTTAACGGCCGGGTCTCGCGCCAGGTCTGTAAGCGAAGCGCCTGCTTTATACAGGCGCATCGCCCGCCGCGTGCAGCGCCGGTACCGCGAGAAACGGTACTGCGCCCCGCGCACGTCGGCGTACACCTTCCAACAGCCGCAGCAGAGAAACTCCCTGCCCTCGTGCTCGATGAAGCCGCGCACATCCGATGCGGGATACCCGAGGAAATAACCGATCTCGTGCGGAACCGCCTGCTCTTTGAACCGCTCGACGAGCCGTTCGATGCAGGACTCGAGAAGCTCGTTGCCTCGGACGGGCTCGTACGCACGGCGCACGGTTGCTCTTCGGGCGCAGCGCCCGACAAAATGCCCCTGCCTTAGCACGGGATATCCGCCGCGAGAGAGATCGTGCGCAACCGAAGCTTCGTTCATATGCTGCTTCACGAGAACCGGGCGGTACCCGTACAGGAGCGCTCCGAAAGGCCTCCAAGCGACGATGCGGCAGCGCATACCGTGCACCGACAACGCTGCGTCGATCTTCGCAACAAGGAGCGCGAGTTTCTCGCGTCGCTTCGCTATCTGCGCGCGCGTCAGACGTTGCCGCTCGTGGCACCCTTCCCCGTTGCAATCAGGGCACTTCTCGTCAAAGCATCCGCAAAACGTAAACAGGTTGGCGGGCTTGGCACCAAGCAGCACGGGTGCGCACGAACGCACGAGCACTGCTTCGAGTTCCTCGAGGGTTATCGGTCGCTCCATCGACGGTCCTTTCACCGAGCTGTTGTTAGCCATGTTTAACTTAGCAGATGAAGGACCGCTTTGGCTCATAAAGTTAGCTATATCTATCTTTTTTCAAACGGAATGCGATCGAACGCACGGCAGAGCGCCCCTCCACCCGTTCGTACATACGGCACCCGATACGGGCATGCGAGGAACGCTCGCAGCGGCTGAATCCGCGGAAGGCGCTGCTAGAGGGGCACGGAGAGCGTGATCTTGAGAACCGAGCCTTGGAGCTCGGCCGCAAGCTCCATACCCATGGCGCGCGCGAGGTTGGCCGAGACCGAGAGGCCAAGACCGCTCCCCTTTGCGCCGCGCGCAGCGTCGGCCTGGTAGAACCGGTCGAAGAGCCGATCTGGATCTAGGGCCGTCGGGTCCTCGACCGCGTTCGAGATGCAGAGAAAAACGCGGTCGGCCGTCTTCGCCTCCTCGATCGAAGGCGCGGACGAGCCGTGGCGCAGCGCATTGACCACGAGGTTGACGAGAATGCGCGAGAGGGCGTCGCGGTTTGCCTCGATGCTGACGCCAGCGTCGGCAAACGTCACCCGAGGCTCCCACCCGAGCTTCTCGAAGACAGGATACTGGCCGAGCAGCACCTCCTCAACAAAAGGCTTGAGCAGCACGGGCTCCAGGTCGAGCGCAAGATCAGGGTCGGTCGACTTGGTGTAGGCAAAGAGCTGATCGAGGAGCTCCGTCGTGGCATCGATGCGTTTGGCGGCGGCGTCGAGGTGGCGCGAGCGAACGGCGGAGTCCTTCTCGTCGCGCGCAAGCTGGAGATAGCCCTTGGCGCCCATGAGCGGCGTACGGATGTCGTGCGAAAGAGCCGACAGATCGCGCTGAAACTCCTGCTGACGGCGAAGCATCTCGAGGTGGGCCTGTGCGCTGCGGTCGAGCTCGGCATTAACGGCGTCGGCAAGCTCGGTCACTCCCGGTGCGGCTGCCGCAGTGGCGCGCGCGTTGCTCTGGGGGTCGCGCTCGCGCAGAAAACGCGCCAAGCGGCCGAGATCGCCCGTGTAGCGCGTGCTCACGAGAACGGCGCCCATGGCAAGGCCGAGGGCAAACAGAACGATGGCGACGATGCTTGAAACCATGGAACTTCTCCGGATACGGGCTGTGCGCGCGAGCGCGTTAACGACATTGTGCCAAAAGGCGCGCGCGGCCGCAGGCGCAAAGT
>CALUOB010000037.1 GCA_944322175.1 uncultured Coriobacteriaceae bacterium
GAGGGCCGCGCCCCTGGTCCTAAGGGAGCGCGGCCCTCATGCTGAAACTGCTCATTTCTAGATGCACGCGGTGCTCAAAAACCGGTGCTCATTCGGACCATTTCTTATTGCACATCAACAAGCGGAGCAGGTCGGCCCGAAGGAGGGGCCCACGATCCTGCCCGGCACACCCGAGCACAGCGAGGCCCGCCCCATACGGGGCGGGCCCATGTGGTGCAGGTTGCTTGCGCGAAAGCGAGGGCGCCCCTGGCGGAGCAGGTCGGCCAGAAGGAGGAGGCCATTGGCCTCGTGGCCATGGCCGACGAGTGAGGGCCGAGATGCCCGCCAGGGACGGCCGCAGCGTCAAGTCCGAGTCATGGCCGACGAGTGAGGGTCAGCCTGGCCGCCAAGGGCAGCCGCAGCGTCGAATGCCTAACGGACTTGAGCAACATAGACCACGTTCGTGCAGGTTTGCTTGTCGTAGAGGGTGATCGACGTAGACGGGTCGCCGACCGTGAGGACCACGATGTCGCCCGGACGCACGACCTCGTGCTTCTTTGCCTCCTCAAGAGCACCCTGAACGATGAAACTCACGTCGCCGATGCCCTTGCGCAGTACCGGCTGAACGCCCCAATAGATGGACATCTTGCGCACCGCCCACTCGTTGGGCGTAACGGCGAGAATGGGCAGCGACGGACGGAAGTTCGACACGAGGCGTGCCGAGCGACCCGTTGTGGTGGGAACGAGAATGGCACGAGCCTTCACGTTGAAAGCAGCGGTGACTGCCGCGAGGCCCATAGCGTTGTTGATGATCGTCGCACCTTTGGCGTCCGTGTGCAGATCGAAGTTGGAGTGCTCGGGCAGCGTTGCCTCGGCGATGAGCGCGATGTTGGCCATCATCTTGACGGCCTCCACGGGGTACTTGCCCGCCGCGGTCTCGCCCGAGAGCATGACGGCGTCGGTGCCGTCGTCGATGGCGTTGGCGACGTCCGTCACCTCGGCGCGCGTCGGGCGCGGGTTGCGGATCATGGAGTCGAGCATCTGTGTGGCGGTGATCACGGCCTTATAGGCCTTGTTGCACTTGTAGATGATCTCTTTCTGAATGGTGGGGCACACCTCGGGCGCAACCTCGACACCCAGGTCGCCGCGGGCAACCATGATGCCATCGGACGGCTCGAGGATCTCGTCAAAGTGGTACACCGCCGTGGCACACTCGATCTTGGGGAACACGCCCACATGAGTGCCGTTGTTCTCGTCGCAGAGCTTGCGGATCTCGCGCACGCCCTCCGCGTCGCGGATGAAGGAGGCGGCGATGAAGTCGATGCCCTCCTTGAGGCCGAAGAGGATGTCCTCGCGGTCCTGTTCGGTAATCGCGGGAAGGGAGAGCTTGGCGTTGGGAACGTTCACGCCCTTCTTCTCGGCAAGCTCGCCGCCGTTCTCAACGCGGCAGATCATGTCTTGCCCGTTGATCTCGAGCACCGTAAGGCCGATGAGGCCGTCGTCGATGAGGATGGTGCCGCCCACGTGGACCTCGCGCGGGAGCTCCAGGTGGTCGAGGTAGAAGTGCTCGGCGGTGCCCAGGTGATCCTCGGACGTTACCGCAGCGGTAACCGTAACCGTTGCCCCCTGCTCGAGGCGGACCTTGGCGTGCCCCTCGAGAAGGCCGGTGCGGATCTCGGGTCCCTTGGTGTCGAGAAGAATGCCCACCGGCTTGCCCAGCTCGGCAGCGATGCGCTTGACGCGCTCCATGCGCACATGGTGCTCCTCATGGCTGCCGTGGCTGAAGTTGAAGCGTGCGACGTTCATGCCCGCCTTGATCATCTCGCGAAGAACATCCTCGTCGTCGCAGGCGGGACCCATGGTGCATACGATCTTGGTACGCTTGGTCAGCATGCTTCCTCCTTAGAGCCGCTGGATGCCGGCAGGCACCTCCTCTTCACGCGCTCGGCACTATCGCACCTGCGCGACGTATACGACGTTCGTGCTCGTAGTGTGCGCGCCCGCCTGGTCGGTGATCGTCACCGACGTCGCGGGATCGCCCGCCGTGAGCACCACGATGTCGCCCTCTTTTGCGTACCCGCCCTTCTTTGCCTCCTCGATGGAGCCTTGAACGATCGTGCGCACATCGACGATACCCGGGCGGCAAATGGGGTCGACGCCCCAGTAAAGCGTCATCTTGTTGACCGCCCACCAGTAAGGCGTGATGGCGAGAATGGGCAGCGACGGACGGAAGTTCGACACGAGACCCGCGGAACGACCGGTGAACGTGGGGACCAGGATGGCGCGCGCGTTGACGTTGAAGGCGGTGCTCACCGCAGCGAGGCCGACGGAGTTGTTGAAGACCTCGATGCCCTTCTCGTCGGTGTGCAGATCGAAGGTGCGGTGCTCGGGCAGCGTGGCCTCGGCGATAAGCGCGATGTTGGCCATCATCTTGACGGCCTCGAGCGGATACGAACCGGCCGCGGTCTCGCCCGAGAGCATGACGGCGTCGGTGCCGTCGTCGATGGCGTTGGCGACGTCGGTGACCTCGGCGCGCGTCGGGCGCGGGTTGCGGATCATGGAGTCGAGCATCTGCGTGGCGGTGATGACCGGCTTGTAGGCCATGTTGCACTTGTGGATGATCTCCTTCTGCACCGTCGGGCAGACCTCGGGAGCGATCTCGACGCCCAGGTCGCCGCGGGCGACCATGATGCCGTCGGCGGCCTCGAGAATGTCGTCGAACTGGTAGACGGCAGTAGCGCACTCGATCTTGGGCAAAACGGCCACGTACTCGCCGCCGTTCTCGTCGCAGAGCTTGCGGATCTCGCGCACGCCCTCGGCATCGCGGATGAAGGAGGCGGCGATGAAGTCGATGCCCTCCTTGAGGCCGAAGAGGATGTCCTCGCGGTCACGGTCGGTCATGGTGGGCAGCGACAGCTTTGCGTTGGGAACGTTCACGCCCTTGCGCTCGCCGAGCGAGCCGCCGTTCTGCACGGTGCAGCGAATGTCCTGGCCGTCGATGCCCGTAACGGTAAGGCCGATGAGGCCGTCGTCGATGAGGATGGTGCCGCCCACGTGGACCTCGCGCGGGAGCTCCAGGTGGTCGAGGTAGAAGTGCTCGGCGGTGCCGAGGCGGTCCTCGGAGGTCTCAGCGGCGGTAACGATAACCTCGGCGCCCGTAGGAAGCTCGACTTTGGCATGGCCCTCGAGAAGACCGGTGCGGATCTCGGGTCCCTTGGTGTCGAGCAGGATGCCCACGGGCATATCGAGCTCCTTGGAGATGCGCTTGACGCGCTCCATGCGCTCGTGGTGTTCTTCGTAGCTGCCGTGGCTGAAGTTGAAGCGCGCGACGTTCATGCCCGCCTTGATCATCTCGCGCAGCGTATCGTCGTCATCGCACGCAGGTCCCATGGTGCAGACGATCTTGGTTCGCTTAATCAGCATTCGAAACTCCGTTTCTCAACATAAACAACTTGCCGGACTTCCCTGCTCCTGCATCGTTGTGGACCGTTTATCTCCTCAGCTGCGCAGCGGCTCCCTCAAACCCCTGCGCCCCTGTTGCGTGCCTTGGCTCAAGTCAGAAGACCCCTGCCCAACCGGCAGGAAGCCCTCGACCACGGCTGAATGCGATAAACAAAACACTGTCTCCAGTGTACCGACTTACGCGGCAAGATTGGACGTGAACCGGCACGATTCTGAGTGAATTAAACGTTAGGTACAGAGACCTATACAGCACCTCTGAGCTGCCCTTTCGCGCATGCATCCATAGCAGGGGCGCAAATCGGGTGCGCATTGGGGGCGCTTCTCGCAAAATGCATGGCGCGCGCCGAACCCGCAGGCGCGCGGGCCTAGAATAGAGGCATCCAAAACGCTTCCGCGAGAAGCGCTTCTCGCCCACGACCCCGGGAGGAACCCATGGTCACCGTCACCCCGTTTGGACAAACGCCCGCCGGAGCCAAGGCGCACCTCTTTGAGCTCTCGTCCGGCGGCACCATCGTGCGCGTCTCGGACTTCGGCGCAACGCTTGTCGGCGTCGTCGTTCCCGACGCCGGGGGCACGCGCGCAGACGTCGTGCTCGGCTTTGACACGCTCGAGGGATACGCCGGGTCAAACCCTGCCTGCTACGGTTGCACCATCGGCCCTGTGGCCAACCGCACCGACCGCGGAGAAGTGCCCGTCGGCGGCGAGATCTGGCACCTCGAGCCAAACGAAGGTCCCAACAACCTGCACACCGATCTCGACCGCGGCCTGCACAAGCGCCTGTGGAGCGCCGCCGTTAACGAAAACGCCTGCCGCGTGACCTTTACCTGCACGCTCGCCCACGGCGAGCTCGGGCTTCCCGGCGAGCGCGTGTTCACCGCCGCCTACGAGCTCTCGGACGCCGGCGCGCTCACGCTCACCTACCGCTGCGAGACCGCCCGGCCCACGTTTGCGAACATGACCAACCACGCCTACTTCAACCTCGCAGGCCACAACGCGGGCAGCGTGGCCGACCACGTGGTGCGCGTGCACGCCGCGCGCTACCTGCCCGTGCGCGAGGACTCCGTGTCGGCCGGCGAGATCGCGGACGTGAGCGGCACCCCCTTTGACCTGCGCGAGGAGGCGCCTCTTGCGGCCGGCATCAACGCCCATGACCCCCTTATCGAACGCGCCCACGATTTTGACCACTGCCTGTGCGTCAACGGGTACGCAGAGGGCGCCGCGCCGAGACCGGCACTCGAGGCGTGGGACCCCGCGAGCGGACGCACCATGGAAGTGCGCATCACGGCTCCTGGCGCGCACCTCTACACGGGCAACTGGCTCGGCGACGCACACGCCAAGGACGGCGTGTCCTACGGAGCGCACGCGGGCTTTGCCTTTGAGCCCGAGTTTTACCCGGACTGCGCGCACCATCCCGCGTGGCCGCAGCCCACATGCACGCCCGACCACCCTTACGAGGCCGCCATCGTGTACCGCTTCGGCACGAAGTAGCCTAGGGGCACGCAGCAAACGCGAGAAGCACAAGCGGCTGCGCCCGAACGCGCCGACAAAACCTGCAACGCAAAAGGCCCCGGCCCTCCGCCACATCTCGGGCGGCAGGCCGGGGCCTGCGCTAAACGGTACCTGATACTCCCCTCTCCAAAAGAAGAGCCGCGCACCCGGCAGGCGCTACGCGCCCACCTGCGTGCCGCCAACGTAGGAGGCGGCGAGCGTAAGGTCGTGGTTCAGGGCGATGAAGTCGGCCGCGCGCCCGGGCTTGATGGAGCCGCAGACCGCGTCGACGTGAGCAGAGCGCGCCGGAACCTCGGTCGCCATGCGAATAGCCTGGTCAAAGCTCGCCAGGCCCCAGTCGACCATGTTCTTGACGCCCTCGACGAGCGTGAGGACCGAGCCCGCGAGCGTGTCCTGACCGGCGAGGTAGCAGGCGCCGCCGCGCATCTCGACGGGCAGGCCGCCCGACATGTACGAGCCCTCGGGCATGCCGCCGCAACCGAGGCAGTCGGTGATAAGGACGGTGTGCTGCCAGCCCTTGGCGTCCATCAGGGCCTTGATGGCCGCGGGTTTGACGTGCTTGCCGTCGCAGATGATCTCGGCGTAGGTGTTGGGGGTCGCCATGGCGCAGCCCACGCAGCCGGGATCGCGGTGGTGCAGGCCGCGCTGACCGTTGTAGGTGTGCACGAAGCAGCTTGCGCCGGCGTTGACCGCGGCAAGCGCCTCGTCGTAGGTAGCGTCGGAGTGACCGATGCTCGTGACCACGCCCTCGGCGTCCAGACGGGCGATGTAGTCGAGCGCCCCCTCGCGCTCGGGAGCAAGCGCGCTCTTGACGATGAGACCGCCGGCCTTCTCCTGCCACGCCGCAAAGACGTCGTAGCTCGGCGCGATGAGATAAGCGGGGTTCTGAGCGCCCACGTGCTTCATGGTAAAGAACGGACCCTCGAGGTAGATGCCCGGAACGCGCGCGCCGGTAAAGCCCGGATCGCGCTTCTCGACCGCTTGGGCAATGGCGGCGCACTGCTCGCCGATGCGCTCGACGTCGTCGGTAAAGGTCGTGGGGATCCACGCCGTGGTGCCGCGGCGCGCGAGTTCGAGGCTCGAGGCGTTGATGCCGTCAGGGTCGCAGTCGGTGGTGGCGTGGTTGAAGAAGCCGTGGATGTGCGTGTCGACGAGGCCGGGGGCGACGATGGTCCCCGTTAGATCGAGAACCTCGCCCTCGGGGCGCTCGGCGCTCCAAAAGCCGAACGAGCCGTCCGCCACCGTCAGGTACCCGCCCTGTGCCACGGATCCCGGCAGCACGAACGCGTCGGCTTTGATGTGATACGTGCTCATGGTCGTCCTTTCTCGCATTCCGCCCATACAGAAGCGCAGGACCCCTACAGAGCCCTGCGGTGGTACACCTTGTATTTGAACTGGTCCGCGCGCGCCACGCCGAGCGTGTACTCGACGATGTCGTTGCCCATGCTGTAGGTGGTCCTCACCAGATCGAGAACCGGGGCGTTGTCGGGAATGTCGAGCAGATGGGCGTCGGAGGGCCGCGCGATGCTTGCGAAGAACTCCTCCTCGGCCACGCGGATCTTCACGTGGTACTCGTTCTCGATGATGTCGTAGAGCGACTTGTGCTCGAGCATGGGTCGCTTGAGCGTTGAGAACAGCCGCATGGGCAGGTAGGCGCGCTCGACCATGAGCGGAACGCCGTCTGCCATGCGCAGGCGCTTGAGCTTGAAGACCTTCTCGCCGGGCTGCACGCCCATATGGGACGCGAGGTACTTCTCGGTTACGACCTCGCGGAACTCGAGGATGATGGTCTGCGGGTCGCGGCCGAGCTTGCTCATGTGCTCGGTGAAGCTGTAGAAGTGCGAAAGGTCGGTCGACTGCGTGGTCTTGTCGGTCACGAACGTGCCCTTGCCGTGCTGTTTGCGCACAAGCCCGAGGTTCTCGAGCTCCCGCAGGGCGAGGCGCACCGTCGTGCGCGAAAGCCCGTAGTCAACGGAAAGCTCGCGCTCGGACGGCAGCATGTCGCCCGGCTCGAGCTCGTTCTCGATCTTCTCGCGCAGGATGTCGACCAGCTGGTCGTAGAGCGGTTGTCGTTTTGCCGCCGTGCCCATGCGAGCACTCCCCTTCTTGAGCCGTCCTCCAAAACGCGCCCACGCGGGCAGGGCGCAGCGCCGATAAGGCGCGCAAACGCCGCCGGCAACGCGCGGTCGCCGGCGGCGCACAAGCCCGCGCCGCCAAAGCGCGGGCAAACGCAGCTGTTAGGCAAAGAGCTTGTCGAGGTCCTCGACGGGCGTGCTCGGAAGACGGCGGATCTCAAGCTCAACGCCGGCGTCCTGGAGCTCCTTGAACGTCGCGACGTCGGTGTCGTCAACAGCAACAGACGACGAGACCTGGCGCTTGCCGCTGGCCATATGCATGTTGCCGATGTTGAGCTTCTCGATCGGCACGCCGGCCTTCACGAGCGCGAGGGCGTCCTGCGGGTCCTTGACGATGAGAAAGACGCGCTCGTCGGCCTGCGGGGCGGCAAGTGCCTTGGCGGCGCCGTCGATGGAGTAGAAGCGCAGCTCAACGCCAGAGGGCGCAGCCATGCGCATGATGTTCTGACGCATGGAGTTAACAGCGACCTCGTCGTTTGCGACGGCAACGACGTTGGCTCCGAGGGTGGTGTTCCACTGCGTGGTGACCTGACCGTGGATCAGGCGATTGTCCACGCGCGTGAGAAGGATGTTCGACTCTGCCATGACGTACTCCCTTTCCTGCTGTGCCCGAGGGCACGTATGAACGCAAGCGACCCGCCTCTCCAAACGAGCCGCCAAAACACCTGGGTCGGACCCCGCCGTGCGCCGAGACCCACGCAGCTAGAGCTAGCGAGCGTCGGCCAGGGCCTGCAGATCGGCCATGTTGCGATGGGCGATGCCGTCGGAGCCGACCGCGACAGCGGTCTCGACGAGAGACTCCGCCGACGTGCCCTCGGACCGCACGATCACGCACTCGATGAGCATGGGCAGGTTAACACCGGTAACGACCTCGACGCCGTCGATATCGGCAGCGGCCATAAAGGCCTCGTTGAACGGCGTGCCTCCGAGCAGGTCGACGAACACGATAACGGCGTCGGTAGCGGCGCGCATGTCTGCGATAGCCTGCTTAAGGCTGTCGGCGTACGTAGCCGCATCCTTCTCCGCAAACGGCACGACCGCAAAATGGGGCTGCGCGCCCGCGACCATCTCCACGGCGCTCGCCAGACCGGGGGCGAACTCACCGTGACCGGTAAGAACGAATCCAACCATAAGACCGCTTTCTGTGAGAAGCGCCGCCTATGCCGGACGGCGCATGATTGCACTGGTAGTAACCACACTTACGCATAGTATACGAGTTGCGTCGAGAAGCACGGACCTCGAAGATCCGCCGCAACCGCTCGCAGGACAAATAATACCGTTGGGGATGAGCGCGCATATGCCACAAAGCGACGTGTTCTACGCAACCGGCAACGCTTCGCGCCAGCAGAAACGTTCGACGCAGCCACTAACGCTTTACGCAGCCGCTAACGCTTGAGAGGCGTTTTTCTCGTTTTAGCGTTAGTCGATGCGTAAAACGTTAGCGAATGCGCATAACGCAAGCACCGGCAAGGCCACGCGGCGAGCAAAAGCAAAAAGCGCCCAGGGCGAGAAGGCGAGAAGCGCCGCGGCCAGGGCCGAGAAACATAAAAAGCCCGGCATCGCGTGGATGCCGGGCTTTGCGATCTCCTGGAGCCAGCAACGAGACTCGAACTCGTGACCCCCGCTTTACGAGAGCGGTGCTCTACCAACTGAGCTATGCTGGCTTCGGCGAGCCTTCGCTTACGCGAGGCTGGCAGGTGCCTATGATACGTGCAAACGCGCACGAACGCAAGGGTGATTTTTGCGCTTCTCCACGCTCCGTTCGCAAACAGCGCTGCAGCGCCAGAGCCTAGACGCGAATCTTGAAGCAAACCTTCTTAACCGGCTGGACGCCGTCGCCCGGAAACTCGAGCGTGGGCATGTGCGGCTCGTTTACGACGAAGAGCGCAAAGTGGCCCTCGTCGAGGTTGCCGTCAAGCGAGCGCTCGGCGTCGACGAGCTCAAAGTCGTCCTTCTCGTCAAAGGGCTGCACGAGCGTGGTGGCGCCTGCGGCGGTTTTGAAGGCTTCGCGGCCAACCAGGTCGATCTGCAGGTCCATGTAGGCATGATGCGTCTCGTAGTGCGCGTCGGCCGCGGCGCGTGTCTGCGCCTCCATAACGTTGGCAAACACGTCGTCGCCCGCGATCTCGTTTCTGCCGAGCGGCAAGTCGCGCAGATCCTCGGGCGCGTGCCCGTCAAGCCAGTCGATCAGCACGTCCAGATTGGGATACAGCCCGCGGTAACGCCCGACGTTCTTCAGTTCGTCGTAGATCATAGTGCCTCCTCGTTCTTGCCTGACATGTCTCGCCCGCTCCCCTAAGGACCGGGCGCCTGACCCATTCTACGCGAGCGCGCCTGCCTGCCGCACCGCGGCCCCAAGGCGCCCCGCGCCTAAACGCGCGCCTTACGCCTCGGCGGCACCAAGCCGCTCGAGCATGCCCGTGAGCACGCGCGCCACGCGGTCGCTCGCGCAGGCAGCCACCTCGAGAACCTCCTCGTGGCTCAGGTGCCCTGCGCCGGCCGTGTTGGTCACGAGCGTGAGGCCCATGACCTCCATGCCGAGCGCACGCGCCATGATGACCTCGCAGACCGCCGACATGCCCACGTAGCGGGCGCCGAGCACGCGCAGGGCGGCCACCTCCGCCGGCGTCTCGTAGGTAGGGCCGAGCAGGCCGGCGTACACGCCCTCGTCGAGCTCGATGCCCTCGTCGGCAGCGGCCGCACGAGCAAAGCTCGCGAGGTACGGCGAGTAGGTCTGGTCCATGGACACGAAGGGCGTCTCGACCATGGAGCCCGCGGCGCGGTGCGCGAGCGGGTTGCGGCCGGTCAGGTTGATGTGGTCGGTGAGCAGGCCGATGGTTCCGGGCTTGAGCGACGGGTCGACGCCGCCCGTGGCGCACGAGAAGACCACGTCGCGGCAGCCGAGGCGGTGGGCATGGCGCACGAGCGCGGTAACCTCGAGCTCGGTGTAGCCCTGGTACAGATGGATGCGCCCCGGGTACACGATCACGGGCACGCCGCCGATAGTGCCCACGAGCACCTCGAAGCGGTGTCCCTCAACCGGCAGCGCGTCGGCTGGGAACCCCTCGATATCGGCGTAGGGAATGCGGCGCACCACCTTCACGCTCTCGGCGAGCTTGCCCATGCCGCTGCCGAGCATGATGGCAACCGGATGCTCGACGCTCGGCTCGCAGTACGCGACCTTCTCTTCGTCCACCACAGCCAATCCCTCCTTCTTGAGCAGCTCCGCGGCCAAGCCGTCGCCTGCCGTGAGCGTGCCGCTGAAGCTTCCGTCGTATATGCGCCCCGTCCCGCAGGACGGGCTCTTGGCCTTCAATATAGCAAGACGGGCGCCGTGCTCGCGGGCACGATCGAGCGTTTTGCGGGCACCGGCGGCAAACGCTCCGGTAACGTCGGCCCCGTCGGCGGCGACCACGCGCGCGCCGCGGCGCTCGGCGGGCGGACGCGGGCGCGCAAGGCCTCCCGCCGTCTCAGGGCACACGGGCACCACGCATCCTCCCAGGCGCGCAGCCAGGCGCCTGACCGCGTCGCTCGGACGCGACTCGCCGTCAAAGCGGCACTTCTCGCCCAAAAGGCACGCGCTGACAAGAACGTGCTCTTTCATCATCTGATCTCCCCTCGCCTGCCGCGCAGCTCCGCGCATGCCCGGCAGAAAAAAGCGCGCCCCGAAGGACGCGCCGTGTAGACGCAACAGCAATGCTTACGCGAAGAGCCCGCGGATCGAGACGCTCGCGTTGGCGTACAGGCCGTTCGCAAAGTCGAGCCACGCCTGCTGGCCCTCGGACGCAGCGGTGCTGTAGTCCTGGTATGCCACGTAGTAGGCCATCTGCGCCTGCTCGTAGGTGGCACCGTCGGCCGAGAAGTCCTCGTCGGCCAGGGCCTGCTGGTACGGACCGCCCTCGCTCGCCCACGTGCCCGCTTCGGCGTCCCACTCGTCGCCGGCGAGCTTGATGATGTAGTCGGCATAGGCCTTGGTCGGCTCGTCCTCGGCGCCCTCCTCGGGCTCCTCGGGTGCCTCGGGCACCTCCGGCATGTCGGGCACGATCTGCTCGTAAAGCTTTTGCACGAGCGCGTTCTCGCGCACGATCTGCTTGGCCTGGTCGACCGTCACCTGGTACTGCTCGGCGATGCTCTCGTAATCGGAGGTCTGGAGCATCTGCTCGGCGTAATCGGCCATCTCGTCCTCCGAGACGCTGATGCCGCGGGACTCCGCCTCGGCGAGCAGGATCTGGTTGCGCGCGTACGCGAGCACCGTGTCGGCAGAGGGCGCCGGATAGGTGTCGTCATCGTTCTTCACGGCGTCGAGGCTGTACTGGGCCTCGATGGCCTCGCGCGCGGTGATGTCGTGCTTGGCGCCGTTGTAGGTGTAGGAACCGACCACTTGGTCGAGCTGATCCTCGGTGAGGTTCTCGCTCACCGTGCCGCCCATGGCACCGCCGAAGCCGCCGTTGCCCACAAAGTAGCCACCGATGGCAAACACAACCGCAGCGATAAGCACCGCGGCGATCACGATGGGCAGGCGCACGCCGCCGTTGCCCGAACCGCCGTTGCCGCCATCCGTCTCAACCTGCTTGCCCATGGGCTCCTCCTCGTCGTCCGGTACCTCGGCGCTCAGATCTCGCGGGACCTCTTCGTCGCCGTCCTCCGTGCCGCCGGGCTCGTCGGCGCCCTCAACGGCATCGGCATCCTCGCCGTCATCGTTCTGCCTTGCATGCTTGCCGTGGATCCTCTTCATGGTCTCGCGGTTGAGGCGCGCCTCCTCCTCGAGCGCCGCCTCGGTGGCAGCGGCCTCCTCGGCAATCGGATCGTGCGAACGGCCGATAAGCTCGACCGGAGAGCTCGGCAGGTCGTCGGGCACGTCGGTGCGCTCGATGATCTCGACGTCGAGATCCTCGTCGTCCCTGAACTCGTCCTTCTTAACTATGAGCCCCATGCGCTGGGACCTCCCTTCGTCGTCCCGCCCGGCAGCAACGGCCGAGCGGGTTCGGCGGTCGCGTGCTACAGGTGCTCGATCACGGCGTCGGCAAACGCCTGGGTGCCCACGCAACCCTCGGCAGTACCGGTGAGCGCACGGCGCACGTCGCCCGTGACCTTCTCGCCCGCGGCCAGCGTGGCGCGCACCGCAGCGCGAATACGGCCCGCCGCCTCGTGCTCGCCCAGATGGTCGAGCATCATCGCAGCGGAGAGGATCTCGGCCGTGGGGTTGGCGATGTCCTTGCCCGCGATGTCGGGCGCGCTGCCATGCGTCGCCTCGAAGATGGCGCCCTGCTCGCCGATGTTGGCGCCCGGCGCCATGCCGAGGCCGCCCACGAGGCCGGCGCACAGGTCGCTCACGATGTCGCCGTAGAGGTTCGGCAGCACGAGCACGTCAAAGTCATCGGGGTTCATGACGAGCCCCATGCACGTGGCATCGACGATCTTGTCGTTGAACTCGATATCGGGGTAGCCCGCGGCGACCTCGCGCGCAACGCGCAAGAACAGGCCGTCGGTCGCCTTCATGATGTTGGCCTTGTGCACCGCCGTGACCTTCTTGCGGCCGTTGGCGCGCGCGTACTCAAACGCGTACGTTACGATGCGGCGGCTGCCCGCCTCCGAGATGGGCTTGATCGAGATGGCGGCGTCCTCGCGCACGGGGCCCTGACCGCTCGCGGCAATGACCTCGGCAAGGCGGGAAGCGCCCTCGCTGCCGCGGTCGTACTCGATGCCGGCGTAGAGGTCCTCGGTGTTCTCGCGCACGATCACCAGATCGACGTTCTCGTAGCGCGAGCCGTCACCGGGCTGCGAGACGCAGGGGCGCACGCAGGCGTAGAGGTCGAACGCGCGGCGCAGCGCCACGTTCACGCTGCGAAAACCCGTGCCCACCGGCGTGGTGATGGGCCCCTTGATGGCAACGCCGGTGGCGCGCACGGCGTCGAGCACATGGTCGGGCAGCGGCGTGCCGTACTCGTCGATGACGCCGGCACCCGCCTCCTGCACGTTCCAGTTGATCCCGACGCCCGTCGCCTCAACAACGCGGCGCATCGCGCTCGTGATCTCGGGGCCAATTCCGTCTCCGGGAATCAGAACAACGTCATGCATGGGTATCACTCCTCGTCGCCGGACGCGGCGGCCTTGGCCGCGCGCTTGCGCTTGGGATTGCCCTCAAGCCCAAAGCGCTCGGTGAGAACCTCGAGAATCTCCTTGGAGCGGGCGCGCAGGTACGTGCCCTTGCCGCCCTCGGCATCGAACTTGAGGCGCGCGGCGAGCTCGGCGGCCACCTCGGCCGAAAGCGCGCCCTGCGCGAACACGTACACGCAGCCGAGCATGTCGCGGTACTCAAGGTCACCGTGGTAGCACTGGATAGCCTCGTCGAGAATGGGCCATACCTGCGCCGACCCCTTCTCGGTGAGCGCCGCCCACGTGGCGAGGAACCTGAAAGCCGAGAGGCGCAGGGTCGAAGACGCATCGTCAAAGAGCGCGGCCTCGGCGCCGTCGAGCGCCTCGGCGAGCTTGACGCCCTCCTGAGGCACGAGCAGGGTGAGGGCGTCGAGTATCTCCCAGCGCGTCTGGGCTTCGGGACGGTAAAGCGCGTCGATAAGGTCGGGCACGTACTCGCTCAGGAGCTCGGGGTCGCGGTCGGCCACGAGCGCGATGACGTGCGCCGCGAACTGGCGCGAGCGGCGCCCCCGCCCCTCGAGCTCCTCGATGAGGCGCTCGAGCGCGCCGTGGTTGGACTCGACGCGCGCGAGCTCGTCGGCCGTGCGCGGATCAAGGCTTTCGGTGGTATCTGCCATAAACGCTCCGATTCTTCTCAAAAAGGCATCCTGAACATATGCGCGAGCGCGCCGGGATCGCAAGGATCCGGCGCGCGGCAAAAAGATGGCAAAACGGCGTTAGTTCTCGTCGTGGTGGCGGCAGCAGCCCTCGCCGTCATGATCGTGATGGTGACCGTGGCAGCACTCGTGGTCGTCGTCATGGTGATGGCCGTGGCAGCACTCGTGGTCATGGTCGTGGCCATGCTCGTGGTCACAGCCGCAGTCACAGGAGTCGTCATCCATCTGCGAGGTGTACTGCGACCAGTCGAGGCCCGCGGCCACGGCGTCGGCCTCCTCCTGGTAGAGCAGGGTAATGGCCTGGGTGCCCAGGGAGGAGCCGCCGATGACGTCGAGCATGTCGTAGAGGGTGAAGGCGGTCTCGGCGCCGGGAAGCGAGATCTCGCGGTCCTCGGCAACCTGCAGCGCGAGGTTGAGGTCCTTCAGGAAGTGCTGGACCATGAAGCCAGGCTTGTAGTCGCCGTCGATCGACTTGGGTGCGAGCGACTCCATAGCGCCCGAGGCGCCGGTGCCCGACATGATGAGGTCGCGCACCTGGTTCTGGTCGAGGCCGCACTGCTGCGCGAAGGCGAGCGAGTCGGCCATGCCGACCATGGAGCCCGCGAGCGCGATCTGGTTGGCGAGCTTGGCCGCCTGTCCCTTGCCCGCGCCGTTGAAGCAGCAGATCTTGGACGAGAAGCTCTCGAGGATCGGACGCACCGGGGCGACGTCGCGCTCGGTGGCGCCGACGATAAGCGTCAGCGTGCCGGCAACGGCGCCGGTCTCGCCGCCGGTGACCGGACAGTCGAACGCCGTCTTGCCGTCGACTTGCGCGGCCTCGGCGATGTCACGCGCGAGCTCGGGCGAGCTCGTGGTGAGGTCGATGAGGTAGGCGCCCTTCTTGGCCGTGGCGAGAAGCCCCTCGCTCGCGAGGTAGATCTCCTCAACGTCCTGCGGGTAGCCGACCATGGTGAAGACCACGTCGGCGTCGCGCGCAGCCTCTGCCGGGCTCGCGGCCCAGGCGGCGCCGCGCTCGAGCAGGGCCTCGGCCTTGGCCTTCGTGCGGTTGTACACCACCACCGGGTAGCCCGCGTCCATGATATGACCGGCAATGGGAGCCCCCATGATGCCGGTTCCGATAAACGCCACCTTCTGCTTGGAAGCCATAGTCAAATCTCCTTAACGGACCAAACGATTGCCAGCTCACGAGAGGCGCAGCCGCCCCGAACATAGAGCGTCGGGGCCTGCGCCGGGCGCCTGCGCGCCCGCCTGAGTGCCAGAAAGGCGCGCTGCTAAGCAGCCGCGCCCTTCCTTCATACCCCAGCAGCCTGAAAAACCGCTGCAACAAAAGAAGTATCTAACAGAACCGCAAACATCCCCGCATCTCGGGGACACACCTTAGGAGCTCTTGACCCGGCGCGCGATGCGGTCGGTCATCGAGATCTTCTCGGCACGGTTGCGGCCCCAGAAGATAACGGCAACCATGCCCGGTCCCACATGGGAGCCGATAGTCGGTCCCACGGAACCGCGGATGATCGTGAGGTCGTTGCAGCCGGGCTCCTTGCGAATGGCGTTCTCGAGCCAGTCGGCGTCCTTCTCGGCATCGGCCGAAACGATCGTCATGGGCAGATCGGTGTCGCCGGTAAAGTTCTCGCGGAACGCCTTGACGAGCGCCTTGAGGGCCTTCTTGCGGCCGCGGGCAACGCCCGTGAGCGTGAGCGAGCCCGACAGGTCGAACGACAGCTCGGGCTTGATGTCGAGCTTGCTCGAGAGCTGCGCCGCGGCGGGCGGGATGCGGCCGCCAGCGGCAAGCGCGTGGAGATTGTCGAGCGTGAAGTAGCCGTGCACGTAGGTCTTGGCCTCGTTGGCCCACGCCGCAATCTGGCGCGCGGTAAGCCCGGCGGCGCGCTGGCGCACCGCCTCGAGGGCGAGAAGCTCGCCGCAGGAGCACGGCAGGGCGTTGTCTACGATGTAGAGCTCGAAGCCGGGAT
>CALUOB010000038.1 GCA_944322175.1 uncultured Coriobacteriaceae bacterium
CGGCCTTGGCCGCCTTTTTTTTTTTTTTTTTCAAACGTATGTCCGGCTATATCCTCTTGTCGTTCACCGATCAGGAGCGCGCTGTTGCCGCTGTCGAGCGCATCTGCCAGGTTCCCGGCGTGGCGCGCGTGTCGCTAGCGTTTAAGTGCGAGCGCGATCCTCGCTCCTATTGCGCTGCCGCCGTCGACGCCATGCGCGAGGCTGAGCCTGGTGGCTTCGTTACGTTCAAGGTGCATGCCAAGCGCTCCAACACCGACTACGAGCTCGATACCATCGCTATCAACCGACAGGTTGGCGAAGTGCTCTGCGAGGCCTTTCCCGAGAAGAAGGTCCAGATGCATCACCCCGACCTCGTGGTCAACGTGCTCGTGGTCCAGGGCAGCGTCTTCGTCTTCGCCCGTCACGATGCCGGCGTGGGCGGTCTTCCCGTTGGTACGGCGGGCAAGGTGGTCACCCTTATGTCGTCGGGCATCGACTCGCCGGTCGCGGCGTGGCAGCTCATGCGCCGCGGCGCCATCTGCGTCCCCGTGCACTTCTCGGGACGGCCTCAAGTGGCCGACACGAGCGAGTACCTGTGCCAGGACCTCGTGCACCAGCTTTCCGGCGCGGGCGGCATCGGTCGATTGTATGTGGTTCCGTTCGGCGAATGCCAGCGTCAGATTGCGCTTGCGTGTCCGAGCAGCCTGCGCGTCATCATGTACCGTCGCGTTATGTACGCCGTTGCCGAGCGTGTTGCGCGTATCGAGAAGGCTGGAGCAATTGTGACCGGTGAGTCTCTCGGTCAGGTTGCTTCGCAGACGCTCGACAACATCATTGCCACCAACGAGGTGGCGAGCCTTCCCATCTTCCGCCCGCTTATCGGGTCCGACAAGCAGGAGATCATCGAGCGCGCGCAAGCCTTGGGAACCTTCGACATCTCCACGCAGACGGCTCCCGACTGCTGCACGCTCTTCATGCCTCGCAGGCCCGAGACCCACGCCAAGCTCGATCAGGTTCACGAGGCATGGGACCTGTTTGACCATGACGCCATGATCGACGAGCTCGTTGACAATCTCGAGTACGTTGACTTTGACTACTGCCCGAGCTACCGACCGCCTCGCTCTATGCGCGAGCGCCACGACGTCCTTGCGCCGCGGTTTCGCAAGGAGCGTGCTGCCGAAGCCTGAGTTGTCCACAACGGCTCATATCCGGTATGACGGGTACTGGGCTTTTGTCTGCGGTTCTGTTTCCACAACCGCAGTCGCAGGCCAAGCGTTTTGTTTGACCGACTCGATTAAATATTCACGGTCCCGCATCCAAGCGCCTCCCGGTTCCATCATGGAGTCGGGAGGTGTTTTTTCATGGTGATGGATGAGAGAGGCAGGCTGCGTGGCTTGCTCGACCGTTTGGGCGAGGGCGCGTTGGCTCGGACAGTGGCGCTTGCTGCCGTTGCGGCGCTCGCGGGGGCGGTTGCGCTCGGCGCTTTTGCGGCGGGAGAAGAGCAAGAGACGCTGCTGCGTCGCGACGCGGGTTCTGCGGGCGTGGCCACAATGGTGCGCTCAGCAGACTCTTCAGGCGGTGATGGAGAACGAGCGGTGATTGAGCAGCGCTCCGGAGACGAGGACGTAAGCGTCGGGTCCGGCTCGGACGTTTCTGACGAGCAAGAGCTCTTGTATGTTGACGTAGGGGGAGCCGTTCGGGAACCGGGTCTTAAGCGATTGACGGAGGGTGCCCGGGTCAACGATGCGATCGATGCGGCCGGCGGGCTGACCGAAGACGCCGACGAGCGGCAGGTCAACAGGGCGGCGCTTGTTGCTGACGGCGAGAAGATCTATATCCCCGAGCTCGGTGAGAGCGCCGATGTTTCGAGCGAGGGAGGATCGGCGGGAGGAGATCTTCCTGCAGAACCTTCGGATGTGATCAATATCAATACGGCCGATGCGCAGCTTCTTGACGAGCTTCCCGGCGTAGGTCCTGCGACGGCACAGGCGATAATCGAGGACCGCGAGGCCAAAGGTCCCTTCTCCGCACCCGAGGACATCATGAGGGTCACGGGAATCGGTGAGAAGAAGTTCGAGAAGATGAAAGATGCGCTCTGCGTGTGAGCTCAGAAAATGCGCCGCGCTCCCTCCACGGCCGTACGTTGCACCTGTTGCAGCGGGTTGCCTCGGACTCGCCGTATCGTCTGGCTTGCTCATGGACTGCGGATGGGCGGCCTTTACCGCAACGCTGGCCGAGGGAACGGGGGGCGAGGGACCCTTGACGGTGTTGCGGACGCTGTCTCCATCCATGTTCGCGTTGCTCGCGATCGCCTCTGTGTTGACGGTGGCAGGTGCTGTTTGCCGACGTCTCGGGTATCATGCGGCGCCTTGGCTGCTATGGTTTGCCGTAGGTGCCGCAACGGCCTGCGCGTCCTGCTCGCTTGCTCTGACTGCCCGTTGGGAACAGCGGGCGGCGCTCTTGTCGGCTCCTCGGGATGCTCTTGAGCTGTGCATTGCCGGTGATTGCTCCGAGGGCCTCTACGGCTTTGCAGCCGATGCGGAGGTTGAGCGTGACGGCGTCCTTGTTGCCCGCGTACGGCTGCAGCTCGATAGGCGTTATCCTCGGGGTACGCTGATAGAGGGCGTGTTTCGCATTGAGGAGCTCGGAGAAGACGATTGGGCCCGCGGGCGGTTCATGAAAGGGCAGGTGGCAGAGGCACGGCTCGTGTACGCGAGCGATGCGACGGATACGGCTGACCCCTTGCTAGCATTGCGGGCGCTTCTCGTCGAGGCCATCGATCCCGCCTCATCCGACGAGCGCGCCCTTATAGCGGGGACAGTATGCGGCGAGGCTACTGAGCTCAACGCTTCTGAAGCGGCAGAGTTCTTCTCTGCGTCGGGATTGTCGCATCTGGTAGCTGTATCGGGAAGCCATTTGGCGCTCGTCTCGTCGCTTGCGCTGGCAGTCCTCGTAAAGGCCGGCGTGTCCAAAGGTGCTCGCACGCTCGTTGTCGCCTTCTTGATGGGCGCGTACGTGATACTGACCGGGGGAGCCCCCTCGGCGGTCCGTTCGCTTATCATGGTGCTCGCGGCGCTTCTCGCGGGGTTGGGAGGAAGACGGCCGCACGCGTTGTCGGGGCTGTTTGCGACAGCGTTCGTGCTTCTAGCGGTAGACCCCGGTCTGCTTTTCGATCTTGGCTTTGAGCTCTCGTACATGAGCGTGCTGTTCATTCTCTGCCTTGGCGGCTATCTGCGCGCGGTGTTGGAGCAGGTTGGCTTCAGCTCTGGTCTTGCCGAGGCCCTCGCCCTCACGCTCGTCGCGCAGTGCGCGACGGCGCCTCTCACGGTGGCGGCATTTGGCGAGCTGTCGCTTGTGGCTCCGCTCGCCAATCTTGTTGCAGGTCCTGTTATGAGCGCTCTTTTGGCGCTTGGCGTCGTCGTCGTGCCTCTGGCAGCAGCCTTTCCTGCTCTGGGGTTTCTGTTCGTCCCTCTTGACGCGCTTGCACGTATCGCGTTGTTTTGCGCCGAGGCTTGTGCGGGTCTTCCGTTTGCATCGGTTTCCGTCGGGGCTGCCTGGTGGCATGCGCCGGTGCTCTGGGGAGGCGCGGCAGCGGTTTATGCGAAGTGGCGCGTTCCCACGCGCAGGGCAATAATGGTGCCGTGCGCGGTTCTGTGCGTATCGGGCGCCTTCTTCTATGCGTACTGGCGATGGATGGTGCCTCCTTCGCTGACGGTTCTCGATGTCGGGCAAGCGGACGCGATTCTTGTGCGTGACGGGTCGCACGCGTTGCTCGTGGACACGGGTGAGGACGATGCAGTGCTTGCGGCGCTCTCTCGCCATCATGTGTTTGGGCTGGACGCGGTGTTGATTACCCACTGGCACAGCGATCACGCCGGAGGACTCGATGAGATCGCTCGCTCGATGCCTGTGGGAGAGGTTTACGTAGCCAGGGGCGCTGCTTCCCATGCCCCGCAAAACGTGAGGGAAACGTTAGCCGAGGGGCGTATCGGGTCGCTTGCGGAGCTGTCTTGTGGCAGCGAGCTTGTTGTTGGCGGCTTTGTCTGTACCGTTGTTTGGCCGCGACAGGCGTCTGGGGGAGAGAACAACGAGGACTCTCTGTGCCTTAAGGTGGGCTACGAGCAAAACGGAGGGAGTCTTACGGCGTTCTTGACAGGGGATGCCGAGGCGTCCGTAACCGAGCAGGTCGCGGGGGAAGTCGGCGACGTCGATGTCTTGAAGCTCGGGCACCATGGATCCCGTGATTCGGTGAGCGCATCTTTGCTGGGCACCCTTAGACCCGAGGTCGCCGTGGCCAGCGCTGGCGAGAACAACGAGTACGGGCATCCGGACCCTGCCTGTGTGGAGGCGGTCGAGCGTACCGGGGCTGTATGCTGCTCAACGGTTGAGCAAGGCGACGTGTCTATAGAGCCGTCGCATGAGGGCGTGCGCGTGCGCACGCAGAAAGAGCCCTTGAATCTAGCGGGGGAGAGCCGGTAGGCACGAGCGCGTTCCGCTTATAATGGACCAACGAGCTTTGACGCGTAAATCAGACGCGCTTGATTCAGGTTGGGAGGGATTATGGCCGGAGCTTCTCTTTTGCCCGCGTATCTTGTTGTCGGCAGCGACGAGCTTAAGCGCTCCCATGCGGTGGCCCGTATGAAGAAGCGCCTCGAGGCAAGCGGTTTGGCCGACTTCAATTTGGACGAGCGCGACATGTCCAAAGAGCAGACTCCGGAAGACGTGCTCTCTTCGCTGAACACCTTTCCCATGGGGGCGGACTTCAGGCTCGTTATCCTGAGGCCTTGCGATCGGCTGCCCAAGGCTATGAGTGAGATGCTCGTCGACTACCTCAAGAATCCGAGCTCGACGACCGTGCTTTTGCTTGTTGCCGAGAAGCTCGCGAAGAACACGCGTCTGTACAAGGCGGTGGCCAAGATCGACAAGAAGGCCATCGTGGAATGCGCGCCAAAAAAACGCTGGGAGCTGCCTCAGCAGGTGCGTTCTATGGCCACCGCCCATGGCAAGGCAATTACGCAGGGCGGTGCCGAAGAGCTCGTGAGCCGTGTGGGCGAGTCGACGCGGATGCTCGATAACGAGCTCAAGAAACTGGCCAGCATGGTCGAAGGGGGCGAGATCACTCAAGCGGACGTCGAGCGCTTTGTCGTGCGCACCGCGGAGCCCCGTCCTTGGGATTTTTTGGATGCGGTGAGCGCACGCAACCTGCCCAAGGCACTGAGTCTTTTGCGCATGATGCCTCAGAGACAGGAGATCATGCTCTACTCTCTGCTCACGACGCGCATCCGCGAGCTCATCTACGCCAAGGCTCTCGACGCGCGCGGGGAGGGTTCGACGCTCGCCCGGGCTCTGGGCCTCCAGAGCTGGCAGGTTAAGAATCATCTGAGGTGGGCGCGCGGCTTCAAGATGTCCGAGCTTCTCGGTACGTTGGAGAGCGCGGTTGACGTTGAGTTGGCGCTCAAGGGGTCGCAGACGTCCGACGTAGCGCTCATACGCTGGGTCACGCAGATCTGCACAAGGTAGGCCCGCGCAAGGTATAAGAGCGCTTTAGGGAAATTCCGGCAAAAAAGAAGCGGCCCCGCGCACGGGACCGCCTGTTCAAATAAACGCCGTATGAGGCAGAGAGTTACTGAAGCTTGTTGACGAGCTTCTGCACGCCGGCCTTGCGGTTGGCGGCCTGGTTCTTGTGGATGATGCCCTTGGCAGCAGCCTTGTCGAGCTTGGAGTAAGCGCGACGAGCGGCCTCCTGAGCGCCCTCGAGGTTCTCGGCCTCGACGTTCTCGCGAACGCGCTTCACGAGCGTCTTGAGCTCGGAGCGGACGGCCTTGTTGCGGATGCGCGCCTTCTCCGCCTGGCGGATGCGCTTCTTCTGAGACTTGATGTTTGCCACTTCAAACGTTCCTTTCAGAGTCTTCTCTCTGGCCTTTGAGACACGGCGTTGAGATCAACTGCGTAAATATAGCACGCAGCCTGCGCAAAGAGAAGGGCAAAAGCCGTGAAGACTGCGTGTTTCTCACGATATGCGCACGAAGCAGTCTCGCTCGGGCATTCCCTGGTGCCTGATGTTTACGGTATCATGGCCACATGGCTACTAACGATACTTCACACATCAGGAACTTTTCCATCGTCGCCCATATCGACCATGGCAAGTCGACGATTTCGGACCGCATCCTCGAGCTCACCCATACGGTTGAGGAGCGCGATATGGACGCGCAGCTGCTCGACACGATGGACATCGAGCGCGAGCGCGGCATCACGATCAAGTCGAACGCCGTGCGCGTGATCTACGAGGCGGACGACGGAGAGTCCTACCAGTTCAACCTTATCGACACGCCGGGGCACGTTGACTTTACCTACGAGGTGTCCCGCTCCCTCGCGGCATGCGAGGGAGCCGTGCTCGTGGTCGACGCTACGCAGGGAGTAGAGGCTCAGACCGTCTCGAACGCCAACCTTGCGATGAACGCCAACCTCGACATCGTGCCGGCGATCAACAAGATCGACCTGCCGAGCGCCGATCCCGAGCGCGTGAAGCTCGAGATCGAGGACGAGCTCGCTGTTCCCGCTGAGGACGCCGTGTGCGTGTCGGGCAAGACGGGCGAGGGTATTCACGACCTCCTCGAGGCGATCGTGTTCTTGGTCTCGCCGCCGTCGGGCGACCCCGACGCGCCCCTCAAGGCTCTTATCCTCGACTCCTACTTCGACGAGTACCGCGGCGTGGTGGCAACGGTGCGTGTGTTCGACGGTCATATCGAGAAGGGCGCCACGCTCTCCATGATGCAGGCGGGTACCTCCTTTCTTGTCGACGGCGTCGGCGTCAAGCGCCCTGCCGAGGCGCTTGTCAAGAGCCTCGGCGTCGGCGAGGTCGGCTTCGTGGTTACGGGCCTCAAGGATCCGGACGCTGTGCGCGTGGGCGAGACCCTCACGTATGCCGACCGTCCGTGCGATGCGCCCCTGCCAGGGTACCGCGAGGCCAAGCCCATGGTCTATACGGGCATCTTCCCGATCGATAACAAGGATTACGAGAACCTTCGCGATGCGCTCGAGAAGCTCAGGGTCAACGACCCGTCGCTTACCTGGAGCCCTGAGACCTCCGTTGCGCTCGGCTTCGGCTTCCGCGTAGGCTTCTTGGGCCTGCTGCACATGGAGGTCGTGAAGGAGCGCTTGGAGCGCGAGTTCGATCTCGACCTCATCGCCACGAGCCCGAGCGTCGACTACCACGTGTACAAGACCGACGGCACCATGATCGACGTGCGCAGCCCGCAGGATCTGCCCGATACCACGCGGATCGACCATATCGAGGAGCCGTACCTCGCGGCCAAGGTCATCGTTCCGCCCGAGTACACGGGCGCGGTCATGCAGCTCGCCATCGAGCATCGCGCGATCATGACCGACATGATCCACCTTTCGGCCAAGTCGGTCGAGATGCACTTCGACATGCCGCTCGCCGAGCTCATCCTCGACTTCTTCGACCAGCTCAAGAGCCGTACCAAGGGATACGCGTCGCTCGACTACGAGTTCAGCGACTACCGCACGAGCGAGCTCGTCAAGCTTGACATCCTGCTTTCGGGCGACGAGGTCGACGCGCTCTCGTTCATCGTGCACAAGGACAAGGCATATCCGCTGGCGCGCGGTCTATGCGATAAGCTCAAAGAGATCATCCCGCGGCAGCTCTTCGAGGTGCCCATCCAGGGAGCTATCGGCAACAAGATCATCGCGCGTTCCACGGTGCGCGCGCGCCGCAAGGACGTGCTTGCCAAGTGCTACGGCGGCGACATCTCGCGTAAGCGCAAGCTGCTCGAGAAACAGAAAGAGGGCAAGAAGCGCATGAAGGCCATCGGCTCGGTCGATGTTCCGCAGGAGGCGTTCTTGGCCATTCTTAAGGTTGACGACTAGTCCGGAAGATTCCATGTCAGTCAGTTCCTACACTCAACGGCTGCTCGACGCTTTTGCCGAGCAGCCCTTCCTTTTGGCCCCTATGGCGGGCGTGACCGATGCCCCGTATCGTCTCATGTGCCGCGACCATGGGGCGCGACTCGCGTACTCCGAGATGGTGAGCGTGGCGGGGCTTGCTCACGCGTCCGAGAAGACCTGGGACCTCGTGCTCCCCGATGAGCGCGAACCGCAGATCTGCGTTCAGCTCTTCGGTTCCAAGCCCGAGCAGTTCTCGGCAGCGGTGCGCGCTGTGGAGGAGCGCGTAGGCGACAAGCTCACGCTCATCGATCTCAATATGGCATGCCCTGCTCGCAAGGTGACCACCAAGGGCGAGGGCTCTGCCCTCATGCGCACGCCCGATCTTGCCGCGGAGATCGTCTCCGCCTGCGTCTCGGAGGCGCATGTTCCCGTTACGGTCAAAATGCGCGTGGGCTACGGCGCTCACGACCGCAACGCTCCGGAGTTTGCCGCCCGCATGGCTGAGGCCGGGGCGTCTGCCGTTGCCGTTCACGGCCGAACGGCTGGCCAGCTGTATCAGGGCACAGCCGACTGGTCCATCATCGACGAGGTCGCGGCGGCGGTCTCTGTTCCGGTGATCGGTTCCGGTGACGTGTTCTCGGCAGACGATGCGGTGCGCATGCTCACGACAACGTCGGCAAGTGCCGTGTTCTGCGCGCGCGGCACCTACGGAAACCCCTGGATCTTCGAAGATGCGCTCGAGGCCCTGCGGACCGGCTCGCCTGCGCGCGTGCGCGACTACCGCGACCGGCTCGGGGCGCTGCGCCGCCATGTGGAGCTGCTCGCTCGGGCTGGGGCGCACATGGCCCGCGCCCGCACGTTTGCCGCTTGGTATCTCAAGGGGATACCGGACGCCGCTGCATGGCGCCGGCGATCGGTGGGCTGCTCTACGGCAGAGGACTTCATGCGGCTGGTAGACGACCTCGATGCGGCGGCTGCCGATTGGTACCTAGATCGGGGCAAGGTCGTGGCGCGCTCGATCGAAGCGTAGGCGCTGCTCGAGTTTTACGTGGGGGAGGACGCATGGCAATTGAGGCTCTGTACGTTCACGTGCCGTACTGTCAGGCTAAGTGCCGCTACTGCGACTTTGACTCCGTTGCCTGCCGTTCGAAGGAAGAGCTCGACGAGTACACGGCTGGTATGTCAGCGTGCATCGAGGCGTTTGCCCGACGAGGCGATCTCGTTGCGTGCCTAACCGCTTACCTTGGAGGGGGTACGCCGACGCTTTTGGGGGAGCGCCTGCCGGGGCTGGTCGAGAAGATCAGGGATGCCGCCCCATCGCTCCGGGAGCTTACCTGCGAAGCTAACCCCGAATCGCTGACTCGAGAGCTGGCCTACGCACTTTGTGATGCCGGTGCGACGAGGATATCGCTTGGTGTCCAAGCCTTCGACGATACCGAGCTCAGCGAGCTCGGACGCATTCACACGTCGGCGCGGGCGCATGCGGCCATCGAGGCCGCTCGCGACGCCGGTCTCGACGTGTCGATCGACCTTATGTGCGGCATCCCGCTGCAAACGACCGAAAGCTGGGGCGCTACGCTCGACGAAGCCGTTGCCTCGGGTGTCGGCCACATTTCCGTCTACCCCCTGACCGTCGAAGAGGGCACGCCGTTTGACCGAATGTGCGCCGCGGGTGAGCTTGACGAGCCCGATGAGGACTTTCAGGCGTGGTGCATGGACGAGGCTCGCCGGGCTCTCGTATCTGCCGGCTATCATCCGTACGAGGTCGCGAGCTACGCGCGCCCGGGCAAAGAGTGTCAGCATAACGTCGCGTACTGGACCGGAGTGAGCTATCTGGGCCTCGGTCGTTCGGCGGCGAGTATGCTTGATCGAGAAACGTACGACGGCCTCAGGGATCTCCTGGGGCTTGACAAGGTGCCCGGCGAGGTTCGTCGCGTGCGCATCAGCCAGAAGACCGACGCTCTACCGTTTGGGCAGGGGGCCGGTCCCGCCTACGACTGCGAGCTCTTGACCGAGCGCGAAGCGGCGGCTGAGGATCTGATGCTCGGCATGCGCATGACGCGCGGGGTGCCCGCAGATCTCATCGACCGCGCTCGCGCGGTTGTCGGGGCGGATGCCGTCGATGCTGCGCTGGCTCGCGCTGTTAGCGAGGGCCTGGCGCTGTGGGTTGAGCAGGACGCGCGGTTTTGTCCTACCGAGCGCGGATGGCTTATGGGCAACGAGCTTTTCGGCATCATGTGGGATCTCGCCTGTCCATAAACAAATCGTTGTTGTTCTCCTGGCGCAACGCCGGCCTGTTCTGGGTACGAATCCAGTAGGATCCGTCTTGGATCGGGGGAGGGCTTATGAGCGCGTATCTTGACCTGCTTAAATCCTCGTGGCGCGTACTCGGGCATTGTGCCCGGCGCAGGATCACCGTTTACTTTGCCATCAATCTCGCGACGTGCATCGCAGCGGTGCTCGTGATTCTCTGGGTGACGTCAGGGCTTGCCGGGCTTTCCGAGGTTGCGCCTGGATCTGACGCCATGGGTGTTCTGCTAGGGCTTACACTTCTCATTCCTCTTTTGTCGATCGTGGTGATGCTGGTGCTTGTTGTTTTTGCCTATACGGGGGTCAAGCGCGATTACTTCGAGCGCTGTTTTCCGGGTGAGACGTTCGTAGAGCAGAACCACTGGCATCGCAAAGATGCCTTCATGCTCTACTTCGGACTCGTCTCTGGCGTAGGCTTCATTACTAATGTTCTGGATCTTCTCTGCATTGCTCTCGCGCCGCAGATCTTCAGTCTGACTGACGCTGTCATTGCGGTTGCTTGGATTGTCCTTGCCCTTGTACTTGTTCCCAAATGCTGCAGGCGCTTCTGTGCGCCAGGCCCGCTCGAGATTGGCAGCACAGCGTAGCGACGCGCTTGCTCGTTTTCAATCCTGCGCAAGATATGTGCAGGTCAGAACAAGAGGGCACCCTTCCGACTGAGGTTCTCACCCATTAGGTACAATACCTTCTATCTCTGTCGCGAATCAGGAGGGTGCCTTATCTTATGGCAACCATGAACGAGAAAGACTATTACGCCGTTCTGGGCGTTTCCAAGGACGCGTCTCAGCAGGAGATCCAGAAGGCGTTTCAGCAGAAGGCCCGCAAGCTTCACCCTGACATCAACAAAGCTCCCGATGCCGAGGAGAAGTTCAAAGAGGTGTCGGAGGCGTACGCTGTTCTCTCCGATAAGGACAAGCGCGCTCGCTACGACGCCATGCGCGCGGGCAACCCCTTCGGAGGCGCGTCGACGCAGCCCTACGACGGCGGGTACGCGGGCGGCTATTCGGGTGGCTATGACCCGTTCAGCGGATTTCCGTTTGGCGGCATGGGCGGTTTCTCGACCCATCGGCGTCGCTCCCGCGCTGCGTACAACCCCGAGAACGGCGCCGACGTCGTGGTCGAGATCGAGCTCGATCACGACGAGGCTAAGGAAGGCGCCCGCAAAGCGGTGACCTACCGCCATTACGAGCCGTGCGAGCATTGCCATGGCTCGGGCTCGGTTGCAACCGAGCATGCCCGAACGTGCCCTACGTGCGGTGGCAAGGGAACCATGAACGTCGACATGGCCTCGCTTTTCGGGGCCGGTGTGTTTCAGGTGCTGTGCCCCGAGTGCGGTGGTTCGGGCAAGGTTGTGGCCGACCCGTGCCCCGACTGCGGCGGCTCCGGACGCTCGGCGGTTACCTCCGAGGCCGTTGTGGAGTTCGGTCCCGACACGCATGACGGCGACATGGTGCGTATCAAGGGCAGAGGCCATGCGGGGACCAACGGCGCCGCAGCCGGCGACCTTGTCGGCCGTGCCAAGGTGGCCTCGGAGCGACTGGAGGGCAAGGCGGCGAGCGGGTTTAACTTGATCGGATTCATGCTGCCCTTCGTGATCTTCTCGGCGCTTGCCGGCGTGCTGTCCGTGTTCGCTATCGTTTGCTTCGTACCCATGATCGCCGGCATCATCATGGTGCTCACAAGCGACGTCCTTCATCGCAGCCCTTTATGGTGGAAACGCGGCATGCAGCAAGTCGTGAGCGGCGCGGCAAACGGCGTCTTTCTCGCCATGGTCATGGTGTGGTTCACCAGCTGCACCCAGCGCGCTTTCATGGCGCCGTACGGGCGCATGATGTAATCGCATCCCCTATGTGCGTGCGTCGATCTTTTGCGGACTTATTGGACTCGCGTTGCGCGTGCGGGGCATAATAAAGAAGTTTGGGACATGCGGTCGCGTGCGGCCGTGGCTGTGTTGAGAAGGGGCCATCGTGGCTGACCAGCAAGATTACTATGAGATTCTCGGCGTCGACCGAGATGCCGACCAGCGGACCATTAAACGTGCCTTTTTGAAGAAGGCGCGCCAGGTTCACCCCGACGTCTCGGACGATCCCGATGCCGAGGAGAAGTTCAAGCAGGTAAATGAAGCGTACTCCGTGCTGTCCGACGAGCAGAAGCGCGCCAACTACGACCGCTACGGAACTGCCGACGGACCGCAGGGGTTCGGCGGCGGCTACGTTGACATCAACGACATCTTCGGCGGCATGGGCATGGACGACATCTTCTCGTCGTTCTTCGGCGGCGGCATGGGCGGATCCGCCTCGGGCCGTGGCCGTGCGCGCCGTGCGGGCCGCGACATGGCGATCAGGCTTTCGGTCACGCTCGAAGAGGCCGCGCTCGGCTGCAAGAAGACGCTGAGCTACGACCGCCTTGCCCCGTGCGAGGACTGCGGCGGGCGCGGTTGGGACCATGACGGCGGCGAGGTCAGCTGCAAGACGTGCCACGGAACGGGCTTCGTGACCACGGTACAACGCTCGATCTTCGGGCAGGTCCAATCTTCCTCGCCGTGCCCCGATTGCCATGGCGAGGGCACCGTCATCGACCATCCGTGCGAGATGTGCGGCGGCCAGGGCCGTACCCCTTCTCACGAGAAAGTCGACGTTACGATTCCGGCCGGTGTGGAGACCGGATACCGTACGCGCGTGCCGGGATACGGCGAGGCCGGGTTCCGCGGCGCCGCGTCCGGCGACCTCATCGTATCGGTCGAGGTTGCCGCTCATGACCGCTTCGAGCGCTTCGGCGATGATCTGCATTGCTCCATTACGGTTTCTATGGCCCAGGCGGCTCTCGGCACTACGGTCGAGGTCGCGGGCATCATGCCCGACGAGGCCGTCAAGGTCACGGTACCCGCCGGCACTCAGCCGGGGCAGACGGTCTCGGCCCCTGGTTTCGGTATGCCCCGTCAGGGCCGCGGCGGCCGCGGCGACCTTGTCGCTACGGTTACCGTCGAGATTCCTCGCAAGCTCACGGGGGAGCAGCGATCCTGCCTCGAGCGCTATGCGCAGCTCGCGGGCGAGAGCGTGACGCGTCGCAAGGGCGTTGGCGAGCGTATCCGCGACGCTATCGACGACATTATGGATTAGCCGGTGAATGCCAACGAGGGGCGCTCGATGACAGCGCCGCGCGTAAGCGTTGTGAACCTTGGCTGCCGCGTCAACCGCGCCGAGTCTGACCGTATGATCGAAGATCTCGTGCGCGCCGGCTTCGACGTGGTTAACGAGGACGAAGCCGAGCTCGTGGTGATCAACACCTGTGCTGTGACCGGAGAGGCAGAGGCAAAGACGCGCAAGGCGGTTCGCCGCGCGCTCGCGCTTCCGCTTCGACCCTATGTCGTGGCTACAGGCTGTGCCGTGAACCTTCATCCCGACGAGATTGAGGAGCTGTCGGATCGCGCCTGCGCCGAGCCTTCTAAGCTCGAGGTGGTTGCCCGCGCCGCGGCGCTTCTCGGCTACGCGATGGATGGTCGTTCCGCTTCGGGTGATTCAGCCTCTTCCGAGCTTGACCTTACGCGCCTGTTGGGGCGTCATCGTCTCGGCATCAAGGTGCAGGACGGTTGCGACAACAGATGCACGTACTGCATCGTGTGGAAGGCGCGCGGTGCCTCGCGCTCGGTTTCTCCGGAGCTTGTCGTCGAGCAGGTCCGCGCCGCCGCTGCTGCCGGTGTGAACGAGGTGGTTCTCACGGGTGTGAACCTCGGCCGTTACGATGCTCGCGACGAGCACGATGAACATGTCGAGCTCGACGAATTGCTCGAACGTGTGCTGAGGGACACCGATATCGCGCACGTACGCCTTTCGTCCATCGAGCCGCCCGAGGTAACCGACAGGCTCCTCGAGGCCGTGCGCAGGTCTGGCGGTCGTGTCGCCCCGTTTTTTCACTTGCCGTTGCAGTCGGGCTGCGATGCCACGCTCGCGCGCATGGGGCGTCTTTACGACACCGAGGAGTACGCCCGCGTTGTCGAGCGCATACGCGCCGCAGTTCCTGCTGCCGCAATCTCGTGCGACGTGATCGTTGGATTCCCGGGGGAGACTGACGACGAGTTCGCGCAGAGCCTTGCGTTTTGCGAGCGCATTGGTTTTGCGCGTATGCATGTCTTTCGCTACAGCCCTCGTCCGGGTACGTGGGCGGCCACAGCTCCTGACCAGGTGCCTGCCGAGGTGAAGGCGGCACGCTCCGCAAAGCTCCGCGAGGCTGCTCAGCGACTTGCCAGGCAGGACGCGTCCTCACGTGTGGGGACCGTCGAGTACGCGGTTATCGAGGCGCCTCACGAAGGCACGCTTGCGTCTTTCCATCGCGTAGTCGTTTCGGACGCCGACCTGGCGCTCGGGTCGCTCGTTCCAGTTGCTATTATGGAATGCGACGAACATGGCGTTTTGCACGGGCGCGTAGCATGACCTCTGCGGCACCGTGCGCATGAGAGGGGTTGCATGGAGGCAACTAAGGTAAGCCTTACCGTGCCGGACGGTTTGGACGTCACGCGCCTGACCGGCCCTGGCGACGTTCTTCTGCGACGTATTGCGCGCGAGACCGATGCGCGCATCACGGTGCGCGGCGATCGCATCTCTATCCAAGGAGATTCCGGCGAGGTCGAGCAGATCACACGACTTTTCTCGCACCTCATCCAGGTTGTCCTCGAGGGAGAGGCGCCGAACGAGGACGACGTGCTCCGCGCCCTTGAGATCATTCGTCGCGACGGGTACCAGATGAGCTCGCTGCGCGACGACATTCTGCTTACCTACCGCGGCCGCGCCATACGCCCCAAGACTCCTGGCCAAAAGCGCTATATCGAAGCTATCCGCAAGCACACGGTAACCATCTGCTCCGGTCCCGCCGGTACGGGCAAGACGTATCTTGCCATGGCCATGGCGGTGGCCGCGCTCAAGCGGCACGAGGTGAGCCGCATCGTGCTTACGCGTCCCGTTGTCGAGGCCGGCGAGAGCCTGGGCTTCTTGCCCGGCACCCTCCAGGAGAAGGTCGACCCGTATGTTCGGCCGTTGTATGACGCGCTGTTCGACATGACCGATATGGAGCGAGGCACCAAGCTCATCGAACAGAACATCATCGAGATCGCTCCGCTTGCCTATATGCGCGGGCGCACGCTGAACGACGCCTTTGTGATTCTCGACGAGGCTCAGAACACCACGCCCGAGCAGATGAAGATGTTCCTCACGCGTTTGGGCTTCAACTCCAAGTTCATTATTACCGGCGATGCCACCCAGCGAGACCTTGTGGGCAAGCGCAGCGCGCTCATCACGCTGCGCGATATTCTGGGCGGCATCGACGACATTGCGTTTGTCGATCTTAACCGCCGCGACGTGGTGCGCCACGCGCTCGTAGGCAGGATCGTCGATGCGTACGACGCATACGAGAAGCGCGAGGGGGCTCATCATGAGCGTGCTCATCAGTAACGACGCGGGAATCGACCAGATTCTGAGCAAC
>CALUOB010000039.1 GCA_944322175.1 uncultured Coriobacteriaceae bacterium
GATCGTGATGCGCGCGTCCGCGTAGCGCACGAGCTCGCGCAGGCGCGCGACGTTGCCCATGATGGGCGTGCCAGCCGTACCGCCGTGGGTGAGGATGCGCTCGACGCCCAGCCCGGCGAGCACGTCGATGGCCTCGAGCTGGCGCTTCTCGGACAGCTCGTCGAAGGCCATATGGAACGTCACCGCCACGGGGTCGACCGCGCTCGCCGAGCCGCGGCCCTGGGCCAGGCTCTCGTGCCCAGCGCCGAGAAGATCGGTGTAGGGTTCCTTGGCGGCGCGCACGAGCTCTGCGGTGAGCTCGCGGTCGATGGCAAGCTTGCCGTCGGAGGCAGGGCGCACGCAGCCGAACACCACGCCGGTCACGCCGAGGCCGCGCGCCATGGCAATGTCGTCGATCATCATGAGGCGCTCGGCGTCCGAGTACACGAAGTTGCCGCCGCGCGGGCGCGCCATGGCCATGACGTCGACGTGCGCGTCGCGCGCAAACGCCACCGCGGCCTTGATCACGCCGTACGACGGCGAGGTGCCGCCCACCGCCAGGTTGTCGCACAGCTCGATCCGCGCCGCCCCGGCTGCCACCGCGGCGGGCACGTGCTCCATGTTCTCGGCGCAGAACTCTTTGAGAAGCATCCGCTCCCCTTTCCTCGATGCCGACCGCGAGCATGCGCGTCCGGCTGCCTTCTGATGGGCCCTATGGTACCGCATGGGCCCTGATCCGGCTCCTACCCAATGGACGCGGCGCCCGCCGTTCGCCGGAAAAACCCGCCGCTGCCAGAACAGCATAACTATCTGACAATCCTCTCTCATTCCGGTGATAAATTATTCTCACGATGGGGTTTATCTGCACCTATTCGCCCGTCACCCGTTACAAGGGAGGGAACCCATGCCATTTGAGAACGACCAATCGTACGGCGCGCTTGGGGAGATGTGCGCCAACACCGGTCGGCGCCTGGGCGCAAACGCGCGCGGCACCTGCCCGGTTGATATGACGCGGGCGCTCGTGGGCGTTGCGCACGCGCAGAGCTGCGGCAAGTGCACGCCGTGCCGCGTGGGCCTCGGCGCTATGACGGAGCTGCTCGAGAAGATCATCGACGGATCCGCCAAGCCCGGCGCCATCGAGGCCCTCGAGGACCTCGCCGAGCAGATCCGCGTGAGCTCCGACTGCGCGGTCGGCTACCAGGCCGCCGAGCAGGTGCTCATGTCGGTCCGCGCCTTCCGCGACGACTTTGAGTACCACGCCTCAACCGGCAAGTGCCTGCGCGCCACGAGCCAGGGTGTGCCCTGCGTGGTGTCGTGCCCCGCGCACGTCGACATTCCCGGCTACATCGCCCTCACGGCCGCCGGCCGCTACGACGAGGCGGTCGAGCTTATCCGCAAAGACAACCCGTTCCCAAGCGCCTGCGCCTATATCTGCGAGCACCCGTGCGAGAAGACCTGCCGCCGCACCATGGTCGACGACGCAGTCAACATCCGCGGCATCAAACGCTACGCCGTTGACCACGCCGCCGCACCGCGCGCCACGGAGCGCGAGGCCGCCACGGGCAAGCGCGTTGCCGTGGTGGGCGCTGGCCCCTCCGGCCTCACCTGCGCGTACTTCCTCTCGCGCTGGGGCCACAGCGTCACCGTGTTCGAGCAGCGCGAGAAGGCCGGCGGCATGCTGCGCTACGGCATCCCCAACTACCGCCTGCCCAAGACCATCCTCGACGACGAGATCGCCTCGATCGAGGCGGCGGGCGTCGAGATCCGCCTGAACGAGCAGATCGACGGCACCGACAACGCCACGCTCGCCCAGCTGCGCAAGTGCTACGACGCCGTGTACCTTGCCATCGGCGCCCATGGCGACAAGAAGCTCGGCATCGCCGGCGAGGACGCTCAGGGCGTCGTGCCCGCGGTCGAGATGCTGCGCCAGATCGGCCTCGGCAACCCCGCCGACTACAACGGTCTCGACGTGTGCGTGATCGGCGGCGGCAACGTCGCCATGGACGCCGCGCGCTCCGCCATGCGCATGGGAGCCAAGAGCGTCACCGTGGTCTACCGTCGCCGCGTCGCCGACATGACCGCGCTCGCCGAGGAGATCGAAGGCACCGTGGCCGACGGCTGCGAGATCGCCTCCCTCATGGCGCCGCTCGAAATTCTCACCGACGACTCCGGACGCGTGCGCGCCCTCAAGGCCCAGCCCCAGATCATCGGCCCGGTCAAGCGCGGCCGCCCCGCCCCCGTCAAGGCAGAGCGCGAGCCCGTCGAGTTCCCGTGCCAGGTCGTCATCATCGCCATCGGTCAGGACATCCAGTCCGAGGCCTTCGAGGCCGAGGGCGTGCCCTGCACGTGGAAGCGCGTCGACGTCAACCAGGGCCTCAACGTCCCGGGCATGGACGGGGTCTTCTCGGGCGGCGACTGCATGCGCGGCCCGGCGACCGTGATTCTCTCCATCGCCGACGGCAAGCAGGCAGCGCGCTCGATCGACACCTACCTGGGCTTCCACCATGTGGTCGACCCCGACATCCAGATCCCGGCGCCGCGTCTTGACGACCGCGTTCCCTGCGGCCGCTCCGTTATGGGCGAGCGCCCGGCCGAGGAGCGCCGCCGCGACTTCGACCTGGTGGAGTATGGCCTTTCCGACCAGGAGATCCGCCAAGAGACCCTCAGATGCCTCAACTGCGACCACTTCGGCTGCGGCATCCTGCACGAAAACGGGAGGACGGCATGGTAACCGTTACTATCGACGGCGTCGAGCTCCAGGCGCGCGAAGGCGCAACCATCCTGGAGACCGCGCGCGAGCACAACATCGACATCCCCACGCTGTGCTATCTGAAGGAAATCAACGAGATCGGCGCCTGCCGCGTCTGCCTCGTCGAGGTGGAGGGCATCGACCATCTCGTAGCTGCCTGCAACAACCAGGTTGCCGACGGCATGGTCATCAACACCGACACGCCGCGCGTGCGCCGCGCCCGCGTGTCCAACCTGCAACTCATCCTGTCGCGCCACGACCGCCGCTGCCCCACGTGCTTCCGCAACGGCACCTGCCAGCTTCAGGCGCTCACCGACAAGATGTGCGTGCACGAGATTCCCTACGAGACCACGCTCACCGGCGAGCCCGTTGACGCGCGCTTCCCGCTTGTGCGCGAGCCCGACAAGTGCATTTCGTGCCTGCGCTGCGTGTCCACGTGCCAGAAGGTCCAGGGGCTCTCGGTGTGGGACCTCGTCGACTCCGGCTCGCGCGCGCACGTCGACGCTGCCGCGCCGCTCGACTGCACGTACTGCGGCCAGTGCATCACGCACTGCCCCACCGGCGCGCTGCACGAGCGCGACGACACCGAGAAGGTCTTCGACGCCATCTTTGACCCCGACAAGATCGTGATCGCCCAGGTCGCCCCTGCCGTGCGCAGCGCATGGGCCGAGGGCCTCGACCTCAAGGGCGCCGAGCCGTCGGTCGGCCGCATGGTTGCCGCTATTCGCCGCCTCGGCTTCGACTACGTCTTCGACACCGACTTCGCCGCTGACGTCACCATCATGGAGGAGGGCTCCGAGCTTCTCCACCGCCTGAGCGCCGGCGAGCCCGGCCCGCTCTTCACCTCGTGCTGCCCCGGCTGGGTACGCTTTATCAAGGAGCGCCACCCCGGCCTCGTGAGCCACGTCTCGTCCACCAAGTCGCCCCAGCAGATCTTCGGCGCGCTTGCCAAGACGTACTACGCCCAGATCCTCGACGTCGACCCGTCGCGCATCTACGTGGTCTCCTACATGCCCTGTACGGCCAAGAAGATGGAGGCGGCCTACCCGCAGATGGACTCCACGGGCACCGGCCCCGACGTCGACGCCGTGCTCACCGTGCGCGAGCTCACCCGTCAGATTCAGTCGCGTTTTGTGAACGTCGACCTTCTCGAGGAAGAGGAGTTCGACACGCCGCTCGGCATCGCCACGGGCGCCGGCCATATCTTCGGCGTCACGGGCGGCGTCATGGAAGCAGCGCTGCGCTCTGCTTACTTCCTCGTCACCGGCGAGAACCCCTCCCCCGACGCCTTCCGCGACGTGCGCCACGCAGGCGCCGACCGCGGCTGGCGCGAGAAGACCTTCGATCTGGCAGGCACCGAGCTGCGCGTTGCCGTCACGAGCGGCCTCAAGAACGCCGACGCTCTGTGCACCGCCATCGAACGCGGCGAGGTCTCTTACGACTTTGTCGAGGTCATGGCATGCCCGGGCGGCTGCGTGGGCGGCGGCGGCCAGCCCATCTACGAGGGCTACGAGCCCGCAGCCGATCGTGCCGGCATCCTGCATGCTATCGACGAGAAGAGCGAGCTGCGCTTTAGCCACGAGAACCCTGCGGTTCAGGCTTGCTACGCCGACTTCCTCGAAAAGCCGCTCTCCGAGAAGGCAGAAACCCTGCTCCACTCCAATCACGCTGATTGGGCAATGCCCTACCGCGTCGATGCCTCGGGCAGCGTCATCGCATAACGTAAGCATCTTAGCCACACGCACGCTTGCGCCGCGCACCTCTCCCGTAGGGGGCGCGGCGCTTTTTCTGCGAAAGATCGGTGCTCCTTCTGCGACCCACGCCACGATTCCGACGATCCTCAACCACCGACGCCATGTTTCCGACACTTTGGGCCCTCGTTTTGTTGGATCGTGGCGTGGGTGACCGAGCGCGGGTCAAACGCCGCCCGGCTCCGGCGGCGACCGGGGCCGTCGACGGCAGCCCCGCCTCCGAGAGGCCGCGCCCCGCGCGGCGGTCGCTCCGCTATTTCGGCCGGAACTGCTCAAAAAATCAGATAGTAAGTCGTTTCTGGGCGGCTAGGGCGGGGCGGTCGCATATAGCCATATCCGCATCCTGGGCGAACGCGCACGGATGCATGCGCCCGGAGGCCCCCGGCGCCGGAAAAGACTGATTATCTGATTTTTTGAGCAGTTCGCCGCGGAAACTCCGGGCATGCGCGCCGCAGGCCGGTTGGAATAGAGCGAGGCCGGCTCCCCGAAGGGAGCCGGCCTCAAAGCGGACCAGGTTATGCACGCGAAAGCGAGGGCGCCCGCAGCGTCGAGCCCGAGTCATGTTCGACGAGTGAGGGCCAGCCTGACCGCCAGACGCGGCCGCAGCGTCGGACCCGAGCGAAGCGTCAATCACCCCGTGTTTTGGAGGCCCGCTGCAACGCCGGAGACGGTGCAGAGGATGAAGTAGAGGTAGCGCTGGCGCTCTTCGGGAGTGAGACCCTCGTCGTTGCGCAGATGACGCAGCGCAACAGCCTGACCGACCGAAAGCGCGTCAACATACGGCAGGCGCACGCGCACCGCACGGCCGAGCACGTGGCGGTGCTCAAGCGGCCAGTCGTCGCCCACGATCCTCAAGACCCACTCGCGCGTGAGGTACATCTCAACGAGCACCTTCTCGGCAAGATCAGGGTGCTCCGCATCGAGCGAAAGGTACAGCGATGCGATGCGGTCGTCGGTCTTGGCGATCGACATCTCGATGTTGTCGATAAACGTCGAGAACAGCGGCCACTCGCGATATGCCTCGCGCAAAAGCTCGATGTCGTCAAGCTTCTCGCAAGCGGTACCGAGACCGTACCAGGCAGCCAGGTTGATGCGAGCCTGCGACCACGAGAACACCCACGGAATCGCCCGCAAGTCATCGAGGGACGTGGCGCCGAGACCGCGTTTGGCGGGGCGCGAGCCAATGGGCAGCAAGCCCACCTCGGCAAGCGGCGTGACCGTGGAGAACCACTGCGCGAAGTCCGGCGCATGCAGAAGATCGAGGTAGCGCTCGCGCGACACGCAGTCGAGCTTGGCGGCCATATTAGCGTACTTCTCGGTCATCTCGGTGTTGGTACGCTCCACGCTCGGCGCGGAGTTGAGCAACGTCGCCGCGGCAACGCTCTCGATGTGGCGCCGTGCGAGAACCGGGTCGCCGTAGCGGGCAAAGATGACCTCACCCTGCTCGGTGACCTTGAAGCGGCAGTTCACCGATCCCTTGGGCTGAGCGAGCACCGCGCGATTTGCCGGACCGCCGCCGCGGCCCACGGCACCGCCGCGACCGTGGAAGAGCATGAGGTCGATGCCGTGCTCCTCGGCCCAAGCGGCAATGCGCGCCTGAGCATCGTGCAGGGCGAGCGCCGCCGTAGTGGGGCCTGCGTCCTTGGACGAGTCGGAGTACCCGAGCATGACCTCCATCTGGCGGCCGTTGCGCTTGAGGCGCTCCTGCACCGCAGGAATCTCGAGCATGGCGTCAAGAATGTCGGTGCAGCCCTCCAGGTCCTCGAGCTGCTCGAAGAGCGGGATCACGTCGATCTGCGGAACGTCCTCGGCATGCGCGAACGCGAGCCGGCAGAGCTCGTAAACGTCGCGCACGTTCTGGGCCGACTTGGTGAACGAGATGATGTAGCGGTGCGCGGCCTTAAAGCCGTTCTTGCGCTGGATGGCGGCGATGGCGCGGAAGGTGTCGAGCACCTCGCGCGTCATGGGCTGGAGCTCGCCGTTCTCGCCGTGCAGACCGTGGTCGTGGATGTCGGCGAGCGCGCGGCTGTGCACCACGGAGTGCTGACGGAACTCCATCTCGACCATGTGGAAGCCAAAGGTTTCGACCTGCCAGATGAGCGTCTGCACCGGACCGTAGGCGGCGCGCACGGCACCGGCGGCGGCCAGGGAGCGCTGCACGACGCGCAGGTCGTCCAAGAACTCGTCGGCCGAGGCGTACATCACGTCGGCGTTGCGCACGATCGTGGCACGCAGGCGCTCGGACATCACAAGCATCACCGCGCGGTGCGGTTCGGAGCGCGAGATGCCCTCGGCACGCTGCGTGATGGCCTCGCTCATCTCGATCTGATGGTTCCACAGCGTTACCAGCTCGTCGGAGGGCTTGGTAGCGCCCGCCTCGAGGGTGAGGTTGCGGCCCACGAAGTGCGTCTCGTCGGCCAGGGCGGTGAGCATGTGGGTCCGGTACTTGAGCGCAACCTCGCGGCTCGCCTTGGCGGTCACGTTGGGGTTGCCGTCGCGGTCGGAGCCGATCCAGCTGCCGGGATGCACAAACGCCGGGCACACCGGAGGCACCGTACCCGCCTTGTCGCCGAGCGCCCAGTCGTCAAAGCGTCGGTAGACCTTCGGGATCACGCGGAACAGCGTGTTGTCGAAGATGTCGATGATGGTGTCGGCCTCTTCCACGGGTGTGGGCTTAGCCACCGCAACCGGAGAAGTGCGGAACAGCGCGTCGATCTCGGCGAGCATGCGACGCTCGTTCTCGGCAAGATCGGAACCGCCCAGCAGCGGACGCTTCTCCAGAAGCTCCGAGATGCGGCGGATCTTGCCCTCGACGCCCTTGCGGCGCGCCTCGGTGGGATGCGCGGTAAAGACGGGACGGAACTCGAGCCTGCCGAGAAGCTCGTTGGCGCGCGCAAGCCCGCACTCGTCGATAAGCTTCTTGTAGGCAACCGTCAGCTCGTTGACGGGATCGACGGCGGCGTCGGACCCCACGGAGCGCTCGCGCTCGCGCAGCTGCACGACGCGGTAGTTCTCCTCCGAGAGATTGGCGAGATGGAAGAAGGTGGCGAAGGCGCGCATGAGCAGCTGGCCCTGCTCGACCGGCAGCTCAGCGATAAGGTGCGCGGCCTTCTCGAAGCCCTCGCGGCTGCGGTCGGGATCGCGCTCGGGGTGAGGGGAAGCCTCGATACTGGCCTCGATGGAGTAACCGAGCAGCTCGTCGAACAGCGAGAGCAGCTCGGGGTCGTACTCGGAGAGAACCGTGCGCACGAGACGGTGGAACAGCTTCATATCGCCGTCCAGGCGCTCGGGCAGGCCCTCCTCGTCGTACGCTTCGAGCGCAACGGCGGGCGCCAGGCACCCGTCCGCGCGCAGAGCGGTGCGTTCTTCGCTCACGGCAGCTCCTTTACGGGACATAGTTTCCGCGACGGGATCTATCTTGCTCCGTAAACAAATACCGCTCACCGGTCGCAACCGACCGTTCGCGGACTGTTAACACACCATCACAGAACGCACAAGCTCAAAACGCTGGGGCGCGGGCTACTTCTGCACGTCGAAAAAACTCTTGACCTTGCACAACGCCTTAGCAAGCACCTGCGCCTCCTCGGGCGTGAGGGTCGAGAGCGCCTCTTTGATCATGTGGCGGTGAAAGAGGCTGTGCGCGCGGCACACCTCGCGGCCGCGCCTCGTGAGGCGCACCATAACGCGTCGGCGGTCCTCCTCTGAGCGCTCGCGGACAACGAGGCCCTTGCGCACCAGCTTGTTCATCGTGGTGGTGAGCGTGGCGAGCGTGACCGAGAGGCGCTGGGCCACCTCGCTCATGCTGTGCGACTCGTGCAGCCCGATGGCGGCGATGGCGTGAATCTCGGTCATCGTGAGTCCGGCCGTGATGCGGTTCTGCAGCGACTGCTCCTCAACGCGCAGCACCGACGAGAACGTGTTGGAGAGAAGCTCGTCGAGCGCCAGGCGCTGCTCGCTCGTAATGGCCTCGTAGCCGCCCTCCTCGGATCCGAGCCAGGTGCTCAGAGCCGGCACGCTCTGAGCCGGCGAGAAGCGCTCGGGCAGAGCGGAGCCCGGGACCGCGGAGACCGCGTCCGCAAACTCCGCCAGCGAGAATGTCTGATCGTTCGCCGCCACCGCCGGCACCCCTACTCGGCGAGAAGCGCCGCGATACGCGCAGGTGCGTCGGCGAGGGCAACGAGCTCCTCCTCGTGGGAGACCATGTTGCGCACCTTCACCGACCCGGATGCGAGCTCGTCCTCGCCGATGACGACGATAAGCGCGCTGCCGAGCTTGTCAGCCTGCTTGAACTGGCCCTTAAGCGAGCGGCCCTGGTAGTCGGCCTCGGTGAGAATGTCGGCGGCGCGCAGGGCGTGGCACAGGCTGAACACGTTGCCGCGCAGCGCCTGCGAAGTTGCCGCCACGTACACCGGGCGCTTCTCGGCCGCACCGAGGTCGACGCCCTGCGCCTCGAGGGCGAGCATGATGCGCTCAAAACCCACGGCAAAGCCGACGCCCGGCGTGGGCTTGCCGCCCTCGAGCTCGACGAGGCCGTCGTAGCGACCGCCTCCGCCGATGGAGCCGACACCGGCGCCCGGTGCCTCGACCTCAAAGACGGTGCGGGTGTAGTAGTCGAGACCGCGCACGAGCGTGGGGTCCTCCACGTAAGCGATGCCCGCCTCGTCAAGATAGCGCTTGACCTGCTCGTAATGGGCGCGGCAGTCGTCACAGAGCTCGTCGCGCATGAGCGGCGCGCCCTTCATGACCTCGCGGCAGTGGTCGTTCTTGCAGTCGAACGCGCGCAGCGGGTTGAGCTCGGCGCGCTCGCGGCACTCGTCGCACATCTCGTCGGCGTGATCGAGAATGAAGGAACGGACCTTGTCGCGATAGGCCGGACGGCACGCCGGATCGCCCATGGAGTTGATGAGCAGGCGCAGGTTGGAGAGGTCAAAGCCCAAGCGCTTGTAGAACTCCATCAGCATGATGATGCACTCGGCGTCGGCAGCCGGGTCGGAAGCGCCCAGCCACTCGATACCCACCTGGTGGAACTGGCGCAGGCGCCCTTTCTGCGGGCGCTCGCCGCGGAACATCGCCTCGGCGTAGTAGCCCTTGAACGGCGCGGACCCCTGGGGCACGAGGTTGTTCTCGACCACCGAGCGCACCACGCCCGCGGTGCCCTCGGGGCGAAGCGCCAGGCGCTGCTTGGGCTTGAGCTTGGCGTCGGTGCCCTCGGCGAGCACGCGCTCGAGGTTGGCGCCGGAGAACACGCGGAACATCTCCTTGCGCACGACGTCGGTCGACTGGCCGATGCCGTGCACGAAGACGTCGACCTGTTCGATGGCGGGCGTCTCGACCGGCTCGAACCCATAGGGGCCGAACACCTCGGCCGCGACCTCCTGCATGCGCTGCCAGGCGCGCATCTCGCGCCCGATCAGGTCCTTCGTGCCTTCAGCCTTCTGTGCCCGCATGGATAGCCCCTCCCCACCGCGCGCAGCGTCAGCCCGCACGGCGCGTGTCACGATGTCTCAGCGCCAGCATTATACGTGAGCGCCCCCGCTTCCCGAGCGTCCGGAAGCGGGGGCGAGAAAAATACTACGATGTTCAAACAATCTCAGGCCGTTCTGCTGTTGATTGCGGCGCCGCGCAGCGCCGACGCAAGGGACACGGGCGAGAAGCGCGGCCGGGGACGCCCCGGCGCGGCGCGGCTCAGATCAGGTGCGCAAACAGGCCGCTTCTGAGCTTCGGCTCGAACCACGTTGATTTGGGCGGCATGAGCAGGCGAGCATCTGCGACGGCCATGAGCTCTTCGACCGAGGTGGCGTGCAACGTGATCGCCACGCCATCCTCACCGGCGCGGCGCTCGAGCTCCCGTGTGCCGCGGATACCGCCCACGAAGCTGATGCGCGCATCGAGCCGCGGGTTCTCGATACCCAGCACCGGATCGAGAAGCGCGCGCTGGAGCAGCGAAGCGTCGAGCGCGTCGGCGGCGTCGGCGGCGTCGGCGGCGGCGCAGAGCTTCTCGCCAGCGGTGAGAAGGTACCACGACCCCGCGGTAAAGAGGCCGAAGCTACGGCGGCACCCCGGCTCAACGGCTGAGTCAGACTTCTCGACGGCAAATCCCGCCTCGGCGACGCGGTCGAGCAGCTCGCCGGCGGTAAGACCCGCGCGGTCGGCCACCACGCGGTTGTACGCGAGCACCGTGAGCTCGCTTGCCGGGAAGAGCACGGTCATCACGAAGTTGAACGGCTCGCAACCCGTGTAGGAGCCGCTTTGCACGGCGGCGTCGCGTCGCGCCAGGCCAACCTTTACGGCCGATGCCGCACGATGGTGCCCATCGGCAATATACGCGCAGGGAACATGCGAGAACGCCGCGGCAAAGGCGCTGAGCTCCGACGGCTCGCTCACGCGCCACACCCGCTCGCGCGCGCCGTCCGCATCGACGAAGTCGTACAGCGGGTCCGCCTCCATGGAGCGCGCCATGCAGGCCGCCACGGCTTCTTCGTCGCGGAAGGTGCAGAAGATGGGCCCCGTCTGGGCGTCGAGCGCGTCGATGTGACGGATGCGGTCGAGCTCCTTCTCCTCGCGCGTCTTCTCGTGACGCTTGATCACGCCGTCGGCAAAATCGTCGAGCGCGCAACACGCCACGATGCCCGTCTGCGACCACCCGTGCGGCAGCCCGCCGGTCTTCTCGCGCGTATCGTCGGCAGAAGGCTCGGGGTCGCTCAGCTGGTACAGGTAGAAGCACGGGCCTTCGTCCTGCGTGAAGATGCCGTTGCGGCGCCACGCCTCGAACATGGCCTGCGCCCTGCCGTACACGCGCGGCGCGTACGGATCGGCACCGGGCGCGAACTGCGTCTCGGGCCGGTCGATGTTCAAAAAGGAATGAGGACGGTCCTGCACGTAAGCGCGTGCCTCGTCCTCGTCAAACACGTCGTACGGAAGCGCCGCCACCTCGGCCGCCTTGCCGGCAAACGGCCGCACCGCCGCAAAGGGATGGATCTGCATAGGTCCTCCTCAAACTCAACGCCCGACGCCCCCGCGCCTGGCTCACCCAAGCATACCCCAGGAAGCGGCAGCACATGCCCGTACCCACAAGCTGGAAAACCCAAACCCTTCCCAATGCGAGACATCAATGCGAGACAGACCGAGCAGCCCCAAACAAGAGACGTGCCCAAACGTCCGCCTGGGTCCGCATCATGAGCGCGGGGCTGCGGAAAATCTGCGAGAAGCGCCCGCCGCTCATCCGACGCCACGTTTCCGACAAAACCAGGCCCGAAAGTGTCGGAACCGTGGCGCCGGTCGTTTCGATTTGTCGGTACGGTGGCGGCGGACTGCCGGAACCGCGGCGCCCGCGCGGAATCGAACGGCGGGTCCGCACGGGGCCGACGGTGGGACGGGACAACAGCGCGCATGTGCGGCGCTCCCACCGGGAGGCTCCGCGCCGGCCGCCCAGCCCCGAGGACGACCCCGACCTTCTCACTTAATGACTCGTACGCGATAGATCGCCGGGATGTCCTTCAGGGCCTCGATGGTCTCCTGGTCCAAATGCTCGTCGGTGTCGAACATGGTGTAAGCGTTGGCGCCGGCGCTCTCGTTGACCATGCGCTGCACGTTGGCGTTGTCTTTGGCGAGAATGGCAGTGATCTGGCCGATCATGTTGGGCTTGTTGGCATGGAGGCACGCAACGCGGCTCGCAGCGCGCGCCTTGCCCATCGAGCAGCTCGGATAGTTCACCGAGTGCGCGATGTTGCCGTTCTCGAGATAGTCCTTGAGCTCCGAGATCGCCATATCGGCGCAGTTTGCCTCCGCCTCGCTCGTGCCAGCGCCCGAATGCGTCGTCACGAAGGTGTTGGGCATGAGCACGGTCTTGGGCGTGGCGAAGTCGGTGGCAAACCACGACAGCTGCCCAGCATGCAGAGCGTCAGACACGGCGTCTTCATCGATGATGGTCTCGCGTGCGAAGTTGATGAGAATGGCGCCCTTGCGCAGCGATGCGAGCTGTTCCACGCTGATCATGCCGATGGTGTCGGCCTTGCTGGGCACGTGGAGCGTCAGGTAGTCGCAGCCGCGGCACAGGTCCTCGAGCGTGCCCACGCGGTGCACGTCGCGCGAGAGCTCCCAGGCGTGCTCGACCGAAATAAACGGATCGTAGCCGTACACGTCCATCCCGAGCTGCACGCAGGCGTTGGCGACCTTGGAGCCGACGTTGCCCAGACCGATGACACCCACGCGCTTGCCGCGCAGCTCTTGGCCGACGAAAGCCTTTTTGACCTTCTCTGCGTCGGCCATAATGTCAGGATCGTCGGCGTTGGCACGCACCCACTCCATGCTCTGCACGATGCCGCGGCTCGAAAGGATCATCATGCAGACGACCATCTCCTTGACGGCATTGGCATTGGCACCCGGCGAATTGAACACCACCACGCCCTGCTTGGCGTACTCCTCGATCGGGATGTTGTTCACGCCCGCGCCGCAGCGCGCGATGGCGCGGATGCTCTTGGGCAGGCAGTAGCCGTGCAGGTCGGTGGAACGCATGAGAATCGCATCGGCATCTGAGGCGTTCTCAACAAACGCGTAGCCGTCGCCGAAGTCGACCTCGCCGTCTTTGACAATGTCGTCGATTGTTTTGATATGGCGCATGATGAGCTCCTAGCTACTGTGTTGGGATACGGCTTGCGCGAGGGCGCAGCCCAGAGTGCTTGCCGTTCGAGAAGTACGAGGGAAAGGCCTGTCCGTCGACAGGCTACAAAGATCGCCGGTCGCTACAACACGCCGAGGAATGATCCGCCTCAAAGGATTGCATAAACGACGCAAGCTCCTCGACAGCCTCGTAGGGAACGGCGTTGTACAGGCTCGCACGCATGCCGCCGACCAAACGGTGGCCCTTGAGGCCCACGAGCCCGTGCTTCTCGGCTTCGACGACAAACTCCGCGTCGAGCGCCGCATCACCGGTGGTAAACGTTGCGTTCATCATGGAGCGCGAATCGGGGCGTGCAGTACCGCGGAACAGAGAGCTGTCGTCCAGGGCACCGTAGATGAGGCTCGCCTTGGAGCGATTGCGCTTCTCCATGGCAGCGAGGCCCCCTTGTTCGGCAATCCAGTCAAACACCAGCCCGCACAGGTAGATGCCAAACGTGTTGGGCGTATTGAGCATGGAACCCTTGGCGTCCTGCGTGCCGTAGTCAAGATAGGACGGGCAGTAATCGAGCGCAGGTCCGTCGGAAATGAGATCACGGCGCACGATCACCATCGTCACGCCCGCCGGGCCGGCGTTCTTCTGGGCGCCCGCGTACAGAAGCCCATAGCGCTCCATTTGTACCGGCTTGGCCAAGAAACACGACGAAACGTCGGAGACCAACGGAACGGCGCCCGTGTTGGGCAGCTCGTGCCATTCCGTGCCAAAGATCGTGTTGTTCTCGCAGATGTAGGCGTAATCGAGGGACTGGTCGATGTCGGGAGCGCACCAAGTAACGGGGCTGAATACAGGGTCCAGACCCTCCCCCAGCGCAGGGATATGGTCGAAGGAGCTCTTCTCGCTCGAGCCGAGCACCACCGCTTCGCCGTACTTCGACGCCTCGCGCCATGCAGCTTGGGCAAAATGCCCCGAGATGTAATAACCTGCGCGACCTGAGTACATAAGGTTCATGGGGACACCGGCAAACTGCAGCGTGGCACCACCTTGGAAGAACAGGACCGCGTACTCATCGGAAATGTCCATGAGAGAGCGGAGCGACTCCTCGGCGTGGTCGATAACACGCTGGTACGTGACAGAACGGTGGCTCATCTCGAGGATCGACATGCCGCTACCATGAAAGTCAAGAAGCTCGGCCTGCGCCTGTTTGAGCACCGTCTCGGGCAGAGCCGCAGGGCCGGCGGAGAAGTTAAACACACGCGCCATTGGTCGACATCCCTTCCGCCAGGTTGAGAACGCTCAGGTAATGCCCCATGGTACAAGGCGCCGGCGCGCAGCGCCACTCGCCCCTCCCCCGTGTTTCAGGGCTGTTGCGCCCTGAAACACGGTATCGCCTTGGCCCGCTGTCGCAAACGACCTTGCCTCCGCAGCTGACACCACGATCCCAAGAACTCGCAGCACCCGACGCCACGTTTCCGACAATCAGCAGCCGCCGACGCCACGATTCCGACACTTTGGCCCGCCGTTTTGTCGGAATCGCGGCGTCGGCTGCCGAGCGCGGGGCGCCGCGCCGTCGGGCGCGGGCCCGGCATCGCCGGGCAGGGGCCCGCTGCGGCAAGATAAACCGGTTCATGCACGCCGGCTCCCGCAGGTTTTTTCGGTTATTCGAGTACTTTTGAGGAAACCCCGGGCAGACCGGGGTCTCCGGCCAGCGTTTCCGCAGGTCAGGGCGTTGACCGATCTCGGTCTACTCGGCAAGTCCCGAAAAGCACTCGAATAACCGTCGAAACTTGGGGAGCGGACTAGGATCGGCGCCTTTCCGGTCGCCCGGGTCCCCTTCGGGCGGCCTCCGCCCCGCCGGGAGCGACAGCTTTGACGGGAAACGGCGGCTCCCCTCGGCATCCGCGAGCAGACGGGCGGCGGCGCCCGGAGAAGCCCCGACTCGGGGCCCCGCCGTCTCCGGGAACACCCCGCCCTCCCCGGGAAACCCCCGTTTCCCGCGAAAGAGAGCGGACCGACGCGGGCCAGGGGGGATCGGAACAAAGCGAGGCCGGCCCCCGAAGGCCGGCCTATGCGGAACAGGCTGCTTGCACAAAAGCGGGAATCTAGCGGTGTATTTAGTCAAGTAGTTTTGAGCAGAATGTGCATTAGGAATTGAGCAGCATGGGCATGCAATTTGAGCAGTAATTTTTGAGCGGCTACCCCTCCTGCATGAGCGCATGGCGCACCCGGTACGACTCCCCTCTAAACTGCATGAGCCTGCCGTGGTGGACGACTCGGTCGATGACGGCGGCGGCCATCTGGTCGTCGCCGAAGACGCCTCCCCAGCGCGAGAACTCCAGGTTGGTGGT